>NZ_CP087190.1:5557500-5874598 GCF_024749165.1 Pseudomonas sp. B21-023 | reverse complement strand
GGATATCCCCTGAGTTGAAAGCCGGATGAGGCAAAACAAACCGCCATTGTACCGGGCAGGCGACCAGTTATCCACACGTGGTGGCGATCGCGATCACGGTAAAACCGCCAAAAACTGACGCTTACATCACGCAAGCAGTGTTGATAAGCCCTGTGGATAAGCGCACCTGTGGGCTATGCACAACCCAGGGCTGAGGTCTGTGGATAAAACCGCTGTGGATAAACGGCCATTCACTCCACAGGTTGTCCTCATGGCCCGCACAGCCAGAGCACCCTTTACCGACAAGGTTGTAGATCTCTGTACAGCTCGTAAAACGTGACCTTGAGGTACTTATCCACAGAAGGTTGCCCAGCTAAGATCTATAAGTTCTTCAAAAAAGCTTTTTATATGCTTCTTTGTTTTTTCTGTTTGCCTGCGTTTTGTCCACGCGGGCAAACGGCCATCGTTCGAGGGAGATTCGATCTACCCTGATTCGACCTTCCATAAGGAATGGCTGGTTGGAAATTGACCTATTGCCTTGCTTTCTCTAGAATCGCCGATCTCTTAAAAAGGGGGCCCTTCCGGCCCGTTGTCGACCAACCCAGGTAACACGCCATGAAACGTACTTTCCAACCAAGCACCATCAAGCGCGCCCGCACCCACGGTTTCCGTGCCCGTATGGCTACCAAGAACGGCCGTGCCGTTCTGTCGCGTCGCCGTGCCAAAGGCCGTAAGCGTCTGGCAATTTGATTTTTCGGCACAGGTGGTGAGTCAGGACTTCAGTCGGGAAAAGCGACTGCTTACACCCCGGCATTTCAAAGCGGTCTTCGACTCCCCAACCGGCAAGGTTCCAGGGAAAAACCTGCTTATCCTTGCCCGCGAGAACGGCCTCGATCATCCGCGCCTAGGCCTGGTGATCGGCAAGAAGAGCGTCAAGCTCGCCGTTCAACGCAATCGCCTGAAACGCCTGATGCGCGATTCGTTTCGCCTGAACCAGCAGCTGTTGGCTGGCCTGGACATCGTGATCGTCGCGCGCAAGGGGTTGGGCGAAGTGGAAAACCCAGAATTGCACCAACACTTTGGCAAGCTCTGGAAGCGACTGGTCCGCAGTCGGCCCTCTCCAGCGGTCGCCAATTCCGCAGGGGTAGACAGTCACGATGCGTAAACTGGCCCTCGTTCCGATCCAGTTTTACCGTTACGCCATCAGTCCACTGATGGCCAGTCACTGTCGTTTCTATCCCAGCTGTTCCTGTTACGCCTATGAAGCCATTGAAAACCATGGCCTCTTGCGTGGTGGGTGGCTGGCCGTTCGTCGCCTGGGGCGTTGTCATCCGTGGAACGACGGCGGTTTCGATCCCGTTCCACCAGCTCCTTCCTCCCGAACTTCTTCGATAGCCGAGTAATCATGGATATTAAACGCACGATCCTGATCGTCGCCCTGGCAATCGTGTCCTATGTCATGGTCCTCAAGTGGAACCAGGACTACGGCCAGGCTGCCCTGCCGACTCAGAATGCTGCTGCCAGCAATGCTGCCCCGGCCCTGCCGGACACCGTGCCGGCCGGCAACTCCGGTGCAAGTGCCGATGTGCCGAGCGCCAATGCTGAATCCAGCCCAGCCGAACTGGCGCCAGTGGCGCTCAGCAAGGACCTGATCCGGATCAAGACCGACGTCCTGGACCTGGCTATCGACCCGGTCGGTGGTGACATCGTCCAACTGACCCTGCCGAAGTACCCACGTCGCCAGGATCATCCGGATATTCCGTTCCAGCTGTTCGACAACGGTGGCGAACGTGTATACCTGGCCCAGAGTGGCCTGACCGGCGCCAACGGTCCGGACGCCCGTTCTACTGGTCGCCCGCTGTACGCCGCAGAGCAGAAGAGCTTCCAGCTGGCCGACGGCCAGGACCAACTGTCGGTCGACCTGAAGTTCAGCGAGAACGGCGTCAACTACATCAAGCGCTTCAGCTTCAAGCGCGGTGAGTATGACCTGACCGTCAGCTACCTGATCGACAACCAGAGCGCTCAGGCCTGGACCGGCAACATGTTTGCCCAGCTCAAGCGTGACGCCAGCTCCGATCCGTCGTCGAGCACCGCCACCGGTACCGCCACCTACCTCGGCGCGGCCCTGTGGACAGCTTCCGAGCCGTACAAGAAAGTGTCGATGAAAGACATCGACAAGGGTAGTTTGAAAGAAAATGTGACTGGCGGCTGGGTAGCCTGGCTGCAGCACTACTTCGTGACAGCCTGGATCCCGACCCACTCGGACAACAACGCCGTCCAGACCCGCAAGGACAGCCAGGGCAACTACATCATCGGCTATACCGGCCCGGCGCTTAACGTCCCTGCCGGCGGCAAGGTCGAAACCAGCGCCATGCTGTATGCCGGCCCGAAGATCCAGTCCAAGCTCAAGGAGTTGTCCCCAGGCCTGGAACTGACCGTCGACTACGGCTTCCTGTGGTTCATCGCACAGCCGATCTTCTGGCTGCTGCAACATATCCACAGCCTGCTGGGCAACTGGGGCTGGTCGATCATCGTCCTGACCATGTTGATCAAGGGCCTGTTCTTCCCGCTGTCGGCCGCCAGCTACCGCTCGATGGCGCGCATGCGTGCCGTGGCGCCAAAACTGGCCCAGCTCAAGGAACGCTTCGGTGATGATCGCCAGAAGATGTCCCAGGCGATGATGGAGCTGTACAAGAAAGAGAAGATCAACCCGCTGGGCGGCTGCCTGCCGATCCTGGTGCAGATGCCGGTGTTCCTGGCCCTGTACTGGGTGCTGCTGGAAAGCGTCGAGATGCGCCAGGCCCCGTGGATGCTGTGGATCACCGACCTGTCGATCAAGGATCCGTTCTTCATCCTGCCGATCATCATGGGTGCCACCATGTTCATCCAGCAGCGCCTGAACCCGACCCCGCCCGATCCTATGCAGGCGAAGGTAATGAAAATGATGCCGATCATCTTCACCTTCTTCTTCCTGTGGTTCCCGGCTGGTCTGGTGCTGTACTGGGTTGTGAACAACTGCCTGTCGATCGGACAGCAGTGGTACATCACTCGTCGTATCGAGGCTGCGACCAAGAACGCAGCCGCTTGACGGGCTGCTACGCTAGCCTGTGAACAAAAACGCCCCCCTGGGGCGTTTTTGCTATCTGTCGTATTCGTTGTAGAGGTTCGAGCATGAACACAGTGCGTGAAACCATTGCCGCCATCGCCACCGCCCAGGGCCGTGGCGGGGTAGGCATCGTCAGATTGTCCGGCCCGCTGGCCCGCCAGGCCGGGCAAATCATCACCGGGCGCAATACGCTGACCCCGCGGCATGCCCATTACGGCCCGTTCCGCGATGACGATGGCCTGGTGCTGGATGAAGGGATCGCACTGTTCTTCCCAGGGCCGAACTCGTTCACCGGCGAAGATGTGCTGGAGCTGCAGGGCCACGGCGGCCCGGTAGTCATGGACATGCTGCTGCAACGTTGCCTGCAGCTCGGTTGCCGACTGGCACGTCCAGGCGAATTCAGCGAGCGAGCGTTCCTCAACGACAAGCTCGACCTGGCCCAGGCCGAGGCAATCGCCGACCTGATCGAAGCCAGCTCCACGCAGGCTGCGCGCAATGCCTTGCGTTCCCTGCAGGGGGCATTCTCCAAGCGTGTGCATGGCCTCACCGAAGCTCTGATCGCCCTGCGCATCTATGTCGAAGCCGCCATCGACTTCCCAGAGGAAGAGATCGACTTTCTTGCCGATGGCCATGTGCTGCGCATGCTCGATGAGGTACGTGACACGTTATCCACAGTTCAGCGCGAAGCGGGGCAAGGCGCATTGCTTCGCGACGGCATGACCGTAGTGATCGCAGGCCGGCCGAACGCCGGCAAGTCGAGCTTGCTCAACCAGTTGGCCGGGCGTGAAGCGGCAATTGTCACCGATATCGCTGGCACCACTCGGGATATTCTTCGCGAACATATCCACATCGACGGCATGCCGCTGCATGTGGTCGACACCGCAGGCTTGCGCGACACCGATGACCATGTGGAAAAGATCGGTGTGGAACGGGCGCTCAAGGCCATCGCCGAGGCCGACCGTGTGCTCCTGGTGGTCGATTCGACGGCACCGGAAGCCAGTGATCCGTTTGCCTTGTGGCCAGAGTTTCTCGATCAGCGCCCCGACGTGGCCAAGGTCACCCTCATTCGCAACAAGGCGGATCTCAGTGGTGAGGTCGTGGGCCTGGAGCAAAGCGACGATGGGCACGTCACCATCACCCTCAGCGCCCGGGACAGCGACATGGGCCTGGATCTGCTGCGTGAGCATCTCAAGGCTTGCATGGGCTATGAACAAACCGCCGAAAGCAGCTTCAGCGCTCGTCGCCGGCATCTGGAGGCGCTACGCCAGGCCAGTGCCCACCTTGAGCATGGCCGTGCGCAGCTGACCCTCGCCGGTGCCGGTGAGCTGCTTGCAGAGGATCTGCGCCAGGCACAGCAAGTGCTGGGTGAAATTACCGGAGCATTCAGCTCGGATGACCTGCTGGGCCGGATTTTCTCCAGCTTCTGCATTGGCAAGTGATCCTACAGGGTTCGATTCGCAACAAAGCCGCTCTCTGGAGCGGCTTTTTTTTGCCCGCGATTCGTGTTGGTACGGGTCATTGCAAGCAGACCAGCAACCAAGGACGACACGCGCCGCGGAAAAAATTTCATCAACAGCGCCCCGCACGCCTGGATAAGCCCTGTGGAAAACTCGACCTCAGCTCCGTTGATAACCAGGCTTTTTTTCTGAGGACAAACCTGCCTGTGGGTAACAGCATGATTCATCCACAGGTTAAACAGCGGTATCCAGAGCCCCCAGGGCCACTTCGACACAGGGTTTTGATTCTCTGTACACATTGATATGTATGGGCTGCAGAGACTTATGCACAGATAGGTTGGTGCCTAAACATAAACATAAAAACAAAGCTTTTTTAAATTTTTCCTCTTTGTTTTCTTTTACCTGCCACTCATCCACAGCCTGGTCAAATTTTGCTCAGAAGGTTTCTTTGAAGGGCGGGAAGTCCCTATACTTGTCGGCTTACCTTCTCTATTCGCAAAAACAGGCACGAGGTGCGTGGTGGATTTCCCTTCCCGTTTTGAAGTGATCGTCATCGGCGGCGGCCATGCCGGTACCGAGGCTGCGCTTGCGTCCGCACGCATGGGTGTGAAAACCCTGCTGCTGACCCATAACGTGGAAACCCTCGGTCACATGAGCTGCAACCCGGCCATCGGTGGCATTGGCAAGAGCCACCTGGTCAAGGAAATCGATGCGCTCGGTGGCGCGATGGCGCTGGCCACCGACAAGAGCGGCATCCAGTTCCGCGTTCTGAACAACCGCAAGGGCCCGGCGGTACGCGCCACCCGCGCACAGGCGGACCGCGCCATTTACAAGGCCGTGGTACGTGAAATCCTGGAAAACCAGCCGAACCTGTGGATATTCCAGCAGTCGTGCGATGACCTGATCGTCGAGCAGGACCAGGTCAAGGGCGTGGTCACGCAAATGGGCCTGCGGTTCTTCGCCGACTCCGTGGTACTGACCAGCGGGACTTTCCTCGGCGGACTTATCCACATCGGTTTGCAGAACTATTCCGGTGGCCGCGCAGGCGATCCGCCCGCCAATGCCCTGGCCAACCGCATGCGTGAATTGCCGCTGCGTGTTGGCCGGCTGAAAACCGGAACCCCGCCGCGCATCGATGGCCGTTCGGTGGACTTCTCG
This sequence comes from Pseudomonas sp. B21-023, assembly GCF_024749165.1. Taxonomy (NCBI): domain Bacteria; kingdom Pseudomonadati; phylum Pseudomonadota; class Gammaproteobacteria; order Pseudomonadales; family Pseudomonadaceae; genus Pseudomonas; species Pseudomonas sp. B21-023. Next base: position 5,868,898 of record NZ_CP087190.1, on the reverse strand, counting down.
GTGATGACCGAGCAACCGGGCGATACGCCGATCCCGGTAATGTCGTTCATGGGCAACGCCGACATGCATCCGCGTCAGGTGAGCTGCTGGATTACCCACACCAACGCCCGCACCCACGAGATCATTGCCTCGAACCTCGACCGTTCGCCGATGTACTCGGGGGTGATCGAAGGTATCGGCCCGCGTTATTGCCCGTCGATCGAGGACAAGATCCATCGCTTCGCCGACAAGGAAAGCCACCAGGTGTTCATCGAGCCGGAAGGCCTGACCACCCATGAGCTGTACCCCAACGGTATTTCCACGTCGTTGCCGTTCGACGTGCAGCTCGAGATCGTCCGCTCGATCCGCGGCATGGAGAACGCCCACATCGTGCGCCCGGGCTATGCCATCGAGTACGACTACTTCGATCCACGCGACCTGAAGTACAGCCTCGAGACCAAGGTCATCGGCGGCCTGTTCTTCGCAGGCCAGATCAACGGCACCACCGGCTACGAAGAAGCCGGTGCCCAAGGCCTGCTGGCCGGGACCAACGCCGCGCTGCGCGCCCAGGGCCGTGAAAGCTGGTGCCCGCGTCGCGACGAGGCGTACATCGGCGTGCTGGTCGACGACCTGATCACCCTCGGCACCCAAGAGCCGTACCGCATGTTCACTTCGCGAGCCGAGTACCGGCTGATCCTGCGCGAAGACAACGCCGACCTGCGCCTGACCGAGAAGGGCCGTGAACTCGGCTTGATCGACGATGAGCGCTGGGCGGCCTTCAGCGCCAAACGCGAAGGCATCGAGCGAGAAGAACAACGCCTGAAAAGTACCTGGGTGCGCCCGAACACGCCGCAAGGCCAGGCCATTGTGGATAAGTTCGGCACGCCATTGGCGCATGAGTACAGCCTGCTCAACCTGCTTGCCCGCCCTGAAATCGACTACGCTGGCCTGATCGAGGCAACCGGCGGCGAGAACATCGATCCACAGGTCGCCGAGCAGGTCGAGATCAGGACCAAGTACGCCGGCTACATCGACCGTCAGCAGGAAGAGATTGCCCGCCTGCGCGCCAGTGAGGACACGCGTCTGCCTGTGGATATCGACTACACGACCATCTCCGGGCTGTCCAAGGAGATCCAGGGCAAGCTCGGCGACACCCGGCCAGAGACCCTGGGCCAGGCTTCGCGTATTCCCGGCGTCACCCCGGCGGCGATTTCCCTGTTGTTGATTCACTTGAAAAAACGCGGCGCAGGCCGCGAATTGGAGCAAAGCGCTTGAGTTCCCCGGTCACCCCGCAACATGCCGAAGAGTTGTCCACAGGTGCGCGTCAGCTTGGTGTCGAGCTGACCGCGCAGCAGCACGAACTGCTGCTGGGCTACCTGGCCCTGTTGATCAAATGGAACAAGGCCTACAACCTGACGGCCGTGCGCGATCCCGACGAGATGGTCTCGCGTCACTTGCTCGACAGCCTCAGCGTCATGCCGTTTATCCACAACGACACCCAGCGTTGGCTGGATGTCGGCAGCGGCGGCGGCATGCCGGGCATACCGCTGGCCATCCTGCATCCGCACAAGCAGGTGACGGTGCTCGACAGCAACGGCAAGAAGACGCGCTTCCTCACCCAGGTGAAGATGGAGCTGAAACTGGACAACCTCACGGTTATCCACAGCCGGGTGGAAGAGGTCCAGCCCGAGCAGCCGTTCTGCGGGATCGTCTCCCGGGCCTTCAGCAGCATGGAGAATTTCACCAACTGGACCCGCCACCTGGGTGACAGCCGCACGCAATGGCTTGCAATGAAGGGGCTGCATCCTGCCGATGAACTGGTAGCATTGCCCGCAGACTTCACAGTGGAAAGCGAGCAGGCCCTGACCGTTCCAGGTTGCCAGGGCCAGCGCCATCTGCTGATACTGCGCCGCAAGGCATGACTGGGAACACGAGCAACAATGGCTAAGGTATTCGCAATCGCGAACCAGAAGGGTGGTGTGGGCAAGACCACCACCTGCATCAATCTCGCCGCATCGCTGGCCGCGACCAAGCGTCGCGTGCTGCTGATCGACCTCGATCCACAGGGCAACGCCACCATGGGCAGCGGTGTGGATAAGCACGAGCTCGAGCATTCGGTGTACGACCTGCTGATCGGGGAATGCGACCTGGCCCAGGCCATGCACTACTCCGAACACGGTGGTTACCAGCTGTTGCCGGCCAACCGCGACCTGACCGCCGCCGAAGTGGTGCTGCTGGAAATGCAGATGAAGGAGAGCCGTCTGCGCAACGCGTTGGCGCCGATCCGCGAGAACTACGACTACATCCTCATCGACTGCCCGCCGTCGCTGTCGATGCTGACGCTCAATGCGCTGGTCGCCTCCGATGGCGTGATCATCCCCATGCAATGCGAGTACTACGCGCTGGAAGGGTTGAGCGACCTTGTGGATAACATCAAGCGCATCGCCGCCCGGTTGAACCCGGAGCTGAAGATCGAAGGCCTGCTGCGGACCATGTACGACCCGCGTCTGAGCCTGAACAACGATGTTTCGGCGCAGCTCAAGGAGCATTTTGGCGAGCAGCTGTACGATACGGTGATCCCGCGCAACATCCGCCTGGCGGAGGCGCCGAGCTTCGGCATGCCGGCACTGGCCTACGACAAGCAATCCCGCGGCGCGCTCGCCTATCTGGCGCTGGCCGGGGAACTGGTCCGTCGGCAGCGTCGTCCCTCACGCATTGCACAAACAACTTAAGGAATCCGCATGGCCATCAAGAAACGCGGTCTCGGACGTGGGTTGGATGCACTGCTCAGTGGTCCTTCCGTCAGCGCGCTCGAAGCGCAGGCTGTCAAGATCGACCAGAAGGAACTGCAACACCTGCCGGTCGAGCTGATCCAGCGCGGCAAGTACCAGCCGCGTCGCGACATGGATCCCGAGGCGCTGGAAGAACTGGCGCACTCGATCCGCACCCATGGCGTCATGCAACCGATCGTGGTTCGCCCGATCGGTGACAACCGCTACGAGATCATCGCCGGTGAGCGCCGCTGGCGCGCCACCCAGCAGGCTGGCCTGGATACCGTTCCGGCCATGGTCCGCGAGGTACCCGACGAAGCCGCCATTGCCATGGCGCTGATCGAGAACATCCAGCGCGAGGACCTCAACCCGCTGGAAGAGGCGCTCGCCCTGCAGCGTCTGCAGCAGGAGTTCGAACTGACCCAGCAGCAGGTGGCCGATGCCGTCGGCAAGTCGCGGGTCACCGTGGCCAACCTGTTGCGCCTGATCTCGCTGCCCGAGGCGATCAAGACCATGCTCGCCCATGGTGACCTGGAGATGGGCCACGCCCGCGCCTTGCTCGGCCTCGAGGAAAATCGGCAGGAAGAAGGGGCGCGTCATGTTGTCGCACGCGGCCTCACCGTGCGCCAGACCGAGGCACTGGTGCGTCAGTGGCTCAGTGGCAAACCTGAGCCGGTCGAGGCGAGCAAACCTGATCCGGATATCACGCGTCTTGAACAGCGTCTGGCAGAGCGCCTGGGCTCGGCGGTACAAATTCGCCATGGCAACAAGGGCAAAGGCCAGTTGGTTATTCGCTACAACTCCCTTGACGAGTTGCAAGGCGTGCTTGCTCACATCCGCTGAAACAATTCCTGTTGTAGCGCGCAGTCGGAAATCACTACCCAAGAGTTGAATAGGGGTTAATCCACCCCTATACTCTGCGCGCATTTTGTCGGCACAAATTATGCCAAGTCATTGTTGACGAGGCGGTCGACATTCGAGGAGCAGTTGTGATGGAAATCCGCACGCCAAACCGCCTGCCTTTCCATCGCTGGGCGGTTTTTCCGGTACTGCTGGCTCAATTTGTCGTACTGCTGCTGGCAACGCTGGTGTTGTGGCAGTGGAAAGGGGTAGTCAGTGGATATTCAGGCCTTTGCGGAGGTTTGATTGCCTGGTTGCCCAATGTGTATTTCGCCTGGAAGGCTTTTCGCTTCAGCGGAGCCCGGGCGGCGCAGGCCATCGTCAAGTCGTTTTACGCGGGCGAGGCAGGCAAGATGATTTTGACGGCAGTGCTGTTTGCACTGACCTTTGCAGGAGTGAAGCCATTGGCGCCGTTGGCAGTATTCGGCGTCTTCGTGCTGACCCTTTTGGTCAGCTGGTTCGCGCCCCTGCTGATGAATAAAAGACTTTCGAGACCTTAGGGCGTTTGAGGCAACCATGGCAGCAGAAACCGCTTCGGGCTATATCCAGCACCACTTGCAGAACCTGACCTACGGTCAACTACCAGACGGCAGCTGGGGCTTGGCCCATTCGGCTGCAGAAGCCAAGGCAATGGGCTTCTGGGCGTTCCACCTGGACACCCTGGGTTGGTCCGTTGCGCTGGGTCTGATCTTCCTGTTCATCTTCCGCATGGCGGCTAAGAAGGCCACTTCCGGCCAGCCTGGCGCCCTGCAGAACTTCGTCGAAGTGCTGGTGGACTTCGTCCACGGCAGCGTGAAGGATTCCTTCCACGGCCGCAGCCCGGTGATCGCCCCGCTGGCGCTGACCATCTTCGTCTGGGTATTCCTGATGAACGCCATCGACCTGGTACCGGTCGACTGGATTCCTCAGCTGGCCATCCTGATCTCCGGTGATCCGCACATTCCGTTCCGCGCGGTGTCGACCACCGACCCGAACGCCACCCTGGGCATGGCCCTGAGCGTGTTCGCGCTGATCATCTTCTACAGCATCAAGGTCAAGGGCATCGGCGGCTTCATCGGCGAGCTCACCCTGCACCCGTTCGGTAGCAAGAACATCTTCGTGCAGATCCTGCTGATCCCGGTGAACTTCCTGCTCGAGTTCGTCACCCTGATCGCCAAGCCGATTTCGTTGGCACTGCGTCTGTTCGGCAACATGTACGCCGGCGAGCTGGTGTTCATCCTGATCGCGGTGATGTTCGGCGCCGGCATCCTCTGGCTCAGCGGCCTGGGTGTGGTGCTGCAGTGGGCGTGGGCTGTGTTCCACATCCTGATCATCACCCTGCAAGCTTTCATCTTCATGATGCTGACTATCGTCTACCTGTCGATGGCTCACGAAGATAACCATTAAGACCGCCTGGCGTGTCTGATAGCCTTCCCCGCCCGTCTGGGGGGAGGGCTTAAAAAGTCCGCAAGGGCATGCTGTATCAAACGATTTGTTTTACCGCTTCAAACTAAAAACCTAACCAATACGACGTAAAAGTCGGGAGGAAAGATGGAAACTGTAGTTGGTCTGACCGCTATCGCTGTTGCTCTGCTGATCGGCCTGGGTGCTCTGGGTACCGCCATTGGTTTCGGCCTGCTGGGCGGCAAGTTCCTGGAAGGCGCTGCTCGCCAGCCAGAAATGGTTCCAATGCTGCAGGTCAAGATGTTCATCGTTGCCGGTCTGCTCGACGCCGTCACCATGATCGGTGTTGGTATCGCTCTGTTCTTCACCTTCGCAAACCCCTTCGTTGGTCAGATCGCCGGCTAATCACTCGTTTCCAACGAGTGAAAGGCTGTGATGAACAAAGACCGAGCGAGGTGTTGGCGTGAACATTAATGCAACCCTGATTGGCCAATCCGTTGCTTTCCTGATTTTTGTGCTCTTCTGCATGAAGTACGTATGGCCTCCGGTCATCACTGCTCTGCAAGAGCGCCAGAAGAAGATTGCTGACGGCCTGGACGCTGCCAATCGCGCTGCTCGCGACCTGGAGCTGGCCCAAGAGAAAGTGGGTCAGCAACTGCGTGAAGCGAAGGCACAGGCAGCCGAAATCATTGAGCAAAGCAAGAAACGCGCTGCTCAGCTTGTCGAGGAAGCCCGTGAACAGGCCCGCGTCGAAGCTGACCGTGTGAAGGCTCAGGCTCAAGCCGAGATCGAACAGGAACTGAACAGCGTCAAAGACGCCCTGCGTGCCCAAGTGGGTGCCCTGGCTGTTGGCGGTGCTGAAAAGATCCTTGGCGCCACAATCGATCAAAACGCGCATGCGGAGCTGGTTAACAAACTGGCCGCTGAAATTTAAGCGAGGGCGATCATGGCAGAACTGACCACGTTGGCCCGACCTTACGCTAAGGCTGCCTTCGAGCATGCCCAGGCCCATCAGCAACTGGCCAATTGGTCAGCCATGCTCGGCCTGGCTGCTGCGGTGTCGCAAGACGACACCATGCAGCGCCTGCTCAAGGCCCCGCAACTGACTAGCGCAGAAAAGGCCGCCGCATTCATTGAAGTGTGCGGTGACAAGTTTGACGCCAAGGCACAGAATTTCATTCATGTTGCCGCGGAAAACGAACGTCTCCTGCTTCTGCCGGAGATTTCGACTCTGTTCGACCTGTACAAGGCCGAGCAAGAGAAATCCGTGGACGTGGAAGTCACCAGTGCTTTTGCGTTGAACCAAGAACAGCAAGACAAACTCGCCAAGGTTCTCAGTGCACGGTTAGGCCAGGAAGTGCGCCTGCACGCGTCGGAGGATGCCAGCCTGATCGGCGGCGTCGTCATCCGCGCTGGCGACCTGGTAATCGACGGTTCGGTTCGCGGGAAAATCGCGAAACTGGCCGAAGCCTTGAAATCTTGAGTTTGAAGGGGCAGCAGAGCAATGCAGCAACTCAATCCTTCCGAAATTAGTGAAATCATCAAGGGCCGCATCGACAACCTCGATGTCGGCTCCCAAGCCCGTAACGAAGGTACCGTCGTTTCGGTTTCCGACGGCATCGTGCGGATCCACGGTCTGGCCGACGTCATGTACGGCGAAATGATCGAGTTCCCTGGCAGCGTATTCGGCATGGCCCTGAACCTGGAGCAAGACTCCGTAGGTGCAGTGATCCTGGGTGCCTATGACACCCTCGCCGAAGGCATGAGCGCCAAGTGCACTGGTCGCATCCTGGAAGTTCCGGTTGGTAAGGAACTGCTGGGTCGCGTCGTCGACGCACTGGGTAACCCGATCGACGGCAAAGGTCCTCTGGGCAACACCCAGACCGACGCGGTCGAGAAAGTAGCTCCAGGCGTGATCTGGCGTAAGTCGGTAGACCAGCCTGTACAGACTGGCTACAAGTCCGTCGACGCCATGATCCCTGTTGGCCGTGGCCAGCGTGAGCTGATCATCGGTGACCGTCAGATCGGCAAGACCGCCATGGCCATCGACGCCATCATCAACCAGAAAGACTCCGGTATTTTCTGCGTTTATGTTGCAGTCGGCCAGAAGCGTTCCACCGTTGCCAACATCGTTCGCAAGCTGGAAGAAGCCGGCGCCCTGGCCAACACCATCGTGGTCGTTGCCAGTGCTTCGGAATCCGCCGCACTGCAGTTCCTGGCGCCTTATGCCGGCTGCACCATGGGCGAGTTCTTCCGTGACCGCGGTGAAGACGCCCTGATCGTTTACGATGACCTGTCCAAGCAGGCCGTTGCCTACCGTCAGATCTCCCTGCTGCTGCGCCGTCCACCAGGACGTGAAGCGTACCCAGGCGACGTGTTCTATCTCCACTCCCGTCTGCTGGAGCGTGCATCGCGCGTTTCCGAAGAGTACGTCGAGAAGTTCACCAACGGTGCCGTAACTGGCAAGACTGGCTCGCTGACCGCTCTGCCGATCATCGAAACCCAGGCTGGCGACGTTTCCGCGTTCGTTCCGACCAACGTGATCTCGATCACCGACGGTCAGATCTTCCTGGAATCGGCCATGTTCAACGCAGGCATCCGTCCTGCCGTTAACGCCGGTGTGTCGGTATCCCGTGTTGGTGGTGCCGCCCAGACCAAGATCATCAAGAAGCTGTCCGGTGGTATCCGTACCGCCCTGGCCCAGTACCGTGAACTGGCGGCCTTCGCCCAGTTCGCTTCGGACCTGGACGAGGCTACCCGCAAGCAGCTGGAGCATGGTCAGCGCGTTACCGAGCTGATGAAGCAGAAGCAGTACGCGCCAATGTCGATCGCCGACATGGCCCTGTCGCTGTACGCCGCTGAGCGTGGTTTCCTGACCGACGTAGAAGTCTCCAAGGTTGGCAGCTTCGAGCAAGCTCTGATTGCCTACTTCAACCGTGATCACGCCGAACTGATGGCCAAGATCAACGTGAAGGGTGACTTCAACGACGAAATCGACGCTGGCATGAAAGCCGGTATCGAGAAGTTCAAGGCCACCCAGACCTGGTAAGCCGCAGCGGGGGCTCCGGCCCCCGCTTGCTAACCTGATAGGTGATACATGGCAGGCGCAAAAGAGATTCGCAGTAAGATTGCGAGCATCAAAAGCACGCAAAAAATTACCAGCGCCATGGAGAAAGTGGCGGTCAGCAAGATGCGCAAGGCACAAATGCGCATGGCTGCTAGCCGTCCTTACGCGGAGCGTATCCGCCAGGTGATCGGTCATCTGGCCAACGCCAACCCGGAATACCGCCACCCGTTCATGATCGAGCGCCCTGTAAAGCGTGCTGGTTATATCGTGGTGAGCAGTGACCGTGGTCTGTGCGGTGGCTTGAACACCAACCTGTTCAAGGCCCTGGTCAAGGACATGAGCGAAAACCGCGAACAGGGCGTTGAAATCGACCTGTGCGTGATCGGCAGCAAGGGTGCGACTTTCTTCCGCATCTTTGGCGGCAACGTCGTAGCCGCGATCAGCCACCTGGGCGAAGAGCCATCGATCAACGATCTGATCGGCTCCGTCAAAGTGATGCTGGACGCCTACCTCGACGGCCGTATCGATCGCCTCTCGGTGGTTTCGAACAAGTTCATCAACACCATGACCCAAAAACCGACGGTCGAGCAGTTGGTACCGTTGGTGGCAACCCCGGATCAGGAACTCAAGCACCACTGGGACTACCTGTACGAACCCGACGCAAAAGAGCTGCTGGACGGCTTGATGGTGCGTTACGTGGAGTCGCAGGTGTACCAGGCGGTGGTCGAGAACAACGCTGCTGAACAAGCGGCCCGGATGATCGCCATGAAGAACGCCACAGATAACGCCGGTGATTTGATCAAAGAGCTTCAGTTGATCTACAACAAGGCGCGTCAGGCTGCGATCACCCAGGAGATCTCGGAAATCGTCGGCGGCGCTGCCGCGGTTTAACGGTTCAAAAATTCAGAGGATCCAGCTATGAGTAGCGGACGTATCGTGCAAATCATCGGCGCCGTCATCGACGTGGAATTCCCACGTGATGCCGTGCCGAGTGTTTACAACGCGCTGAAAGTACAAGGCGCGGAAACCACCCTGGAAGTTCAGCAGCAGCTGGGCGACGGCGTGGTTCGTACCATTGCGATGGGCTCGACCGAAGGTCTGAAGCGCGGTCTGGATGTCGTCGACACCAAGGCTGCCATCTCGGTACCCGTCGGCAAGGCAACCCTGGGCCGTATCATGGACGTCCTGGGCAACCCGATCGACGAAGCCGGCCCGATCGGCGAAGAAGAGCGTCGCGGTATCCACCAGCCAGCGCCTTCGTTCGCTGACCAGGCAGGCGGCAACGACCTGCTGGAAACCGGCATCAAGGTTATCGACCTGGTCTGCCCGTTCGCCAAGGGTGGTAAGGTTGGTCTGTTCGGTGGTGCCGGCGTCGGCAAGACCGTGAACATGATGGAACTGATCCGTAACATCGCCATGGAACACAGCGGTTACTCCGTGTTCGCTGGTGTGGGTGAGCGTACTCGTGAGGGTAACGACTTCTACCACGAGATGAAGGACTCCAACGTTCTCGACAAGGTAGCGCTGGTCTACGGTCAGATGAACGAGCCACCAGGAAACCGTCTGCGCGTAGCGCTGACCGGCCTGACCATGGCTGAGAAGTTCCGTGACGAAGGTAACGACGTTCTGCTGTTCGTCGACAACATCTATCGTTACACCCTGGCCGGTACCGAAGTATCCGCACTGCTGGGCCGTATGCCTTCGGCAGTAGGTTACCAGCCGACCCTGGCCGAAGAGATGGGCGTTCTGCAAGAGCGTATCACTTCGACCAAGGAAGGTTCGATCACCTCCGTCCAGGCCGTATACGTACCTGCGGACGACCTGACCGACCCGTCGCCAGCGACCACCTTCGCCCACTTGGACGCCACCGTCGTTCTGTCCCGTGACATCGCTTCCCTGGGTATCTACCCAGCGGTCGACCCACTGGACTCGACTTCGCGCCAGCTGGACCCGAACGTGATCGGCACCGAGCACTACGACACCGCTCGTGGCGTTCAGTATGTTCTGCAGCGCTACAAAGAGCTGAAGGACATCATCGCGATCCTGGGTATGGACGAACTGTCCGAAGCCGACAAGCAACTGGTTGCCCGCGCTCGTAAGATCCAGCGCTTCCTGTCGCAGCCGTTCTTCGTGGCTGAAGTCTTCACCGGCTCGCCAGGCAAGTACGTTTCGCTCAAGGACACCATCGCTGGCTTCAGCGGCATCCTCAAAGGTGACTACGACCACCTGCCAGAACAAGCGTTCTACATGGTCGGCAGCATCGACGAAGCGATCGAGAAAGCCAAGAAACTGTAATCCCGGCGCCCCGCAAGGGGCGCTAATCAGGTTGAGGCAAGCAGATGGCTATGACAGTCCATTGCGATATCGTCAGCGCGGAAGGAGAGATCTTCTCCGGCCTGGTCGAGATGGTAGTAGCGCACGGCAACCTGGGCGATCTGGGTATCGCTCCAGGCCACGCGCCGCTGATCACCAATCTCAAGCCTGGTCCGATCACGCTGACCAAGCAAGGTGGCGATCGTGAGGTGTTCTACATCTCCGGTGGCTTCCTCGAAGTGCAGCCGAACATGGTCAAGGTTCTTGCCGACACCGTGCAGCGCGCTGCCGACCTGGACGAAGCTCAGGCTCAGGAAGCCCTCAAGGCTGCTGAGAACGCGCTGAACGCGAAAAGCTCGGACTTCGACTACGGTGCTGCTGCCGCACGTCTGGCCGAAGCTGCAGCTCAGCTGCGTACTGTCCAGCAATTGCGCAAGGGCAAGTAACCTGGCCTTGGCCGGTCACTTCCAATGCGATTGAGTTAAAGGGTAGCCTCGGCTACCCTTTTTCTTTTCTGAATTTCCCCCTTTGGTCACGTCCCTGACCGCCCAGGATTGGTAGCCAGTCAATGTCCCTCGATATCGTCATTCTCGCCGCAGGCCAAGGCACCCGCATGCGCTCCGCGCTGCCCAAGGTACTGCACCCGGTCGCCGGCAACTCCATGCTCGGCCACGTTATCCACAGCGCACGCCAGTTGCAGCCCAAGGGTATTCACGTGGTTATCGGCCATGGCGCGGAGTTGGTGCGCGAACGCCTTGCAGCGGACGATCTGAATTTCGTCCTGCAGGACAAGCAATTGGGCACCGGCCATGCGGTGGCCCAGGCGCTGCCGGCGATCACTGCCGACACCGTGCTGGTGCTCTACGGCGATGTGCCGCTGATCGAGGTGGAAACCTTGCAGCGCCTGCTGGCCACAGTCAGCGAGCAACAGCTCGGGCTGCTCACGGTGACCCTGCAGGACCCGACCGGCTATGGCCGCATTGTGCGTGACGCCGCGGGCAAGGTGGCGGCGATCGTCGAGCACAAGGACGCCAGCGAAGCGCAGAAGGCGATCAAGGAAGGCAACACCGGTATCCTCGCCATGCCGGCCGCACGCTTGGCCGACTGGATGGGACGCCTGTCCAACAACAATGCCCAGGGCGAGTACTACCTCACCGACGTGATTGCCATGGCCGTGGACGATGGCTTGGTGGTCGCCACCGAGCAGCCCCACGACCCGATGGAAGTGCAAGGCGCCAACGACCGCCGCCAGCTTTCGGAACTCGAGCGTCACTACCAGCTGCGCGAAGGCCGTCGCCTGATGGCCCAGGGCGTCACCCTGCGCGATCCGGCGCGCTTCGATGTGCGCGGTGAGGTGACCGTCGGCCGGGATGTACTTATCGATATCAACGTCATTCTCGAAGGCAAGGTAGTCATCGAGGATGACGTGCAGATCGGCCCGAACTGCGTGATCAAGGACAGCACACTGCGCAAAGGCGTGATCATCAAGGCCAACAGTCATATCGAAGGCGCGGTGATGGGCGAGGGCAGCGATGCCGGCCCGTTCGCCCGCTTGCGCCCAGGCAGCGTGCTGGAGGCCAAGGCACATGTGGGTAACTTCGTCGAGCTGAAGAATGCGCACCTGGGCGAGGGCGCCAAGGCCGGCCACCTGACCTACCTGGGCGACGCCGAGATCGGCGCCCGCACCAACATCGGCGCTGGCACCATCACCTGCAACTATGACGGTGCCAACAAGTTCCGCACGGTGATGGGTGAGGACGTGTTCATCGGCTCCAACAACTCGCTGGTGGCCCCTGTGGAAATCCAGGCCGGGGCCACTACCGCAGCGGGCTCGACCATCACCCAGACGGTTGAAGCCGGACAGTTGGGCGTGGCACGTGCACGCCAGCGCAATATCGAAGGCTGGAAGCGGCCGGAGAAAATCAAGAAGAGCTGAGTTATCCACAGCGCGTTTTGCACAGGCCGACTTATGTGAATAAGTCGGCCTTTTTATTTTCCGGTTCCTGCTGACTTGACGAATCGTTTGACTTAGGTTTTGATTGCAACACTTATCTTTCGAATCGAAACTTAACCGAAATGTCGAAACGAAATACTCCCCAACGTCGCCACAACATCCTGGCCTTGCTCAACGAGCAGGGCGAGGTCAGTGTCGACGCTTTGGCCAAGCGTTTCGAAACCTCCGAAGTGACCATCCGCAAGGATCTGCACGCCCTGGAGGCCAACGGCCTGCTGCTGCGCCGCTATGGCGGCGCGGTGACGATGCCTCAGGAGCTGCTGGGCGACACGGTTCAGCCGGTGTCCCTCTACAAGCAGGCCATCGCTCGTGCGGCGGTGGAACGCATCCGTGAACATGCGCGCATCATCATCGACAGCGGCAGTACCACGGCGGCGATGATCCCGCAGCTCGGGCGCCAGCCAGGCCTGGTGGTGATGACCAACTCGCTCAATGTGGCCCGGGCTATCAGCGAACAAGAGCATGAACCTGTGCTGCTGATGACTGGTGGTACCTGGGACCCGCACTCGGAGTCCTTCCAGGGCCAGGTGGCCGAGCAGGTACTACGCTCATACGACTTCGACCAGCTGTTCATCGGTGCCGACGGCATCGACCTGGAACGTGGCACAACCACCTTCAACGAACTGCTGGGATTGAGCCGGGTCATGGCCGAAGTGGCCCGCGAGGTCATCGTCATGGTCGAGTCGGATAAGGTCGGTCGCAAGATCCCCAACCTCGAGCTGCCCTGGGGCAGCGTGAACACCCTGATTACTGATGATCGCCTGCCCACCGAGGCACGCGACCGGATTCAAGCCCGCGGCATCACCCTTATCTGCGCCGCTATCAGCTAGGAGCAACATCTTATGTGTGGAATCGTCGGTGCCGTTGCTGAGCGCAATATCACAGCCATCCTCATCGAAGGCCTCAAGCGTCTTGAGTACCGTGGTTACGACAGCGCCGGCCTGGCCGTCCTGACCCAGCAAGGCGCGCTCGAGCGTCGCCGCCGCATCGGCAAGGTCAGCGAACTGGAAGGCGCGGTTGCCGCCGACCCGCTGGCCGGCCAGCTGGGCATCGCCCATACCCGTTGGGCCACACATGGCGCGCCGACCGAGCACAATGCCCACCCGCACTTCTCTGGCCATGAAGTGGCGGTGGTGCACAACGGCATCATCGAAAATCACGAGGAACTGCGTGAAGAGCTCAAGGGCCTGGGCTACGCCTTTGTTTCGCAGACCGACACCGAGGTGATCGTGCACCTCATCCACCACCTGCTCAAGACCATCCCCGACCTCACCGAGGCGCTCAAGGCAGCGGTCAAGCGTCTGCATGGCGCCTATGGCCTGGCTGTGATCAGCGCCAGCCAGCCAGACCGTCTGGTGGCTGCCCGCAGCGGCAGCCCCCTGGTGATCGGCCTGGGCCTCGGTGAAAACTTCCTGGCCTCGGATCAACTGGCCCTGCGCCAGGTCACCGACCGCTTCATGTACCTGGAAGAGGGCGATATCGCCGAGATTCGCCGCAATCAGGTGCAGATCTGGGATCTGGCCGGTCAGCCGGTCCAGCGTGAGACGGTGCAGTACCACGAAGGCGCGGAAGCCGCCGAGAAGGGCAACTATCGCCATTTCATGCTCAAGGAGATTCACGAGCAACCCGGCGTGGTGCAGCGCACGCTGGAAGGTCGCCTGGGCAATGACCACGTGATGGTGCAGGCCTTCGGTCCACAGGCCGCCGAGCTGTTCGGCAAAGTGCGCAATGTGCAGATCGTCGCCTGCGGTACCAGCTACCACGCCGGCATGGTCGCCCGTTACTGGCTCGAAAGCCTGGCCGGCATCCCTTGCCAGGTGGAAGTTGCCAGTGAGTTCCGCTATCGCAAGGTGGTGGTGCAGCCGGACACGCTGTTTGTCTCCATCTCGCAATCCGGCGAGACCGCCGACACTTTGGCTGCCTTGCGCTATGCCAAGGAGCTGGGTTTCCTCGGCAGCCTGGCCATCTGCAACAAGGGCATCAGCTCGCTGGTGCGTGAATCCGACCTGACCCTGCTGACCCTGGCCGGGCCGGAGATCGGCGTTGCCTCGACCAAGGCCTTCACCACCCAGCTGGTCTCGCTGATGCTGCTGACCCTGGCCCTCGGCCAGGTGCGCGGTACCCTCGAGGCCGGTGTCGAAGCCGAGTTGGTGGACGAGCTGCGCCGCCTGCCGGCGCGCCTGAGCGAAGCGCTGGCGATGGATGGCGTGGTCGAGAAGATCGCCGAGCTGTTCGCCGACAAGCACCACACCCTGTTCCTTGGCCGCGGTGCCCAGTACCCGGTGGCCATGGAAGGTGCGCTCAAGCTCAAGGAAATCTCCTATATCCACGCCGAAGCCTATCCGGCTGGTGAGCTCAAGCATGGTCCTCTGGCGTTGGTGGACAACGATATGCCCGTGGTGACCGTGGCTCCTAACAACGAGCTGCTGGAAAAGCTCAAGTCGAACCTGCAGGAAGTCCGCGCCCGTGGTGGCGAGCTGGTGGTGTTCGCCGACGAGAATGCTGGCATGAGCAATGGCGAAGGCACCCACGTGATCAACGTGCCGCACATCAACGATGCGCTGGCGCCGATCCTCTACACCATCCCGCTGCAACTGTTGTCGTACTACGTCGCCGTGCTCAAGGGCACCGACGTAGACCAGCCGCGCAACCTGGCCAAGTCGGTGACGGTGGAGTAACGCTACTGCTGTTGCAAAGGGAGGGCGCCACACAGGCGCCCTCCCTTTATGCTGTCTTCCTTCCTCTCAAAGTCTCCCCGGCAACCTGTTCGAGCAGGTAAAAACGCATATTAGATATGCAGTGCTGGCGCATCGCGTAATCGAGAAACGTCATATCCTTCTGCTGCTCGATGAAGCCGTGCCTTGCGGCCTAGCGATGCAGTAACACACTGGTCGACCCAGGATGGGCGATCCGACAACAAGAACAAGAGAAGTCATCGACATGGATGTGAGATGTGATCAGCTCAAGACGCTGACGGGCACGCTGTGCCTGGCATTTGCCAGCGGCCTGCCACTGTCGGCTGCGGCGGCCTATCAGGACACTGGCCGCCTGGGCGACCCCGCCAGCTGGCGCTCGGTCGAATATCTGCAGGACTGGGGCCTGGAGCGCATGCAGGCGAGCCAGGCCTATGCCGCCGGGTTCACCGGTGCCGGGGTCAGCATCGGCGCCCTGGACTCGGGATTCGATCCCGCCCATCCCGAAGCCAGCCCCGGGCGTTTCCACGCGGTCACCGCCACCGGCCAGTACCTGGACGGTACCCCGTTCAGTGTGTCCGGGGTGCTCAATGGCGCCAACGACAGCCATGGTACCCATGTCACCGGCACCATGGGCGCGGCCCGTGATGGCGTGGGCATGCACGGCGTGGCCTTCAATGCCCAGGTATACGTGGGCAACACCAACAAGAATGACAAGTTCCTGTTCGGCACCGATCCCGATCCGCGGTATTTCAAGGCGGTCTACGACGCCCTGGTGGATGCCGGGGCTCGGGCCATCAACAACAGCTGGGGCAGCCAGCCCAAGGATGTCAGCTACCAGACCCTCGGCGACCTGCGCGCGGCCTACGCCCAGCATTTCCAGCAGGCCACCTGGCTCGATGCCGCTGGCGATGTGGCGCGTCGGGGTGTGATCAATGTGTTCAGCGCCGGCAACAGCGGCTATGCCAATGCCAGCGTGCGCTCGGCGCTGCCGTACTTCCAGCCGGAACTGGAAGGCCACTGGCTGGCGGTATCGGGCCTGGACAAGAACAACCAGCAGAAATACAACCAGTGCGGCATCGCCAAGTACTGGTGCCTGGCGACTCCGGGGGCGGCAATCAGCAGTACCGTGCCCGGTGGCGGCTATGCCACCTACAACGGTACTTCGATGGCCGCGCCCCATGCTACCGGGGCTTTGGCTGTGGTCATGGAGCGTTATCCCTATCTGAACAACCAGCAGGCCCTGCAAGTGCTGCTGACCACTTCGCGTCAGCTCGATGGCTCGCCGACCCAGGCGCCCAGCGAGCGGGTTGGCTGGGGCGTCCCGGACCTGGGCCGGGCCTTGCACGGCCCAGGGCAGTTGTTGGGGGAGTTCAATGTCAACCTGGAGCGTGGGCAGGGCGATAGCTGGAGCAATGGCATCTCCGACCAGGCGCTGGTGCAGCGGCAGGCCGAGGATGTCGCGGAACGCCAGGCCTGGCAGCAGACCCTCAAGGATCGTGGATGGGAGCATGGCCTGGCAGCGGGCGCCAGCCAGCAGGACCGCAGTGACTATGCCCTGGGCATGGCCCGTGACGCAGCGGCTGCGCAGCGGGTTTACCAAGGCAGCCTGGTCAAGTCCGGGGCCGGCTGGTTGGTGCTCACGGGTGACAGCAGCTACCGCGGCCCGACCCGCGTCGATGGCGGGTTGCTGGCGGTTAACGGCAGCCTGCAATCAGCGGTGACGGTCAATGCTGGCGGTACAGTGGGCGGCAATGGCCGGGTCGCTGCCCTGATCGCCAACGCTGGGGGCGTGGTGGCCCCGGGTAACTCCATAGGTACCTTGAATGTCGCCGGCAACCTGGACTTGCAGCCGGGTTCGACCTATCAGGTGGAGCTGTCGCCCACGGCCAGTGATCGACTCGTGGTGGATGGTCAGGCCAGCGTCGGTGGCGCCAATCTCAGTCTGGTGCCCCAGGCTCGGCCGAACCTGCTGGCCGGTGGCCCGGTCACCAGCCTGGTAGGGCGCCAGTTCGACATCCTGCAGGCAGCAGGCGGCGTCGATGGGCGCTTTGCCCAGGTCCAGCCCGGCTACCTGTTCCTTGGGACCGTGCTCGACTATTCCGCCAACGGCGTGCAGTTGGACGTGACGCGCAGCGCCGCGACGTTCGACAGCGTCGCTGCCACGCCCAACCAGCTCGCCAGCGGCGGCGCCGTGGAGCGCCTGGGGCCGGGCCATCCGGTGTATGAAAGCCTGCTGCTCTCGACCTCGGCGGACCAGGCCCGGGACGGCCTGCGCCAGCTCGCCGGGGAGATCTATCCGGCGCTGGACTCGATGCTGCTCAGCCAGGGCTCGGTATTGCGTGACGCCTTGGGCGAGCGTGTACAAGGCGCCGCACTGCCTGCCAATGCGCCTGGGACGACGGCGCCCGAGACAGGCTCGACCCAGCTCTGGCTCAAAGGCCTGGGCAGTTGGGGGCGCATCGAGGGCGTGCAGGGCAGCGAGTCCTATACCAGCTCCCTGGGCGGCATGCTGCTGGGCTTGGACCGGGACTTCGACGAGCAGACCCGCGCCGGCCTGGCCGTTGGCTACAGCGACAGCTCCCTGGGCATGGGCGGCAGCCACTCCCGGGCCACGGTCGACAGCTACCACTTGGGCGCCTATGTCCGCCACGACGTCGACCAGTTGCGCTTGAGCCTGGGCGGTAGCTACAGCTGGCACCGCGCCGAAGTTCGTCGCGACCTGGCCTATGCCGAGGTGTCCGGCCGCCAGCGCGCGCGGATCGATGCCCGCAGCCAGCAGCTGTTTGCCGAGGCGGCCTATCGCCTGGCGATGCCGGCGGTGCAGCTGGAGCCGTTCGCCAACCTGACCTACCAGCACCTGGACCGTGATGGCTTCCATGAGAAAGGCGATGCCGCAGCGTTGCAGGCGGGCGACGAGCAGCGTGATGCCTGGTTAAGCACCTTGGGCCTGCGTGGGCGCCAGCAATGGCAAGTGGGCCCGCAGCAGGACCTGCAGCTGGCGGCGAGCCTGGGCTGGCAGCACCGGCTGAGTGGAACCCAGGACCGCGAGCACCTGGCCTTTGCCGGCAGTGACCTGCCGTTCCGGGTGGAGACGTCGCCGGCCTTGCGCGATGCCGCGCTGGTCGGGCTCCAGGCACGGGTGGGACTGACCCGCGACCTGGACCTGAGCCTGGACTACCAGGGGCGCCTGGCCAGTCGTGAACAACAGCATGGCGCGGGGCTCAACCTGCAATGGCGTTTCTGAGGCGTCGTGGCGCCAGTTGTTGCAATACGGAGTTCGACCAACGCGGTATTCAATCCATACAACTAAGGAAGGTCGTAGTGAAGCGAGTCAGACAGGATGACAGCGCACTTGGGCAGGGCTGGGCCCTGGCACCACTGGGGCGGGTATTGGTGGGCTGGGCGGCGTTGATGGGCACGGCACAGGCCGCGCCCTATGTGGAGAGTGGCCGGCTGGGCGACGCCAGCAGCTGGCGCAGCAGCGAATTCAAGGCCGACTGGGGGCTGGGGGCGATCCATGCCGACAGCGCCTATGCCGCCGGCTACAGCGGCAAGGGGGTGAAGCTGGGAATCTTCGACCAGCCGGTGTATGCCCCGCACCCCGAGTTCGCCGGCAAGGACAAGATCGTGACCCTGGTCACCAGCGGCATCCGCCAGTACACCGACCCCTACATCCCGGTAAAGGCCGGTGATGCCTTCCGCTACGACGGCAGCCCGTCGGTAGGTTCGGATGGCAAGCTCGGCTCCCATGGCACCCACGTCGGCGGGATCGCCGCCGGCAACCGTGATGGCGTGGAGATGCATGGCGTGGCCTTCAATGCGCAGATCATCAGCGCCGACAACGGCGACCCCGGCCCCGAGGATGGCATTGTCCTGGGCAACGATGGCGCGGTGTACAAGGCCGGCTGGGACAGCCTGGTGGCCAGCGGCGCGCGGATCATCAACAACAGCTGGGGCATCGGCATCACCGATCGCTTCGCCAAGGGCGGGCGTAATCCGGACTTCCCGCATTTCACGGTGGATGATGCCCGGGCGCAGTTCGCGCAGATCCAGCCGCTGCTGGGCACCTTGCCTGGCGGCGCCTATGACGGCGCCATCGCCGCCGCCCGTAGCGGGGTGCTGACCATCTTCGCCGCCGGCAACGACTACAACCTGAACAATCCCGATGCGATTGCCGGGTTGGGCTATTTCGTACCGGAGATCGCTCCCAACTGGATGACCGTGGCGGCGTTGCAGCAGAACCCCGACACCAGCAGCGCCAACCCATACGTGATCAGCACGTTCTCTTCGCGCTGCGGCTATACCGCAAGCTTCTGCGTATCGGCCCCCGGCACCCGGATCTACAGCGCGGTGATTGGCGGTACTAGCCTGGAGGACCTGACCCAGGGTTACGCCAACAAGAACGGTACCTCCATGGCCGCGCCCCATGCTGCTGGCGCAGCGGCGGTACTGATGGAGCGTTTCCCCTATATGAGCGGCGCGCAGATCGCCAGCGTGCTGCGCACCACCGCAACCGACATGGGCGCGCCCGGTATCGATTCCTTGTATGGCTGGGGCATGATCAACCTGGACAAGGGGATCCGCGGCCCCGGCATGCTGGTTACCGAGCAGGACATTCCCGAGGAGTTGCGTATCGCTGGCGGCTACGGCCCAACCCAGTTCGTCGCTGACTTGCCGGGTGTTGGCGCCCTGGTGGATGCCGGCAGGCCTACTGAAAGGCGCTGCACCGACCTGAGTTGCGTGCTGGACCTGTGGAGCAACGACATCTCCGGGCATGGCGGCCTGACCAAGCAGGGCATCGGCACCCTGGTGCTCAGCGGTAACAACACCTACGCCGGGCCGACGCTGGTCAACCAGGGACGGCTGGCGGTCAATGGTTCGCTGCAGTCGACCGTGACGGTCAACGACGGCGGCGTGCTGGGCGGCAATGGCAGGATCGGTGCGCTGGTGGTCAACCGCGGCGGCGTGGTGGCGCCCGGTAACTCCATCGGCACCTTGCGCGTGGCTTCCGACGTGACCTTCCAGCCGGGCTCGACCTATGCGGTGGAGGTGGACAGCACCGGCAGCGACCGCCTGGCCAGCGATGGCCAGATAGCTGTGGGTGGCGCGAACCTGGCCCTGGACCTGCAGAACCCTGGCGTTTCGCTGCAGTCCCAGCAGGCCACCAGCCTGGTGGGGCGGCAGTTCGACATCCTCGATGCCGCAGGCGGCGTGCAAGGCAGTTTCGCCCAGGTGCAGTCCAACGCGTTGTTCCTCGGTGGGGGCTTGGCGTATACCGGCACTGGGGTGCGGCTGGCGGTAGAGCGTAATGCCACGTCGTTCGCCAGTGTCGGCCTGACCGCCAACCAGCGTTCGGTGGCCGCGGCGGCCGATCGGCTCGGCGCGGGCAACCCGGTCTACGAGAGCCTGCTGTTGTCGGGCGATGCCGGCAGTGCCCAGCAGGCTTTCGATCAACTGTCCGGGGAAATCCACCCGGCGGTGGGTAACCTGTTGCTCAACGACAGCCGCCAGTTGCGCGACGCCGTGGGCGAGCGTACCCGGCTACAGGGTGTGGAAGGCCAGGACAACGGCCTGTGGGTCAAGGCCCTGGGCGCCTGGGGCAAGGCCGACGGTGATTCCGGACATGCGCGCTATAGCAGTTCGATTGGCGGCATGCTGCTGGGGATCGACGGGCAGATGAGCGAGGACACCCGTGTCGGCGTCTTCACCGGCTACAGCGACAGCTCGCTGAGCATGGGTGATGGCCGTCATTCCTCGGCCAGCGTTGACAGCTATCACCTGGGTGCCTATGCCGGCAAGGAACTGGAGCAACTGCACCTGAGCGTGGGCGCCAGCCACAGCTGGCACCGTATCGAGACCAAGCGCGAACTGCAGTACAACGAGGTCAGCGATCGCCAGAAGAGCAAGCGTGATGCCCAGAGCACCCAGGTGTTCGGCGAGGCGGCCTGGAAGGTCGAACTGCCGAGCGTGGCGCTGGAGCCGTTCGCCAATCTGGCCTACGTGCATATCGCCAGCGACAGCTTCAGGGAGCATGGCGGCGCTGCCGCGCTGAAGGGTGGGCAGGATAACCGCGATGCCTGGCTCTCGACCTTGGGCATGCGGGCCGGCAAGCAATTGCAGTTGTCCAGCGGCCAGGCGGTTGAGCTTGCTGCCACTCTGGGCTGGCAGCACAACCTGAGCTCCACCGGGGCCGACCAGCACCTGGCGTTCGCGGGCCAGGGCGATACCTACAAGGTTCAGGCGCTGTCACTGGACCGTGATGCGGCGGTGGTCGGTGCACGGGTGGGGATTGCCCTGAGCCGCGAGGCCCGGGTCAACCTGGACTACAACGGACTGCTGGGTAGTCGCGACAAGAGCCACGGGGTCGGCCTGACCCTGGATTGGGCGTTCTGACGCCCCGTTTACCCTGGGAGAGACTGCAGAGCGCGAAACGCTGAACCCTTGTGCGACAGGTTAAATGCTCTGTTCAACGCTGCTCAGCCCCTGCGACGTTAATGTGCAGGGGCTTTTTATTGAATAGAATCCTTGTGACCTGAAGCAAAAAGCGCTGCGTCATGGCCTTTACAATTGGACCAAACAGCTCGATTAACCTGATAACACTGGATTCAGTTTTTCTAAGTGGTCTTTTTTGCTTTGATGTCTTATCGCTACTCGCGATAAAATACAAGGCGTTCTGGACAAAACCCAGCAGTTAACTACCCCTCATTTGAATGGTTATCCATCACCCTCATCAACTGGGTGTTATCAATACCCCTTATAAAACGACCCTCCATTCGATAAATTTATCGTTGTGGTGCCCCCTGCCGAACGAAGTAGTAGCGCTGCTACCACACGCAAGTGTTTGTTCAACTAACTGATCTGTTGAGTTTTTTATTTATTTTTAGTAGATGGCGATGTGATGGCCTTTTCCAGAACGCTCGCGCTTATCCACATTCAGTTGGCCACAGGGTGACGTCGTTATTTGATAGTCGGTCAGTGCGCCGTAGCAAAACGGTAAACATCTGTTTGTACGGTCTACCTGGCGACTGCACCCGGCGTCGATGCTGGACAATGTAAACAGTGCCTGCTTAGGATTTTGCAGCTGATCGATTCAGCTGTTGTTGCCTATTGTCGAGTGGCCGTACAAGAGACGTACGCCGTTGCCCTGCTCAAGGAGAGAGACTGATGGTTTCCCAGGAAACGTCTACCCTGGCTGCCGCCGCCCTGAAGAAACTGGCCATGAACAAAGCGTGCAGGGAGGCGTTCAGTGAGGACGCCTTGTTCTTCAAGTTGTTCGAGCCTGCCGCGCAACGCTATTTTCTTGCGGCGAACCGGGAAGCCCTGCTGCCCAAATTGCAACTGCTCAACGGCAAGGGCTATGCGCTGAGCGTCGAGTACGTGGGCGAGGAGAATGCCGACCCGGCGGTGGTACAGCGTTTCGTCGATGAATACCTTGCATCGATCCAGCCATTTGCCGAAGCGGGGCTCAAGCCCCAACTGAGCTTCGACCTCAGTGCCGTTGGCCTGGCGGTCTCCCAGGAGATGGCCTACAAGAATGCCTCCACCATCATTGCCGCTGCGGCGGAACATGATCTGCCGGTCATGATCAGCATGGAACACGCCTCGGCGGTGGACAGCATCCTTGAGGTGTATGGCGAATTGGCGCCTGCCCACGCAAACGTTGGCGTGACCCTGCAGGCCTACTTGCACCGCACCCTCGACGACCTGCCGAAGGTCTTTGGTTACGGGCGCAAGATCAGGTTGGTCAAGGGCGTTTATAACGAACCATTGGAAGTGGCACTGCCACGTGGCGACGCGCTGGATGAACGCTACCTGCACCTGCTGCGCAGGGTGCTGGACGCGGGCGTGCCCGTCAGTTGCGCCACTCAGGATCCGGCGCTGATTCCGCGGATTCTGGCTGAGCCACGGCATGCCGCGAACCTGGAACTGGAGATGCTGCATGGTGTGCAACCGGCAGTGCTACGCCGGGCCAGGGAGACCGGAGTGCCTTGCCGTATCTATGCGGTGTACGGCGGTAGTTGGTACCTGCACTTCTTGCACCGCCTGGCGGAGTCGCCAATCGAGATCCTGGGGGCGCTGGCCGATTTTAGCGACCCTTCCCGCGTTGTATTTGGCGCCGATTACTAAACTGCCCAGCGGTTTATATATCCGTTGACCTGCCTAAGTTTCAGCTAACGTTGGTTCCCCTTCGTTGCTTCGCGCTTGAGCGGCAATGTTTTGACAATAAATGTGAAAGTTTCACACGGTGCTCCGTGTGAACTAAAAGGCATGCCTTTTACATGACAATATCAGGGAGTAGACATGTTCATTGACCTCAGAAGCGATACTGTAACAAAGCCCACAGAGGGTATGCGCAAGGCAATCTACGAGGCCGAGGTCGGTGATGATTGCTTTGGTGAAGACCCCAGTGTCAGCGCGCTGGAAAGATATTGTGCGGACTACTTCCAGAAGGAAGCCGCGCTGTTTACCACCGGTGGCACGTTGAGCAATCAATTGGCGATCAAGGCCATGACGCGGCCGGGCGACGAGATCTTCCTGGATGCGTCCTATCACATCAACTTCTATGAATCCGCTTCGACTTCGGCCTTCTCCGGGGTGAACTTTTCCCTGACCCAGCATGACGATGGCTTGTTCGATGTAGCGGACCTGGAGCGACTCCATGCCTCCAAATGCCGTTGGAGCCAGAACTATGCGACGCCTCGTGTCGTGGTGGTGGAAAACACCCTGGGTTGCAAAGGCGGCGGCATCTTTCCGCTCGAGCAGATGAACCAGGTGTTTGCCTATGCCCAGCGTATCGGCGCGTACCGCTACCTGGATGGCGCGCGCATCCTGCATGCGTCAATTGCCACCGGTATCGATGTGACGTCGTACACCGACAATGCCGACCTGCTGTCCATGTGCCTTTCCAAAGGCCTCGGTGCTCCAGTCGGATCGATCATGATGGGGTCGCGTGAGCTTATCCAGCAAGCCAAGAAGTACCGCAAGTGGTTCGGCGGCGACCAACACCAGAGTGGAATGATGGCTGCGGCAGGCCTTTATGCCATGCGCAACAACATCGAGCGCCTGGCCGAGGACCACGAGCACGCGGCGCTGTTGCATGCCCAGTTCGCCGAAGTTGAAGAAGCGCGCTCGGGTTACAAAGGGACCAACATGGTCACCCTCGACATTTCCCGCCTTGGGGTCACGCCGATGCGGTTTGCCGAGCTGCTCAAGGATCGTGGCGTGGGGGCACTCCCCTACAACGACAAGGAAATCCGCCTGGTTCCCCACATCAATATCGATCGGGCACAGATCATCAAGGCCGCAGAGTTGATCAAGACCCAGGTAGGTGAACTCGCCCATGCCAAGGAGGCCGTGAAATGATCTACAAGAAGAACGTAGTGCTGGTGGTGGATGCCTATTCCATCGGCAGCCTGATCGCCCCGGCATTCATTTCACGCGGCTACGAGTGCATTCATGTGCGTTCGACCGACAACGTCAACGCGTTCTACGAGTCGTGGTTCCGGGCAACGGACTTCATCGCCGATCTGCATTACCAGACCGACGCCACGCTCGATGAAGCGCTGAGCCAGTACAAGGTGCAGTTCGTCCTCGCAGGGTGCGAGTTCGGCGTCGAGCTGGCGGCTCATCTGGCGTCGCATTTCAATGTCGCGCGGCACAACGATCCCGCGCACGCGATTCGCTGGAGAAACAAGTATGAAATGCACGAAGCCCTCAAGGGGGCGGGGGTGCGTTCCATCAAGCATTTCCGTTCGGCGGAGTTGGCCGAGATCCAGGCATGGATCGAACAGCAGGATCTCTTCCCCGTTGTATTGAAACCCATCAACAGTGCGGGTTCCGACAACATCCACATCTGTACCGATTCTGCCGAGGTGGCTCACGCCTTCGCGACCATCAAGTCCAGTCGCAACATTTTCCTGGCGCAAAACGAACAGGTTTTGGTGCAGCAGTATCTGGACAACTCCGACTTCTTCTCCGAACTGAAGTCGGACAAGGGTAGGGACGTCGATATCGAATACTGCGTCAACACGGTCAGCGTGGACGGCCAGCATTTCGTCAGTGAGATCATTCGCGTGTACCGCACCCGCATCGGTGCCGCGCCCGTGCATGACTACAACCAACTGATGTGCCCGGTCGACAATCAGGACGTGTACCGCCGGTTGTCCGAGTATGTCTTCTCGGTGCTGGATGCCTTGGGTATCCAGCAAGGGGTCGGGCACAGCGAACTGATGATCGTCAACGACGAGCCGGTTTTGCTCGAGACTGCCGCCCGGATGCCAGGGGGGATCGACCTGTCGGCCTATACCCGGGCCCTGGGGCACAACCAGCTCAATCTCTGGGTGGAGTCGCTGATCAATCCACAAGGCTTCCTGGAGTACCGGGCCCAACCCAGGAAGAAACTGTACTTCCACTCCAGCTGTGTCTTCCTCATTGCCCGTGCCAGCGGAACCATCAGGCAGCGCCCAGATATTTCGGTGTGGAAGCACATCCCTGGGTTGCACAGCATCAAGATCCAGCATGAGGGCGTGCTCAGCGAGACGAATTCGCTGGAGAACTCTCCAGGGCATGTATTCATCCTGGACAAGGACCGCTCTTCGATTCAGGACAGCATCCAGCTGTTGCGAGAGGCCGAACCGGCCATCTATCAGGGCATGCTGGCATGAAGCAGGGCGCTGCCGAGCTGACGCTGGCCGAGGGCAGGCTGTACACCCCGCCTGTGATGCTGCTGCTGTCGGCCACCTTCATCCTCACCCTGGCGCGGGCAATGACCCTGCCTTATCTGGTGGTCTATTGCGCGGAGCGCTTCGGCCTGGGGGTGGCTGATGTCGGGTTGGCGCTGGGGGGGGCGTTGATGGCGAGCTCCCTTCTCAGCCTGTACGGTGGTTTCCTGGTCGACCGGTTTTCCAGTTATCGGATTCTCCTGGTGGCCGGAAGTCTGTTCGCCCTGGCGTTTGGCGCTGCCTTTCATACCGCCATGCTCGGCGTGTTCTTCCTGGCGATCGTGGTGGTGAACCTCGCCTATGCAGTCATCGATATCGCCGTCAAAGCCTGCATCGGCACACTGGTGGTCGCGCAGCGAAGAGGCGCGGTGTTCTCGGTCAAGTACACACTCACCAATATCGGCTTTGCCGCCGGGCCATTCCTTGGGGTCATGCTTGCCAAGGTAAGCCCTGGGGTACCTTTCGCGGCTGCCGGACTGGTGGGAGCGGTGTTCGTGCTGGCGTATGCCTTGCTGGGCGAAAAGTTATCCACACCCGTTGCCAGCGCCCCGGCCGAGCAGGGGTTCTTCAAGGTGCTCGGGTATCTCTTCAAAGACTATCGCCTGGTGTGCTTCACCTTGGGTGGCCTGCTCAGCGTGATCGTGTTCGGCCAGTTCTCCGCCTACCTGTCCCAATACCTACTGGTCACCAGCAGCCCGGAGCACACCTATCAGGTCATCAACTACCTGGTCACCACCAATGCCTGCGTGGTCATTGGCCTGCAGTACCTGGTGGGCTCGCGGATCAACCAGGGCAATCTTTTTCGCATGCTGTGCCTGGGAATGCTGTTTTTCCTGGTGGGATTGGTCGGCTTCAGCGTCGCCGAGCAAGTGCCGGTTTGGGTGATCGCGATGATCGTGTTCACGGTTGGCGAAATCATCATCATCCCCACCGAATACCTGTTCATCGACTACATCGCTCCTGCGCATCTGCGCGGCATCTACTACGGCGCGCAAAACCTGTCGAACCTGGGGGCTGCGCTGGGGCCGGTGCTCTGCGGGCTGGCGCTTTCGCTGTACCAGCCACAGGTCATGTTCTATGTGCTGTGCCTGTGTGTGGTACTGGCGACGGGTTTCTACTACATGGGTTGCAAGGCCAAGGAGGGTGCGCATGATTCACTTTAATACCGCCGGCGCGGGGCTATTGTCGGCGCACGCGTTGGAGGCAATGCAGGGGTTTCTGCAACGCGAACGGGATCAAGGTGGTTACGAGGCCGAGCTGGCCTGCGCGCAAGTGTTGGACAATGAGCTCTACCACAACATCGCCCGCCTCATCGGGGCGCAGCCCGGCGACATCGCGCTGTTCGACAGCGCGACGAAGGCCTGGGTGACGGCGCTCGACGCACTGGATTGGCACGTCGGTGACCGTGTCCTGGTAACGCCCTACGAGTATGCGGGCAATCTCATCGCTCTCGAGCACTTGCGCCAGCGCCATGGGGTGGCGGTCGATGTCATCCCCTTGCTGGAAAACGGCGACCTCGATCTGGCCTGGCTGGCCGAGCATCTGCGCGATGACGTCAAGCTCGTCTCGATCGTCCACGTGCCGTCTTGCTGCGGCATCGTCAATGATGTGGAGGCGGTCGGGAGGCTGCTGCGGGGCCACCCTTGCGTCTTTTTCGTCGACGCCTGCCAGTCGCTGGGGATGTTGCCGATCGATGTCCAGGCCATCGGCTGCGATGTGCTGACAGCTGCCGGGCGCAAGTTTCTCTGTGGCCCCAGAGGCACCGGATTCGCTTACTTGTCCGAGGCGTTTCGGGCCGTTGCAAAGCCGAGGTTCACCGATCTGCACCGGGCGACCTTCAGCGTTGCCAATGGTGTAAGCCTGGATCAGCGCGATGCCCGCTGCTTCGAGTATGCGGAACGCAACAGCGCCGCGTTTATCGGGTTGAACATCGCTGTGCAGGAGCGGCTGGCGGGGGGCTATGTCGATGATTGCGCGGCTTACCGGTTCCTGGTGCAGGCGCTCGAGGGCAATGCGCAGCTGCGCCTGATCGCTCCTGGGGCGCGCCAGCGAGGGATCGTGTCGTTTTTCCATGCAGGGGTTCCGGCACCTGAGGTGGTCAGCAGGCTTCGCGTCAATGGCATCAACTGTTGGGCAGGTTATGCCGCTCACACGCCGTACTTCATGAGTGACCGTGGGGGCCCGCGTTTTGTGCGTGTTTCGCTGGGATCCGCCAGCACCGTTTCACAGGCCGAACAGTTCGTGCACTTGCTGCGAAACATTCACCAGTAACGACTGTGGCGCGAGTGACACCGCCCTCGATGGCTGTCACCTGCAACTGGGCCCTATCTGCGCCTCGGCATCGGCTGGCGCCAGGAGCAAGGGCCTTCCATCGCCTCGACTTAACGAACAGGGACTTTCGATGAACGATGTGAACCGATTCAAACCGTCCGCTGAAATCAAGGAGCGCTTGCGTCCTTTATACGAAAAGGACAACTGGCACTGGGCGCTTGGCCTTTCTCTGGATGTGGCCGTCATCGCGCTCGCGGTGTACCTGAGCCTGCAAAGCCCGTATTTCTATCCGCTGACCGTACTGATGATCGGCTCACGTCAGCGCGCGCTCGCTTCGTTGTTGCACGAAGCGGCGCACATGACCTTGATGAGCCACAAAGTGCTCTGCCGGCTGATCGGCGAATACTTGCTTGCCTACCCGATCTTCCAGAACTACGAAGCGTATCGCCGCTCCCACGTGCAACTGCATCATCATCACCTGGGGGACCAGGACGCCGATCCCGACCACAGGTACTACATCGATTCTGGTCTGTATGCCGCGAGTGATCGGCTCGACTTTCTCCTGCGTCACCTGCTCAAGAGCATCACGCTGACCAACACCTCGCATTATTTCGTCTACCTGGTGAAAAACCGCGCTGGTGATGTTGTGGCCAAGCCCATGCAGGGCCTCAAACTGCTGGCCGTGCACCTGGTGATCCTGGCCCTGTTCTGGTACTCGGTGGGGCCCTGGGGTTACCTGCTGTTCTGGCTTGTGCCGTACTTCACCGCGTTTCAGGTGATCGGCTGGCTTTCCGAGATATCCGAGCACTTCGGTATGTTCGGGGTATACAAGGATGAAGTGAAGTTGACCCGCAATCGCTTCCCCAGCCTCATCGAGCGCTTGTTCATTGGCATGCATGGCGACAACTATCACCTTACGCACCACCTTTTTGCCGGCGTGCCCTTCTGGAACCTCAAGAAGGCGCACCTGGTACTGATGGACGATCCCAGCTACGCAGAGGCGAACCGTGGTTGTGGCGGAATCTTCACCGCCAAAGGCGAAGCCAGATCCAGCCTTGCCCAGATCTTCGATGCCTATAGAAGCGGTAAGATCAGCGCGGTAATGACCGCCGAGTGACCCGGCAGGGCCGATACGTTCCAATCTGGAACGTATCGGCCACTTGCTTGATTCGCCTTTCATCGAGTGTGTGCCTGGCTGTGTGGTTGTCATGGCATAGGTCATCTTTTCCGGACGGAATCTGCCTTACCTTCACGATCCTGCCTAAACAAGGACGACGAGGTAAACGCTGATGCTGGAAAGGAAACTCGATATTCAGCCACTGTCGGGCGCCGACCTGACGATTCATCTAAACGGTACCCCGGTGGTTGCCGCACCCGGTGAAACCGTACTGAGCGTCTTGAATGCCGTCGGGCTGCGCCAGGTTGCGCGCAACGATCATGGCCAGCTCAGCGGTGCCTATTGCGGCATGGGGGTCTGCCACTGCTGTCTGGTGCAGATCGACGGCCGACCCAAGCGTCGGGCTTGTCAGACTGTGGTCAAGCCGGGGATGAGCATCGAGACTGAAGTCAACCGAGTGCAAGAGGAGGTTCGCCCATGAGCCTTCGTCCTGTGATCGTCGGTGGCGGCTCGGCCGGCATGGGTGCGGCCATCGAGCTGGCCGAACATGGCGTGGATTGCCTGCTGTTCGATGAGGCCTCGCGCCCCGGTGGCGTGGTCTATCGTGGCCCGTTGCGCGCCGGTGTCGACCTGGGCTACCTGGGCCCGCGTTACACCAAGGCCCTGACCAAGCTGCACGAAGATTTCGCCGCCTGCACCGAACGCATCGACCTGCGTCTGAACCATCGCGTGGTGGGCGGTGACGACCAGCGGCTGATGGTCCTCGATGGCGACGAGCGCCTGCACGAGATCGACTATTCCCACCTGCTGCTGGCTGCCGGTTGCCATGAACGCAACGTGCCATTCCCCGGCTGGACCTTGCCGGGCGTGATCCTGCTCGGTGGTTTGCAACTGCAGATCAAAAGCGGTGTGGTCAAGCCACTGGGCAGTACCCTGATTGCTGGTACCGGGCCTTTGCTGCCACTGGTCGCCTGCCAGTTGCACGCGGCCGGTGCCAAGGTGGCGGGGGTGTACGAGGCCTGCTCGTTCAACCGCATCGCCAAGGAAAGCCTGGCGCTGATGAACAAGCCGCAGCTGTTCCTCGACGGCCTGAGCATGCTCGCCTACATGAAGCTCAACGGCATCCCCATGCACTATGGCTGGGGCGTGGTGGGCGCCACAGGGGAGGGCGAGCTGCAGGAAGTCGAGGTCGCACCCTACACCCAGGACTGGCAACCGGACATGAGCCGTGTCCAGCGCGAGCAGGTGCGCACCCTGGCAGTGGGCTATGGCTTCATCCCGCGTACCCAGCTCAGCCAGCAACTGGGCCTGGCCCATGGTTTCAGCGAGGACGGTTACCTGCGCGCCGAATGCAACGTGTGGCAGCAAAGCAGCCAGCCGAACATTCACCTGGCGGGCGACATGGCCGGGATTCGCGGTGGCGAGGCGGCCATGTTGACCGGGCGCATCGCCGCGGTTTCGATGCTCCAGCAGATGGGCAAGCTCGATGCCGAGCAGGCGATCGAGCGTCGTGAGCGCTACCTGGGCAAGCTGGCGGCGATCAAGCGCTTCCGTTCCGGGGTTGAGCGCTACACCGCCCGCGGTGCAGCGCAAGTCGAACTGCCCCAGGCCGATACGGTGATCTGCCGTTGCGAACACGTGACTCGCGAGCAGATCGATCTGGCCCTGGAGCAGGGTGTGCAAGACATGGCCAGCCTTAAGATGCGCACCCGGGTGAGCATGGGCGACTGCCAGGGGCGCATGTGCGTCGGTTACTGCAGCGACCGCCTGCGCAGCGCCACCGGGCGCAAGGACGTGGGTTGGCTGCGCCCGCGCTTCCCGGTGGACCCAATCCCGTTTTCCGCATTCGAACAACTCGGCACGGAGGCCTGAGCATGAACAAGCACTACGACATCATCATCGCCGGTGGCGGGGTGATCGGCGCGTCCTGCGCCTACCAGCTGTCCAAGCGCAAGAACCTGAAGATCGCCTTGATCGACTGCAAGCGCCCGGGCAACGCTACCCGCGCTTCGGCCGGCGGCCTGTGGGCCATCGGCGAATCAGTGGGGCTGGGTTGCGGGGTGATCTTCTTTCGCATGATGTCCTCGCGCAGCAAGCGCGAGGCCAACGGCGCGGCGGTGGTGGTCGATTCGAGCACGCCGCACATCCTGCCGGAATGCTTCTTCGACTTCGCCTTGCAGTCCAATGCGATTTATCCACAGCTGCACCAGGAGCTGATCGGACGCCACGGCATGGACTTCAAGTTCGAGCGGACCGGGCTCAAGTACATCATCCAGGATGAAGAAGACCAGCTGTACGCCGAACATATCGTCAAGCAGATCCCGCACCTGGCCGACCAGGTTCGCTGGCTCGACCGCGACGCGCTGCGCGCTTCGGAGCCGGCGGTAACGCTCAAGGCCAATGGCGCGCTGGAGTTTCTCTGCGATCACCAGGTCAGCCCGTTCCGCCTGGGTGATGCGTTCATGGAGGCGGCGCGGCAGAACGGCGTCGACCTGTACCCGAACGTGAACATCACCGGCGTGCTGCATGAAGGCTCACGGATCAAGGGCGTGCGTACCGCCGAAGCCGGTGAGTTCCATTGCGGCACATTGATCAATGCCGCTGGCGCCTGGGCGGCGGAACTGAGCGAGTGGGCGACCGGGGAGAGCATTCCGGTCAAGCCGGTGAAAGGCCAGATCGTGCTGACCGAGCGTCTACCCAAGCTGCTCGATGGCTGCATCACCACCAGCGATTGCTACATGGCGCAGAAGGACAACGGCGAGATCCTGATCGGCAGTACCACCGAGGAGAAGGGCTTCGATGTCACCAATACCTTCCCGGAGATCAACGGGTTGGTGCAGGGGGCGATCCGCTGTGTGCCACAGCTGGCGCAGGTGAACCTCAAGCGCACCTGGGCTGGCTTGCGGCCTGGGTCACCGGACGAGCTGCCGATTCTCGGGCCTGTGGATAATGTCCAAGGGTATTTCAACGCCTGTGGACATTTCCGTACCGGGATTCTGACGTCGGCGATTACTGGCGTGTTGCTGGACAAGGTTGTCCACAATGAGCCGCTGCCGTTGGACATCACACCGTTCCTGGCTTCGCGGTTCCGCGCAGGTGTGGATAAACAGTTGGCGCACGGTTGACGGGTGCAGGGGCCGCAAAGCGGCCCCCCAGAAGTCAGATCTGCATCGCCATCCCTTCCACATTCATCGCCGCCTGGCGCAGGGCCTCGGAGCGGGTCGGGTGCGGGTGGCAGGTGAGGGCGATGTCCTCGGCCGAGGCCGAGAACTCCATAGCCACGCAGAACTCGCCAATCATCTCGCTCACGCTTGGGCCGACCAGATGCACGCCCAGCACCTCATCGGTCTCGGCATCGGCGATGACTTTGGCGAAGCCCTCGGTCTCATGGTTGATCTTGGCGCGGCTGTTGGCGGTGAAGGGGAACTTGCCGACCTTGTAGGCCCGCCCTTCGGCTTTGAGCTGCTCTTCGGTCTTGCCGACGCTGGCCAGTTCCGGGCGGGTGTAGATGACGCCCGGGATGAGGTTGTAGTTGACTTCATGGGCCTTGCCAGCGATGCGCTCGATGCACGACACCGCTTCGTCCTCGGCCTTGTGTGCCAGCATCGGTCCGGAGGTGACGTCGCCGATCACCCAGATGCCAGGCACCGCGCTGCGGTGATGGTCGTTGGCGAGCATGCCGCGCTTGTCGGTTTCCAGCCCGGCGCTTTCCAGGTTCAGGCCCTGGGTATAAGGACGGCGGCCGATAGCTACCAGCACGTAGTCGGCCTGCAGGGTTTCGGCGGTACCACCGGCGGCGGGTTCCAGGGTCAGTGTGACGCCGTCGGCCGCGGCCGTGGCCTGGGTCACCTTGCTGCCCAGCTTGAAGGCCATGCCTTGCTTGGCCAGGGCTTTCTGCAGGGTCTTGGCGGTTTCTTCGTCGGTGCCAGGGCAGATGCGGTCCAGGTACTCGATCACCGTCACTTCGGCACCCAGGCGACGCCATACCGAACCCAGCTCCAGGCCGATCACCCCGGCGCCGATGACGATCAGGTGCTTGGGCACCTGGGGCAGCGACAGGGCGCCGGTGGAGTCGATGATGCGCTGGTTGTCGATGGTCACGCCAGGCAGCGGCGTGGGTTCCGAGCCGGTGGCAATGACGATGTCCTTGGCCTGCAGGGTGGTTTCGCTGCCGTCCTCGGCCTTGACGATCACCTTGCCAACCCCGTCCAGGCGGCCCCAGCCCTTGATCCAGTCAACCTTGTTCTTGCGGAACAGGTATTCGATGCCCTTGGTCAGGCCCGTCACGCTTTCATCTTTCTGCTTCATCATCTGGCCCAGGTTGAGGGTCGGCTTGACCTCGATTCCCAGATGGGCGAACTCATCGCCACTGGCTGCCTCATACAACTCGGAAGCGTGCAGCAATGCCTTGGAAGGCATGCAACCGACGTTCAGGCAGGTGCCGCCCAAGGTCGAGCGACCCTCGACACAGGCCACGCTCAGGCCCAGCTGGCCCGCGCGGATTGCTGCGTTGTAGCCGCCGGGGCCGCCGCCGATGATCACCACGTCATAGGATTTCATGGGTTTCGTTACTCCGAGAGTGTGAGGAAGCGAAGAGGGCACAAGGTTAATCTGAGCGGGCAGGATTGTATACAATCTGCTGAATAGGCTGCGCCAGATAGTTCTAGACTATGGTCGTGATTACCGGAAACTTCGTACGAATGAACTACCCTGATGCGGTGACGTCCGATACATTAAGGCGTGGCGTCCCGTATCAACGAAAGGGAGGGTCATGAATGCTTGCGCAACTTCCACCTGCGTTGCAGAGCTTGCACTTACCTTTGCGCGTCAAGCTGTGGGACGGCAACCAGTTCGATCTGGGGCCGAGCCCGCAAGTCACCATCGTGGTCAAGGAACCCCAGCTAATTACCCAGCTCACCCATCCCAACCTCAATGAGCTGGGATCGGCCTTCGTCGAGGGCAAGCTGGAGCTGGAAGGCGATATAGGCGAAGTCATCCGGGTTTGCGACGAACTCAGCGATGCCTTGCTTCAGGATGAAGATGAGGCCGTGCCAGCACGCACTGCTCATGACAAGGCCACCGATGCCGAAGCGATTTCCTATCACTACGACCTGTCCAACGAGTTCTACCAATTGTGGCTCGATCCGGACATGGTCTATTCCTGTGCCTATTTCAAGGAGCCGGACAACGCCCTGGCCCCGGCTCAGCAGGACAAGTTCGACCACTTGTGCCGCAAGCTGCGCCTGCAGGCTGGCGATTACCTGCTGGATGTCGGTTGTGGCTGGGGCGGGCTGGCGCGATTCGCTGCTCGCGAGTACGGCGCCAAGGTGTTCGGCATCACCCTGAGCAAGGAGCAGCTGAAGCTGGGCCGCCAGCGGGTGAAGGAGGAGGGCCTGGCTGACAAGGTCGACCTGCGGATCCTCGACTACCGCGACCTGCCCCAGGATGGCCGCTTCGACAAGGTGGTCAGCGTCGGCATGTTCGAGCATGTCGGCCACGCCAATCTCGAGCTGTACTGCAAACGGCTGTTCGGTGCGGTGCGCGAAGGTGGCCTGGTGATGAACCATGGCATCACTGCCAAGCATGTCGATGGCCGCCCCGTCGGCCGCGGCGCGGGCGACTTTATTGACCGTTATGTGTTCCCCCATGGCGAGCTGCCGCATATCTCGATGATCACTGCACGGATTTGCGAAGCGGGTCTGGAGGTGGTCGACATCGAGAGCCTGCGCCTGCACTACGCCAAAACCCTGAACCACTGGAGCGAGAACCTCGAGAACCAGTTGCATCGCGCCGCCGCGCTGGTGCCGGAGAAGACCTTGCGAATCTGGCGCCTGTACCTGGCCGGTTGTGCCTATGCCTTCACCAAGGGCTGGATCAACCTCCATCAGATTCTCGCAGTGAAGCCGTACGCCGACGGTCACCACGATCTGCCATGGACCCGTGAGGACCTGTATCGCTGACCTGTGCAGCGGCGTGCTTGTCCGGCACGCCGCTGCGCGCTACAGGATCGGTGAAATCAGGCGTGCGATGCGCATCCCCAACTGCTGCAGACGATGGGTGTCGCGGCTGTCTTCAGCGGTGATCTCCCTGGCCTGCTCGAAATCATTCACCAGCATGTGCTCGACCTGATCGGCAAAGGCGCGATCCACCGTGAGCAAGGTGATCTCGAAATTCAGCCGGAACGACCGGTTGTCGAGGTTGGCGCTACCGATGGCACTGACCTCATCGTCCACCAGTACCACCTTCTGGTGCAGGAAGCCCGGTTGATAGCGGAACATGCGCACCCCGGCGCGAACCGCTTCGAAGGCGAACAGGCTGGAGGCGGCGTAGACGATCCGGTGATCGGGACGTGAGGGAATCAGGATACGTACGTCGACGCCCCTCAGTACCGCCAGGCGCAGGGCAGCGAAGATGGCTTCGTCGGGAATGAAGTAGGGGCTGGTGATCCACACTCGGTTGCTCGCCGAATGAATCGCTTCGAGAAAGAACAGCGCACAGGTTTCCTGGGGGTCGGCCGGGCCGCTGGCCAGTGCCTGGCACAGCACGCCATCCTCGGGGTAGGCATCAGGCAGGATTAGCGGCGGTAGCTGGCGCGTGGCCCAGTACCAGTCCTCGGCGAAGGACTCCTGCAGGCAGGCCAGCACCGGGCCGCTGATCTGCACGTGGGTATCGCGCCAGGGCGAAAGTTTGGGGTGCGCTCCGAGGTATTCGTCGCCCACGTTGTGGCCGCCGAGAAAACCTTGCAGGCCATCGACCACCACGATCTTGCGATGGTTGCGAAAGTTGACCTGGAAACGGTTGAACCAGCCGCGCCGTGTGGCGAACGCTTCGATCTGCACGCCACCGTCACGCAGCACCTGGCTATAGCTGCCCGGTAGCGCGTGGCTGCCGACGCGGTCGTAGAGCACGAACACCCGTACACCTTCGGCGGCCTTGCGCAGCAATAGCTGCTGCAGCTCCTTGCCCAGGGCATCGTCGTGGATGATGAAGAACTGCACCAGCACGGTGTCCCGCGCCATGCGGATGGCGGAAAAGATCGCCTCGAACGTGGCCGCGCCATCAATCAGCAGTTTCACTTCGTTGTTGGCCAGGCATGGCATGCGCCCGAGCCTGGGCATGGCGCGCAGGGCCGCATAGCCGCCCGACTCCCGGGCGGTCAGTGCTTCCTCCACCCATGGGCGCCAGTTCAGGTTGGCCATGGCCACATGCATTTCCTGGTTGGCCTGTCGCCGCGCCTGGATATACGCATAGAAGGAGCGGGCGCCGAATACCAGATAGGGGATGAGGGTGAGGTAGGGGATGAACAGCAGCGACATGGCCCAGGCAATCGCACCTTGGGCGGTGCGTACGGTGAACACCGCATGGAGCGCGGCGGCCAGGCCGAGCAGGTGAATCAGACCGAGCACGTAACCGAAAAAGTAGGGGCTGTGGTAATCCATACGCATCCTGCTTGCCGAGAGCACTGCTGCTAACAGACCACGTTCGAGGGGGCCACTGCAACCCGCAGGCGAATTCGGCGTCTAAAGGCTCAGTCCGGCCAGAGCCGGTATTTCGAGGAGCTTTCATCCATGAAGATTCGTCTGCCACTGCTCGCCCTGGTACTGGGGTTGGGCAGCCCGCTGGTTCACGCGCAGATGTTGCAACCCGGCTTGTGGGAGTTGACCACCAGCAACATGCAGGTCGATGGCAAGCCGTTGCCAGACATGGAGTTCATGCTCGGCCAGTTGAAGAACCTGCCGCCCGAGCAACGGGCGATGATGGAAGGTGCCCTGGCCAAGCAGGGCATCACCGTGGGCGGCAAGGGTGTGCGTTCGTGCCTGACACCCGAGCAGGTCAAGACCAACGACATTCCGCTGCAGGACCCGCAATCGGGCTGTACGCAGAAGATCACCGAGCGCAATGGCAATGTCTGGAAGTTCCAGTTCAGCTGCCCGAAAGCCCAGGGCAACGGCCAAGCCACCTTCCTCAGCGACCGTGAGTTTGTTACCAAGGTCAACGGCACATTCAATGCGTCCGGCGTTCAGCAACAGGGCAGCATGGACACCCGGGCGGTCTGGCTGGGTAACGATTGTGGAACAGTGAAGCCACGCAGTTGAAGTAGCGCTCACCACCGATGTTGAGTAACCGCGACCGCGTCGTGGGCATGCAGGCTCTCTGCGTGTTCCACGCGCACGCTGAACCCCGCCACCTCCTCTATCTGCGCCAATGCCAGGTGCAGGCGCCGGGCAGCATCTTCGCAGAACATCAGGTTCTGACCATTGGCCAGGGCAAATGCCTGTTCGTCTGCGCGCTTCACGGCGGTCTGCACTGCAGTGCCCAGCGCAGCTTCCGCCGCGTCGATCAGCCCTGTCAGGTTCAGCGCTTCCCCTGCAAGGCGTACCTGAAGCCTGGCCAGGCTCCGTTGGCTATGGGGCGTCGCGACGATCCCGTCACTGCTGCCCAGCCATTGGCGAATGCCGCGCCTATCCAATGGCCGATGGGCAAAGTCCCTGTCGAACTGCTCCTGGATCAGCTGTCTTGCAAGTGCTGCCGAGCATGGGCACGTCGACGAGTAGGGCACATTCACTGATAGTTCCACGTGGAACATTTCATATTCCAGCTTGGCATCCACGGTCACCGGGTAGCGCTTCCAGCCAGCCAACGGGCTGATCAATGCCGGCCGCTTGAGCAAATGATCAAACGTCAGCCGTAGATAAGCGTTGTTGGACAGGCCGGTGTGGCTTAGCAGAAAGGCCCGCAGTATCTGGCGTAGTAGTGGAGTTGAGAGGGCTTGCTGCTCCAGCGCTTCCAATGCCAGGTACAGTCGGGACATGTGGATGCCGCGTGAGGCACCATCGTCGAGGCTCACTCCGGCATCGGCGAAAGCGGTTACGGTGCGCCCGTCGAGTTGCAGCGCGACGGCGATGCCACTCATGCCCACCCAGTCCAGCGGCAGTGCCTGTTGGTTGCTCTGGGCGGCGACATCGGGAAGGGAGAGGCTGGTCATGGAAGAAATCCTGGACGGTTGATAGTCACCGGCAACCGCCGATGAGGCTGCAATGCAGGTTGAAGCGTTGGCCGCTGGAGCTGGAAACACGATTCTGCGTGGTCCATCCAATACGCCGGCTGTAACCCACCCAAGCCTCGCCGTCGCTGGCCAGGCCGGTGAAAAACGTCAATGCGCCATGGCGGCTGTTGGTTTGTGCCCACAGCCGCTTGCTCGCAACTTCATACCCACGCAGGTAAAAGGTGCTGCCTTCGGTTCGCACGCTGTAGTAGTTGCCCTTGCTGTCCTGGCAGGCCAGCAAGGTTGCGCTGCGGGTGCACCGTGCAAGGTCGGTAGTGGGCATGGCAAAGAGCTGCTCTGGATGAACGAGCAGCAGCAGGGCGATGACGCCAGGTAGTTTCATGACGCTCTCCAGACAACCGTTCGGCGATACGGCTTGGCGAAATTGTATTGTTATAATATAACATTATGCAATGCATCGTTTCGAATGCGCCTGCCCGATGAGGTTCGTCATGCCCAACCGTCTTCCTGTCACCGTGCTGTCCGGCTTCCTGGGTGCCGGCAAGAGCACGTTGCTCAACCATGTCCTGCGTAACCGCGACAACTTGCGCGTGGCCGTGATCGTCAACGACATGAGTGAAATCAACATCGATGCCAGTGAGGTGCAACGCAATGTCAGCCTCAACCGCGCTGAGGA
The DNA here is from genome assembly GCF_024749165.1 of Pseudomonas sp. B21-023. Classification (NCBI taxonomy): domain Bacteria; kingdom Pseudomonadati; phylum Pseudomonadota; class Gammaproteobacteria; order Pseudomonadales; family Pseudomonadaceae; genus Pseudomonas; species Pseudomonas sp. B21-023. Next base: position 5,829,983 of record NZ_CP087190.1, on the reverse strand, counting down.
AAAGCTGGTTGAGATGAGCAACGGCTGCATCTGCTGCACACTGCGTGAAGACCTGCTGGAGGAGGTGGCCCGGTTGGCGGGCGAGGGTCGCTTCGATTACCTGCTGATCGAGTCCACGGGTATTTCCGAGCCGCTGCCGGTCGCCGAGACGTTCACCTTTCGCGATGAGCAGGGCCGCAGTCTCTCCGACATGGCGCGCCTCGACACCATGGTCACTGTTGTCGATGGGCTGAACTTCCTTCGCGATTATCAGGCAGCCGACAGCTTGGCCAGTCGGGGCGAGACCTTGGGCGAAGGTGACGAACGCTCGATCAGTGACTTGCTGATCGAGCAGGTCGAATTCGCTGACGTGTTGCTGCTGAGCAAGATCGACCTGATCAGCCAGCATGAGCGCGAAGAGCTGAGCGCCATCCTGCGCAGCCTCAATGCACGGGCGCAGATCGTGCCAATGGTGATGGGCCAGGTGCCGCTGGCGCGCATCCTCGATACCGGCCTGTTCGATTTCGACCAGGCCGCGCAGGCGCCGGGCTGGCTACAGGAGCTGCGTGGCGAGCATGTGCCGGAAACCGAGGAGTATGGTATTGCCGCCACCACCTGGCAGGCGCGCCGGCCATTCCATCCGCAGCGTTTCTTCGACTTTATCCACAAGCCCTGGAGCAACGGCCGCTTGCTGCGCTCCAAAGGGTTCTTCTGGTTGGCCAGCAAGTTCCAGGAGGCCGGTAGCTGGTCGCAGGCCGGGGGCATGATGCGCCATGGCCTGGCTGGTCGTTGGTGGCGTTTCGTGCCGCGCGAGCAATGGCCGCAGGATGAAGAGAACACTGCGGCGATCCTCAAGCAGTGGTCCGCGCAAGCGGGCGACTGCCGGCAGGAACTGGTGTTCATCGGGCAGAACATCGACTTTGTTCGGTTATCCACAGAGCTGGAAGCCTGCCTGCTCGATGACCAGGAAATGGAGTTGGGGCCGATGGGCTGGCTGCGCCTGCCGGACCCGTTTGGTGAGTGGCATGAGGACGCTGCGGCATGACTGTGGATATCCGCCAGGTCTTCGGTGAGTCACCCCAGGTGATGACGGAGATTCTCCAGGATGGGGTCAACCTCGCGGTCTGGCAGCGCCGCCTGCCGGCCCAGGTCGAAGACTTCGCCAACCTGGTGCTGAGCCTGGGCCAGCCATTGGCCGATGAGCGCGTGATCGAGGTGGATGAACGCCAGCCGCCAGCGTTGCCCGGGCTGCTCAGAGAAACCGCCGATCTACATGGCTACGATGGTTTCGTCGCCGATGTGGCCTGGCTGGTGGCGGCCTATACCTGCTTGCTGGGTGCTCGGCGCCTGGGGGTGCGGCTGCGGGTGCTTGAGGGGGCGATGTGCCCGCGCATGCATGTGGACCATGTTCCATTGCGCCTGCTCAGTACCTACGCTGGCGCAGGTAGCGAATGGCTGCCAGAGGGTGCCATCGATCGTGCCCGGTTGCAGCTGGCGCCGCCGCCTGTGGATAACGTCCGGCGATTGGTGGCGGGAGAGGTAGCCCTGCTCAAGGGCGAGAAGTGGCTGGGCAACGAGGGTGCGGGCTTGGTCCACCGGTCCCCGCAGACCCCCGCCGGGGAACGTCGCTTGCTGTTGAGCCTGGACTGGTTGGAATGAATTGCCGGACGCCCCGGTATAGACTGCCATCAAGTCCTTGCGATACCGAGCCATGTTGCAGAACATCCCCACCCATGTGATCGCCGGCCCGCTAGGTGCCGGCAAGACCAGCCTGATCCGTCACTTGCTGGACCAACGACCGATTGGTGAGCGTTGGGCCGTGCTGGTCAACGAATTTGGCCAGATCGGCCTGGATGCCGCCTTGCTCAGCCGTGACGAGGCGGGGATCGCCATCGGAGAGGTGGCGGGAGGCTGCCTGTGCTGCGTCAATGGCGCACCGTTCCAGGTGGGGCTCGGCCGCCTGCTGCGCAAGGCGCGCCCGGATCGCCTGTTCATCGAGCCGTCCGGCCTCGGTCACCCCCTCGAATTGCTGGAGCAGCTGGGGCGGGCGCCTTGGACCGGTGTACTGTCGGTCCAGCCACTGTTGATGGTGCTGGATGCCGCCGCCCTTTCCCGGGGCGCTGACTTGCCCGAGGCACAGAGCATGGCATTGGCGAAGGCGGGGTTGCTGCTGTTCAACAAGGCGAGTGCCGTGGATGCTGCCGCCCGCCTGTTGATAACTGCATCATTGCCTGAAGTCCCGGCGTTGTGGACGGATCATGGCGCGCTAGCGTTCGCCGGTTTGCCTGTATCGTCCGCAGCGCCAGCGGGTTCACTCGACCTTTCCAGCCTGCCTGTGGATAACAGCCCCGTCCCACAGCCCTCCTTGTGGGTGGATCCGCGGCAACCGATCTGTCAGTCCCGGTTGGCGGAGGAGGGCTGGAGCGTAGGTTGGCGCTGGCATCCGGGCCAGGTCTTCGATGAAATGGCGCTACGTGGCGTTCTTGAACAATGGTCGTGGCGCCGGGCAAAGGGGGTTATCCACAGCGCGGCGGGGTGGCAGTCGTTCAATGGCCTGGAACGTGGGGCGCTGGAATGGCGCCCCAGCGAATGGCGCAGGGACTCGCGCATCGAGCTGATATTCGATCAGCCACAACCCTTGCAGATGCTCCAGGCGGCCATCGGCAAGTGTTACCTGGCGGAGTGATCAATTGCGCCAGCGGTTATGTTCCTGGCGCCATTGCTGCATTTCGATGACGTTGTCGGTGCGTGGCGGGGTCTTGATCTCGAACGGGTAAGGTGCAAGTTCGATCTGCATGGTATGGGCGCCGAACTGGGTGACGGTGCCTGGGTGACGTTGTTCGCCGGTGACGGTGAACTCGAAGTTGTAGATGCGCGCCAGGCGCTTTCGGCCATTGGCGTCGCGCACGAAGGCGATGCGTTTGAGCGCCACGGCGTCGTCGAGCAGTTCCAGGTCGAGCTTGGCGCAATGCTGCTTGACCCGAGCCAGGGCCTTCTCGCGAAGCCCGTGGTTGTGCCACAGCCAGGCGCCTGCGGTCGCCACCAGCATCAGGACGAAAAGGTTTTCCAGGGTCAGCATTTGCGTAAGCTCCAGACAGGTCGATCCAGCTTAACTGCGTCTCTGGCCTGTCGTACAGATGGCAATCAGGTTCATACTGCGGGCCGCACATTTCTTCACACAGTTTCGGAAGCGCCCTGCATGAAACGTACACCGCACCTGCTCGCCATTCAGTCCCACGTGGTCTTTGGACACGCCGGCAACAGCGCCGCGGTGTTTCCCATGCAGCGGGTCGGGGTCAACGTCTGGCCACTCAACACGGTGCAGTTCTCCAACCACACTCAGTATGGCCAGTGGGCGGGGGAAGTGCTTGCGCCAGCGCAAATTCCCGCGTTGGTGGAAGGCATTTCCAATATCGGCGAATTGGGCCACTGCGATGCGGTGCTGTCGGGTTACCTGGGCAGTGCCGAGCAGGGGCGGGCGATCCTGGCTGGCGTCGAGCGGATCAAGGCGGTCAATCCCAGGGCCTTGTACCTGTGCGACCCGGTCATGGGCCATGCCGAGAAAGGTTGCATCGTGCCGGCCGAGGTCAGTGAGTTCCTGCTCGAGCAGGCCGTGGCCAAGGCCGATATCCTGTGCCCCAACCAGCTCGAGCTGGACAGTTTCTGTGGCCGTCGCGCGCAGTCGCTGGAGGATTGCGTGGGCATGGCGCGCGGGTTGCTGGAGCGTGGGCCGCAGGTTGTGCTGGTCAAGCACCTGAATTATCCACAGCGCGCGGACGATGCCTTCGAGATGCTCCTGGTGACCCGTGAAGCCAGCTGGCACCTGCGTCGGCCGTTGCTGGCGTTCCCGCGTCAGCCGGTAGGGGTGGGCGACCTGACGTCAGGTTTGTTCCTGGCTCGGGTGTTGCTTGGCGACAACTGGCTGCACGCGTTCGAGTTCACCGCCGCCGCCGTGCATGAGGTGCTGCTGGAAACCCAGGCCTGCGCCAGCTACGAACTGCAACTGGTGCGGGCCCAGGATCGAATCGCCCATCCACGGGTGCGCTTCGAGGCGCAGCGCTTGATGTACTAGATCGCGTCGGTCTTGAGGTTCTGGTAGCGCTGCTCCAGCTCCTGGCGGATCTGGCGGCGCTGCTGGCCTTGCAGGAAGCGGCGCTTCTCCTCGCTGCTCTGCGGCTGGCGCGGTGGCACCTTCACCGGACGACGGTCGTCGTCCACCGCGACCATGGTGAAGAAGCAACTGTTGGAGTGGCGCACCGAGCGCTCGCGGATATTCTCGGTGACAACCTTGATGCCCACCTCCATCGAGGTATTGCCGGTGTAGTTGACCGAGGCCAAGAAGGTCACCAGTTCGCCGACATGCACAGGTTCGCGGAAGATCACCTGGTCCACCGACAGGGTCACCACATAGGTGCCGGCATAGCGGCTGGCGCAGGCATAGGCGACTTCGTCGAGGTACTTGAGCAGGGTGCCGCCGTGTACGTTGCCAGAGAAATTGGCCATGTCCGGTGTCATCAGGACGGTCATGGTCAGCTGGGCGTTTCCAGGTTCCATAGAGAGCTCACGGTGAATTTGCACGGTATCGGGGCGGGTATCTGCAGACACTTCTGTTTCCCCTCTTTGAGGTTTCCCATCCTGGTACGGGACGTCGGCTGACGCTCCATCGTCACGCCAATATTGCCATCGGCGGTGTCGAATCTGCCGATCTGTTTCTGCATATTGCATTGGCAATTTGCGGCAAGGCGCGATGTTAACCTGACGACGCCCATGCAACGTGGGCTTTTGCGTCAATCACAACAGTATGTGCCCGCTCCGCGCCCAGGGTCTTACCGGTAGAGGAGCGGTTAGCCCCAGCATCGAAAACAAGGAGTAACACGCCATGCATGCCATCAGCTTCATCCAGGATCTGGCGGTGATCATGCTGGTTGCCGGGGTGGTCACCATTCTCTTTCATCGCTTCAAGCAGCCAGTGGTGCTGGGCTACATCGTCGCCGGCTTCATCATCGGGCCGCACACGCCGCCGTTCGGGCTGATCCACGACGAAGACACGATCAAGACCCTGGCCGAACTGGGGGTGATCTTCCTGATGTTCTGCCTGGGCCTGGAGTTCAGCCTGCGCAAGCTGTTCAAGGTCGGCGCCACGGCATTCATCGCCGCCTTCCTGGAAATCGTCCTGATGATCTGGATCGGTTTCGAGATAGGTCGCTGGTTTGGCTGGAACACCATGGATTCGCTGTTCCTCGGGGCGATCCTGGCGATTTCCTCGACCACCATCATCGTCAAGGCGCTCAACGACCTGAAAATGAAGAACGAGCGCTTTGCCCAACTGATCTTCGGCGTGCTGATCGTCGAGGACATTCTCGGCATCGGTATCATCGCGCTGCTGTCGGGCATAGCCGTCAGTGGCACGGTAAGCTCTGGCGAGGTGTTCTCGACCGTGGGCAAGTTGTCGCTGTTCATGATCGTCGCGCTGGTCATCGGCATCCTGCTGGTGCCGCGGTTGTTGGCCTACGTGGCGAAGTTCGAAAGCAACGAGATGCTGCTGATTACCGTGCTAGGCCTGTGTTTCGGCTTCTGCCTGCTGGTGGTCAAGCTTGAGTACAGCATGGTGCTGGGTGCCTTCCTGATCGGCGCGATCATGGCCGAGTCCCGTGAGCTGCTGAAGATCGAGCGCCTGATCGAGCCGGTGCGCGACTTGTTCAGTGCCATCTTCTTCGTGGCCATCGGCCTGATGATCGACCCGTCGATCCTGCTCGAGTACGCCTGGCCGATCGTGGTCATCACCCTGGCGGTGGTGCTGGGCAAGATGCTCTCCTGCGGCATGGGGGCCTTCATTGCTGGCAATGATGGGCGCACTTCACTGCGTGTGGGGATGGGGCTTTCGCAGATCGGTGAATTCTCCTTCATCATCGCCGCCCTGGGCATGACCCTGCAGGTCACCAGCGACTTCCTCTACCCGGTCGCGGTGGCTGTCTCGGCCATCACCACCTTGCTCACACCCTACCTGATTCGCGCCGCCGACCCGTTGTCGATCAAGCTGGGCAAGGTAGTACCAAGCCGTCTGGCACGGGTGCTTTCACTGTACGGCGAGTGGTTGCGCAGTATTCAGCCCCAAGGCGAGGGGGCCATGCTGGCGGCGATGATCCGGCGCATCTTGTTGCAGGTGGGGGTTAACCTGGCGCTGGTGATCGCGATCTTCTTCAGTGGCGGCTACTTTGCCGGGCGTATCGGCGCCTGGTTGAGCGAATGGGTGACGGATGCCGGTCAGCAGAAGGCCCTGATCTGGGGCGCGGCGCTGCTGCTGTCGCTGCCGTTCCTGATCGCCGCCTATCGCAAGCTCAAGGCGCTGTCGATGCTGCTGGCGGAGATGGGGGTCAAACCCGAGATGGCGGGGCGGCATACCCAGCGTGTACGGCGGGTAATTGCCGAGGTGATACCGTTGTTGTCACTGCTGGTGATCTTCCTGCTGCTGTCAGCCTTGTCGGCGAGCATTCTGCCGACCAGCGAACTGCTGCTGATCATCGGGGTAGTGGCGGCGGTGGTGGTGGCGCTGCTGTGGCGCTGGCTGATCCGTGTGCATACGCGAATGCAGGTGGCGTTGCTGGAGACGTTGGAGAACAGCCGCGATCATTCGCACTGAGGGAGCGGTTAACGCTTTCTGCGCAAGATTTCACCGTCGTCCGAGGGGATGGAGCGGTAGCAGTGTCGCCAGGCGCAGAGAGCCTGGCGATTCTACGAGTGATTGGTAGCTATAAGCCATCACTTTGTGCGGGTATTTCTCATTCAGCTTTCCAGCCAGACATCCCGCGCCCAGTGCCAGACCGATTCCCAGCTTTCCTCGGTGACGATTTCCTCTTCACCGGACCACAGCACCACGGTGCCGTCCTCTTCAACGCAGTAGAAATCGTCTCCGTCCTGGCAGATCGGGATGAGGTCGCGGGGCACGCCGGCGTCCCAGGCATTGGCCGCCACCTCCGGCAGGTAGGTGTGGGATTGCGGGTCGGTCACGGTCACCGGCTCGAGGCTGCCGTACACCACGTCACTGACGGTCAGCAGGTATTCCTTGAACACGAAGGGGATATTGATGAACAGCTCTTCCTCGATTTCGACCAGCTGATCCTCGTCCGGCAGTTCCAGCGGCACCGGTACCGGCTCGTTGGCTTCACGGAGTTGTTCGATCACTTCTTCCACGGTTCACATCCTCTGACCTTATGACAACGCTGCGCGTTATACCCTAGTAGGCCGCTCTGGCAAAAGCAAAAACCCCGGGACAGGCCCGGGGTTTTTTCTGCAACGTGCGACGGTTAACCGTTTTGGCGGATACCGGCCAGCAGCCAAGGCTGGTTTTCGCCCTGGGCGCGAACCATGTGCCAGCTTTCGCTGAACGCTTCGCCCTGGTCGAAGCGCGAAGTCTTCGACACGCCACGGAAGGTAAGGGTGGCGTCGGTCTGGTCGGCGCGGTCGTCTACGCCGTCCAGTTGCACATCGAGGTCGTCGATGTAGGTGGACTGGAAGCCTTCACCTTGTTCCGCGCGCTCACGCTTGAGGAACTCGAGCATCTGCGGGGTGACGAACTCGGCGATCTTGTCCATCTCGTTGGCGTCCCAGTGCTGCTGCAGCGACTGGAAGTGCGAACGGGCGGCGGCCAGGAAGCTGGCTTCGTTGAACCAGGCTGGGGCGTTGATCGTAGGCGCGGCAACCGGTGCGGCGGCACCGCCGAAGATCGTCTGCGGGGCGGCCTGCGGCTGCGCTTCACGCTGGTACGGGGCATGGCCGGCGGCAGCGTGTTGCGGCTGCTGCTGGCGGCGTCGCGCGGCGATGAAGCGGAAGACCAGGAAGGCGATCAGGCCCATGATCAGGAAGTCGAGGATCTGCATGCCATCGAAGCCGTCGCCCATGAACATGGAGGCCAGCAGGCCACCGGCGGCGAGGCCGGCCAGTGGACCGAGCCAGCGCGAGGCGCCGCTGGCGGCAGCGGGTGCGCGGCCTGGCGCGGTTGGGGCGGCGGCAGGGGTGGTCGGGGTTGCCTGGCGGGTCTGGTGGATAGGGGCGGAGCCCGAGCTCTTGCCGCCACCGAAGCGCTTGGCGTTGGCGTCGAGGCTCAGCGTCAGGCCGACGCAGAGCGCCAGAGCGATGCTAAGAAAACGTTGCATAAGTTGGGGATTCCCGTTTGTGTGGATTGCACGCGCGTCATGGTGCACATGAACCGGCAGACATAGCCAGCGACAACATGTTTCGAGCTTTTGCCTGATAGTCGGGAATGCGGACGGGCGTTGTATGAAAGGTCATCGCGGGGCAAGCCCCGCGATTGGGCTCAGATGGCTTCCAGCTTGGCGTATCCAAGCATCAGCCATTTGCTGCCTTCGGAGAAGTTCACCTGCACCCGCGCCTGGGCACCGGAGCCCTCGAAGTTGAGGATCACGCCTTCGCCGAACACCGCATGCTGCACCCGCTGGCCAAGGCTGAAGGCGGTCTGCGGGATGCTGGCGTTGGCGAACAGGCTGCTCGCGGGCGTCTTGGCGCCGCCGAACGGGCGGCTGACGGTATTCGACAGGCGCACTTCCTGCACCAGCCCGGCCGGAATCTCCCGGACGAAACGCGACACCTTGTTGTAGGTTTCGCTGCCGTACAGGCGACGGGTTTCGGCGTAGGTCATGAACAGCTGGCGCATGGCCCGGGTGATGCCCACGTAGGCCAGGCGCCGTTCTTCTTCGAGGCGGCCGGGTTCTTCGAGGCTCATCTTGTGCGGGAACAGGCCTTCCTCCATGCCCACCAGGAACACGTAGGGGAACTCCAGGCCCTTGGCGCTGTGCAGGGTCATCAGCTGGATGCTGTCCTCGTGCTCGTCGGCCTGGGTGTCCCCGGCCTCCAGCGAGGCATGGCCGAGGAACGCCGACAGTGGCGACAGGTCGGCGTCGTCGTCGCTGGTCTCGAAGTTGCGCGCCGCGCTGACCAGTTCCTCAAGGTTTTCCACCCGGGCCTGGCCTTTCTCGCCCTTTTCTTCCTGGTGGTAGATGATCAGGCCGGACTGTTCGATGACGGTCTGGGTCATCAGGTGCAGTGGCATGTCCAGCACCTTGGCGGCGAGGTTCTCGAGCAGCTCGATGAAGGCACCCAGCGCACTGGCGGCGCGGCCCTTGAGGGCCTTGGCAGCCAGCAGCTGGCACATGGCGTCCCACATCGACAGCTGGCTGTGGCGGGCGTGTTCGCGGATGGCCTCGACGGTCTTCTCGCCGATGCCGCGTGGCGGCACGTTGATCACCCGCTCCAGCGCCGCGTCGTTGCCGCGGCCCTCGAGCAGACGCAGGTAGGCCATGGCGTTCTTGATCTCGGCGCGTTCGAAGAAGCGCTGGCCGCCATAGATGCGGTAGGGGATGCGTTCGCGCAGCAGGGCCTCTTCCAGCACCCGCGACTGGGCGTTGGAACGGTAGAGGATGGCGATCTCGTCGCGAGCGTTGCCCTGCTTGATGAGGCTTTCGATGGTCTCTACCACGTAGCGCGCTTCGTCGTGCTCGTTGTACGCAGCGTAGAGCGTTAGGGGTTCGCCCTCGCCCATGTCGGTCCACAGTTCCTTGCCCAGACGGCCGCTATTGTTGGCGATCAGGGCGTTGGCCGCCTTGAGGATGCCGCCGGTGGAACGGTAGTTCTGCTCCAGGCGGATCAACTCGGCGTCGGGGAAGTCGGCGGTGTACTGGTGGATGTTCTCGATCTTGGCGCCGCGCCAGCCGTAGATCGACTGATCGTCGTCACCCACCGCCATCAGGCTGTCGCCACCGGAGGCCAGCAGGCGCAGCCAGGCGTACTGCACGGCGTTGGTGTCCTGGAACTCGTCCACCAGCAGGTGGTGGAAGCGGCGCTGGTAATGCCTGAGCAGGTCCGGTTGGTCGCGCCACAGGTCGAGGGCGCGCAGCAGCAGTTCGGAGAAATCGATGACCCCGGCGCGGTCGCAAGCCTGTTCATAGGCGACATAGATGTCGCGCATGGTGGCCAGGAACAGGTCGCCGCTGGCCTGGATATGCCGCGGGCGCAGGCCCTCGTCCTTCTGGCCATTGATGAACCACTGCACCTGGCGCGCGGGCCATTTCTGCTCGTCCAGGCCCATTTCGCGGATCACCCGCTTGACCAGGCGCTGCTGGTCGTCGCTGTCGAGGATCTGGAAGTTCTGCGCCAGCCCTGCCTCCTGCCAGTGCGCCCGCAACAGCCGGTGGGCCAGGCCGTGGAACGTGCCGACCCACATGCCGGCCGGATTGATGCCCAGCAGTTGCTCGATACGCTGGCGCATTTCCGCCGCGGCCTTGTTGGTGAACGTCACCGACAGGATCGAGTGCGGCGAAGCCTGTTCGACCTGGATCAGCCAGGCGATACGGTGCACCAGCACGCGGGTCTTGCCCGAGCCGGCGCCGGCCAGCACCAGTTGGCGCCCGACGGAGGCCGCCACGGCCTGGCGCTGGGCGTCGTTGAGGGAGTTCAGCAGGAGGGAGAGGTCGTCATTATGCATGCGGGCATTCTATGGCCGCGCGCAGGCAGGGGCAAACGCCCGCGCTGCAAATCACCGCACAGGCCATCTACCGTTCATCGGCGCTGCTGGCAGCGCCCCGTGGTTGAGCGGTCAGACCTGGACGGACAAGACATTTTCCAAATCATGACGTAGAGCAGTTTGGTCTGACGCGACGCTTGTGTATTCTCCCTGCACATTTGTGGTCAGCCATAACAAGAACTCAAAAGAATCCAGCCATATGACCCAGGATTGCATGGCGATCGGAGCATCGCCGGAGACGACACGGAGCGTTCGCAGGCAATTCGCCACCCAACTGTCGATCGAGCGTACTCGCCTGCTTTACCAGGGCTCTCTGCTGCCCACGTTGTTCATGCTGCTCAACGGCCTGCTCAGCGCCTGGCTGCTGTGGGGCCCTGGTCGCTATCTGCTGGTTGGCGTGTGGATGGCCTGGCTGCTGGCACTGGTGGTGCTGAGGGTGATCCAGGTGGCGGCCTTCGAATCGGCGACACCGGTTCGTCAGGCCAAACCAGTCTGGCGGCGGATGTTCCTGCTCGGTTCTGCGTTCAGCGGACTGACCTTGGCCAGTGCGGTGATAGCCCTGGCGCCGGCGGACAACTTCGTGCAGCAGGCCTGGGTGTTCGGCTTGCTCGGGGCGGCGGCGTTGTCGGCCAGTGTCGCCTACGCGGTCAGCCTACCGGCGTTCCTCAGCTTCGCGGTGCCGTGCCTGCTGCCGCCCATCGCGTTTCTCTTCGTCTATGACGCCGGGCACCAGCGTGGCTGGGGGTGGCTGGGGCTGATCCTGCTGGTGGCGCTGATGGTGGTGGCCTGGCAGGTCAATCGCCTGATTGAGCGTGGCTTGCTGCGTCGCTTCCAGAACCAGGCCCTGATCGAACATCTGCAGTGCGCCCAGCGCCACAGCGAGGGGCTGAACCGCAAGCTCAGCGCCGAAATCGCCCAGCGCCGCCAGGCCGAGGACGACCTGCGCCAGGCCCATGCCGGCCTTGAACAGCGCGTGGCCGAGCGCAGCCATGAACTGGACCTGGCCAACCAGGCCCTGAGCAAGAGCGAGCAGCGCCTGGCCCTGGCCCTGCAGGCCAGCGAGCTGGGGCTGTGGGATTGGAACCTGGAGACTGACGAGGTCCATCACACGCAACTGCATGCCCTGTTCGGCCTCGACGCCGAGCAGGTCCGTTCGGTGCGCGCCGACCTCAAGCCGCGGCTGCACCCCGATGACCTGCCGCTGCTGCGGCGCACGCTGGTCGAACACCTCAAGGGGCGCACCGAGGACTACCGGGTCGAGTACCGGGTGCGCCATGCCCAGGGCCACTGGTGCTGGATCGAGGACCGTGGGCGGGCGGTGGAATCCGATGCCCAGGGCAAGGTCCTGCGCATGCTGGGCACCCGTCGTGATATCACCGTACAGAAGGAGCAGGAGGAGCAGCAACGTCTGGCCGCGACGGTGTTCGAGGCAGCCAGCGAGGGGATCGCCATTCTCGATGCCGACTTCCAGCTGCTGGCGGTCAACCAGGCCTTCTGCGATGTCACTGGCTATGGCCGCGCCGAGCTGATAGGCCGCAACGCCCTGGAGCTGCCCTGCAGCCGTGACGCCCGGCGCCACAGCCAGGCCATTGATCAGGCGCTGGACCAGCAGGGCCGCTGGCAGGGTGAGTTGGTCGAGGCGCGCAAGAGCGGCGAACTCTACCCCCAATGGTTGCAGCTCAACAGCGTGAGCGATGTGCGGGGGCGCATCGTCAATATCGTCGGCTTCTTCACCGACCTGTCGGCGCGCCGAGAATCTGAGGAGCGCCTGCGCTACCTGGCACATTACGACGACCTCACCGGCCTGGCCAACCGTGCGTTGTTCCGCCTGCGCCTGCACGAGGCGGCGCAGCGCATGCGCCTGAATGGCCGCAGCCTGGCGCTGCTGCACGTCGACCTGGACCGCTTCAAGCTGCTCAACGAGAGCCTGGGCCATGAACTGGCCGACCAGTTGCTCAAGAAGATGGCCCAGCGCCTGGCCAACGCGGTGCCCGAGGCCGACACCGTGGCGCGCCTGTCTGGCGACGAGTTCGCGGTGCTGTTCGACGGCTATACCAACTTATCCAGCCTGGTGCGTGTCACCACCCGGCTGCTGGACAAACTGCGCGTGCCCCTGCGTGTGGGCGGGCACGAGGTGGTGATCAGCGCCTCGGTGGGCATCAGCTTGCTGTCCGACGCCAGCCTGGATCTCAATGCCCTGGTCAGCCAGGCCGACATGGCCAAGCAGCATGCCAAGCATCTGGGCGGCGACAGCTTCCAGTTCTATACCGAGAGCCTGCGTGCCAGCACCTTGGAGCGCCTGCAACTGGAGAACCAGTTGCGCAAGGCCATCGACGAAGGCCAACTGCTGGTCTACTACCAGCCCAAGCTGTGCCTGCGCACCGGCCAGCTGCACGCCGCCGAGGCCCTGGTACGCTGGCAGCACCCGCAATGGGGCATGGTGCCACCCAGCGAGTTCATCGGTCTGGCGGAGGAAACCGGGTTGATCGCGCCCATGGGCGAGTTCGTGCTGCGCCAGGCCTGCTGGCAAGCCTGCGAGTGGCTGCGCCAGGGCCTGGAAGTGCGTGTTTCGGTCAACCTGTCGGTGTACCAGTTGCGCCAGGGCAAGCTGGTCAGCCTGGTGCGTCAGGTACTGCAGGAGTCCGGCCTGGCGCCGCACCTGCTGGAGCTGGAACTGACCGAAAGCCAGTTGCTGGACAGTGTCGAGCACATCATCGCCACCTTCGAGCAGCTACACGCGCTGGGGGTGAAGCTGGCCATCGACGATTTTGGTACCGGTTATTCGTCACTGAGCTACCTCAAGCGTTTCCCGGTCGATTACGTGAAGATCGACCAGGCGTTTATCCGCGGCCTGCTCGAAGGCACGCAGGACGCGGCCATCACCCGGGCGATCATTGCCATGGCGCAGAGCCTGCAATTGAAGGTGGTGGCCGAAGGGGTGGAAACCCGTGAGCAGCTGCAGTTCCTGCGCGAGCACGGCTGTGACGAGGTGCAGGGCTACCTGATCAGCCGGCCGGTCGATGCCGCGTCGTTCAAGGCGCTGCTGGGGCGTTCGACCGCCGACCTGGGCTAGGCGTGCCAGGCCTGGCCCAGGCGCGCCAGCAGGCTGTTGGCCTGTTCCGGGCCATTGCTGCCGGCGGGGTAAGGGCGCGGCGCCTGGAAATGCTCCTCCCAGCCCTGCAGGATCGGGTCGATCCAGGCCCAGGCGGCTTCGACCTCGTCGCGGCGCATGAACAACGTCGAATCGCCTTCGAGTACATCCAGCAACAGCCGTTCGTAGGCCTCCCAACGGCGGGTCTGGGCGAAGGCCTGGGCCAGGTTGAGGTCCAGCTCGACCGGCGCCAGGCGCATGCCCTTGCCTGGGCTCTTGGTCATCATGCGCAGGCTGATGTGCTCGTCCGGTTGTAGCTGGATCAGCAGCTGGTTGACCTGGCCGCCGCTGAACAGCTCGTGCGGCACGGGTTTGAACTGGATGACGATCTGCGAGGAGCGCCGCGCCATGCGCTTGCCGGTACGCAGGTAGAACGGCACGCCGGCCCAGCGCCAGTTGTCGATGTGCGCCTGGACCGCGACGAAGGTTTCGGTGTCGCTGTCGTTGTCCACGTCCTTCTCGAAATAGTAGGCCGGCACTTCCTGGCCGCCGATCTTGCCGGCGCCGTACTGACCGCGCACGGTCTTGTCCTGTACGTCCTGGCCGGTGATGGGCTTGAGGGCGCGGAGGATCTTCACCTTCTCGTCGCGTACCGCCTCGGCCTCGAACTCCGAGGGGGGCTCCATGGCCACCAGGCAGAGCAGTTGCAGCAGGTGGTTCTGCAGCATGTCGCGGGTGGCGCCGGCACGGTCGTAGTAGGCGCCACGGTTTTCCACACCGAGGGTTTCACAGACGCTGATCTGCACATGGTCGACCTGGCCGTTGCGCCATACCGGCTCGAGCAAGGCGTTGGCAAAGCGCAGGGCCATGAGGTTCTGCACGGTTTCCTTGCCCAGGTAGTGGTCGATGCGAAAGACCTGGGATTCGTCGAACACCGCGCCGATCGCTTCGTTGATCGCGGTGGCCGACTCCAGCGAGTGGCCGATGGGCTTTTCCAGCACGATGCGCGCTTCGCTGTCGGCCAGGCCGGCGATGCGCAGGTGAGTGGCAATCGGCACGAACAGCTTGGGCGCGGTGGCCAGGTAGAAGATCCGCGTCAGGCCGCCGGGCTCACCCAGGTAGCGGGCCAGGCGGCCGAAGTCGGCGCTCTGCGCCGCGTCCATGGGGAAGTAGTCGAGCCGCGCCGAAAAGCGCTGCCAGACGTCTTCGTCGAAGTCCTGGCGGGCGACCTGCGCCCGGCAATGGCGCTCGGCGAGCTTGACGTAGTCGGTGCGCGGCAGGTTGCGTCGGGCCAGGGCGATAATCCGCACGGCCGTGTGCAGGCGGGCTTCGCGATACAGGTGGTAGAGCGCCGGGAGCAGTTTGTGCAGGGCCAGGTCGCCCGTGCCGCCGAAGACCAGGATGTCGCAAGGAATCGTCAAACCACCACTCTCCACGTTCGATTAGCTGGGCGGGTTGGCAAGCATGTAGTATAACTACAAGAAAGCTACATCCCGGCACGCCGATCATAACCGAGTCCAGCCCGTGAATCTGTTGCAACATATCGACCAATCGCGGCACCTGCTGCGCAAATCGGAACTCAAAGTGGCCGACCATGTGCTGCTCGATCCGGCTGCCGTCATGCACAGCTCGATGGCCGACCTGGCGCACAGCGTGGGGATCAGCGAACCGACCATCGTGCGCTTCTGCCGGGCGATCGGTTGCTCGGGCTTCCAGGATCTCAAGCTCAAGCTGGCGCAAAGCCTGGCTGCCGGCGCCAGCTTCGGTCAGTTCGCCATCCATGAAGACGACTCGGTCGCCGACTACAGCCTGAAAATCTTCGACACCACCCTGCATACCTTGATGGAAGTGCGCGAGCACCTCGACCCGCAAGCCTTGCAGCAGGCGGTGACGGCCATGGCCCAGGCCCAGCGCGTGGAGTTCTATGGTTTTGGTGCCTCGGGCGCGGTCGCGGCGGATGCGCAGCACAAGTTCTTCCGCCTGCTGCTCAGCGCGGCGGCCTATTCCGATCCGCACATGCAGGCAATGTCGGCTGTCACGCTCAAGCCGGGCGATGTGGCGGTGTGCATTTCCCAGTCGGGGCGCTCGAAGGACCTGCTGATCACCGCCAACCTGGTGCGCGAGAGCGGTGCCAACCTGATCACCCTGTGCCCGAGCCAGACACCGCTGGCCGAGCTGTCGACGGTCAACCTGGCCATCGATGTGCACGAGGACACCGAGATCTACACGCCGCTGACCTCGCGCATCGCCCACCTGGTGGTGATCGACGTGCTGGCCATGGGCGTGGCCATGGCCCGCGGGCCGAGCCTGGTCAACCACCTGAAGAGCGTGAAACGCAGCTTGCGCAGCCTGCGCCTGTCGCCCAAGTCGATCAAGGCGACCGACGACTGACCTGCACGCTGTTCGTATATGCGACTGGCGTGGGAGCGGGCTTCTCCTCAAGCGTCACGGTTTTGTCATCGTTTCACCGTTAAACCGTAAACCCCAAGGCCCACCCTGAAACTCCCCGCATCCTTTCTGGGAGACAGGCAATGGCACGTGATCACGACGGTGTGTACCAACCCAACGCCAAGGCTCGCAAGCAGCAGGAAAAGGATCAGCGCCGCATGGAGTACCGCCGCGCGATCGAATGCTACTGCGACCAACGCCAGTTGTTGCGCGAACTGGCCGACTACCCTGACCTGCAGAACCTCACGGTGTGGCAGGTATCGGCGGCAACTTCCCCGAGAAACGCTCAACAAGCCCGCTGATCATTGCACGTTCGCTGCGGATGAACGCTTGAAACGCCAGGGCCACCGGCGATTGCCGCTTGCTCCGGGACTGCACCAGGCACCAGCTGCGGTACAACGGCAGCTCTTCCACCGGCAACTCCCTGAGCATGCCGGTGGCCAGTTCCATGTTGACCGCATGGCGGGTCAGCAGGGCAATGCCCAGCCCGGCCACCACGCATTCGCGCTGGGCATCGGTGGAGGCCACCTCGAGGGTCTGGGTGAAATGCACGCGCTTGTCCTTGAAAAACTCCTCGCAGGCCTTGCGGGTGCCCGAACCCTGTTCACGGACCAGCAAGGTGTGCGGCTCGAGATCCTGCAGGCGCAGGCTGTCCGGCTTGCACAACGGGTGTTGCGGCGGTGCCACGGCGACGATCGGGTTGTTCAGGAACGGCAGGAACTCGAGGCCCATGTCCTGGGGCACCATGGACATGATGACCAGGTCGTCACGGTTGTCCGACAGGCGCCTGATCGCCTGGGCACGGTTGACCACCGTCAGGGTGAGGTTGACCTCCGGGTGGCGCTGCTTGAAGGCGGCGAACAGGTGTGGCACGAAGTACTTGGCGCTGGACTCGATCGCCAGTTTCAGCTGGCCCTGCAGTGAGCCCTGCATGTCCGACAGCTGCATGTCGAGGTTCTCCAGGCGCCCGAAGATATCCCGGCTGGCGCGTTGCAGCGCTTCGGCGGCCTCGGTCAGGTAGAGCTTCTTGCCGACATACTCGAACAGCGGCTGGCCAACCAGCTCCTCGAGCTGGCGGATCTGTAGACTAACGGCGGGTTGCGTCAGCGCCATCTCCTCGGCCGCCCGGCTGTAGGAGCGCAAATCACACACTTCGTTGAAGATCTGCAACTGACGTAAAGTCATACGCATCAATGACTTGCGCATTTTTTGCGGTGCTCCGGCAAAACCTTGTTACCCAACTATAAGCTTTTGCTTATGCTGCCTCTAACAAATATTGATTTTTGTTTATCGACCGTCAGCGCTAGGGTGAATATGCGACTGGCCAGCGACGTCTGGTCACGCGCCGACCGGTAGAACCGGATCGTCTGTTCCTACGGCTTTGGGAAGACTCCAGTGATAACAAAAATCCTGATCGCCAACCGGGGTGAGATTGCAGTACGGATCGTGCGTGCCTGCGCCGAGATGGGCATTCGCTCCGTGGCGATCTACTCCGACGCCGACCGCCACGCCTTGCACGTCAAGCGCGCCGACGAGGCCTACAGCATCGGTGCCGAGCCCCTGGCCGGCTACCTGAACCCGCGCAAGCTGGTGAACCTTGCTGTCGAGACCGGCTGCGATGCCTTACATCCCGGCTACGGTTTCCTGTCGGAAAACGCCGAACTGGCGGAGATCTGCGCTGAACGCGGGATCAAGTTCATCGGCCCGGCCGCCGATGTCATTCGCCGCATGGGTGACAAGACCGAAGCGCGCCGCACCATGATCGCGGCCGGCGTGCCGGTCACCCCCGGCACCGAAGGCAACGTCGCCGATATTCATGAAGCCTTGCAGGAAGGCGATCGCATCGGTTACCCGGTGATGCTCAAGGCCACCTCCGGTGGCGGCGGGCGCGGGATTCGCCGCTGCAACAGCCGCGAGGAACTGGAACAGAACTTCCCCCGGGTGATTTCCGAGGCCACCAAGGCCTTCGGCTCGGCGGAAGTGTTCCTGGAAAAGTGCATCGTCAACCCCAAGCACATCGAGGCGCAGATTCTCGGTGACAGCTTCGGCAACGTGGTGCACCTGTTCGAGCGCGACTGCTCAATCCAGCGCCGCAACCAGAAACTCATCGAGATCGCCCCGAGCCCGCAACTGACCCCTGAGCAGCGTGCCTACATCGGCGACCTGGCCGTGCGCGCGGCCAAGGCGGTGGACTACGAGAACGCCGGTACCGTGGAGTTCCTGCTCGCTGATGGCGAGGTGTACTTCATGGAGATGAACACCCGGGTGCAGGTAGAACACACCATCACCGAGGAAATCACCGGCATCGACATCGTTCGCGAGCAGATCCGCATCGCCTCCGGTCTGCCGCTGTCGATCAAGCAGGAAGATATCCAGCACCGCGGCTTTGCCTTGCAGTTTCGCATCAACGCCGAGGACCCGAAGAACAACTTCCTGCCCAGCTTCGGCAAGATCACCCGCTACTACGCCCCGGGCGGCCCGGGTGTGCGTACCGACACGGCGATCTACACCGGCTACACCATTCCCCCGTTCTACGATTCCATGTGCCTGAAACTGGTGGTCTGGGCGTTGACCTGGGAAGAAGCCATGGACCGCGGCCTGCGGGCCCTGGACGACATGCGCCTGCAGGGGGTCAAGACCACTGCCGCGTACTACCAGGAAATCCTGCGCAACCCGGAATTCCGTAGCGGCCAGTTCAACACCAGCTTCGTCGAAAGCCACCCTGAACTGACCAACTACTCGATCAAGCGCAAACCCGAAGAGCTGGCCCTGGCCATCGCCGCCGCCATCGCCGCCCACGCAGGCCTGTGAGGAACCGAATAATGTCCAAGAAAATCTTTGTTACCGACACGATCCTGCGTGACGCCCACCAGTCCCTGCTGGCCACCCGCATGCGCACCGAAGACATGCTGCCGATCTGCGACAAGCTCGACAAGGTCGGCTACTGGTCGCTGGAAGTCTGGGGCGGCGCCACCTTCGACGCCTGCGTGCGCTTCCTCAAGGAAGACCCGTGGGAGCGCCTGCGCAAGCTGCGTGCCGCGCTGCCCAACACCCGTCTGCAGATGCTCCTGCGTGGGCAGAACCTGCTGGGCTACCGCCATTACAGTGACGACGTGGTCAAGGCCTTCGTGGCCAAGGCTGCGGTCAATGGCATCGACGTGTTCCGCATCTTCGACGCCATGAATGACGTGCGTAACTTGCGCGTGGCCATCGAGGCGGTGAAAGCCGCTGGCAAGCACGCCCAGGGCACCATCGCCTACACCACCAGCCCGGTGCATACCGTCGATGCCTTCGTGCAGCAGGCCAAGCAGATGGAAGCCATGGGTTGCGACTCGGTGGCGATCAAGGACATGGCTGGCCTGTTGACCCCGTTCGCCACCGGCGAGTTGGTCAAGGCACTTAAAGCCGAGCAGTCATTGCCGGTGTTCATCCACTCCCACGACACTGCTGGCCTGGCCGCGATGTGCCAGCTCAAGGCCGTCGAGAACGGCGTCGACCATATCGACACCGCGATCTCCAGCTTCGCCTGGGGCACCAGCCACCCGGGCACCGAGTCGATGGTCGCCGCGCTCAAGGGCAGCGAGTTCGACACCGGCCTGGACCTCGAGCTGCTGCAGGAGATCGGCCTGTACTTCTACGCCGTGCGCAAGAAGTACCACCAGTTCGAAAGCGAGTTCACCGCCGTGGACACCCGCGTGCAGGTCAACCAGGTACCGGGCGGGATGATTTCCAACCTGGCCAACCAGCTCAAGGAGCAGGGCGCGCTCAACCGCATGAACGAGGTGCTGGCGGAGATCCCGCGGGTGCGCGAAGACCTTGGCTTCCCGCCGCTGGTGACCCCGACCTCGCAGATCGTTGGCACCCAGGCGTTCTTCAACGTGCTGGCCGGCGAGCGCTACAAGACCATCACCAATGAAGTGAAGCTGTACCTGCAAGGCGGCTACGGCAAAGCCCCCGGTGTGGTCAACGAGCAATTGCGCCGTCAGGCGATCGGCAGCGAGGACGTGATCGACGTGCGCCCGGCCGACCTGCTCAAGCCGGAGATGGCCAAGCTGCGCGCCGACATCGGCAGCCTCGCGCACTCCGAGGAGGACGTGCTGACCTTCGCCATGTTCCCCGACATCGGCCGCAAGTTCCTCGAGGAGCGTGAAGCCGGCACCCTCAAGCCAGAAGCCTTGCTGCCGATTCCGGAAGCCGGCGCGGTGGGGGCGGTGGGCGGTGAAGGCGTGCCGACCGAGTTCGTCATCGATGTCCACGGTGAAACCTACCGCGTCGACATCACCGGTGTCGGCGTGAAGGCCGAAGGCAAGCGCCACTTCTACCTGTCCATCGACGGCATGCCGGAAGAAGTGGTGTTCGAGCCGCTCAACGAATTCGTCGGCGGTGGCGGCAGCAAGCGCAAGCAGGCCAGCGCGCCGGGCCACGTCAGCACCAGCATGCCGGGCAACATCGTCGATGTGCTGGTCAAGGAAGGCGACGTGGTCAAGGCCGGCCAGGCGGTGCTGATCACCGAGGCGATGAAGATGGAGACCGAAGTGCAGGCGGCGATCGCCGGCAAGGTCGTGGCCATCCACGTGGCCAAGGGCGACCGGGTGACCCCGGGCGAAATCCTGATCGAGATTGAAGGCTGACAGAAGCCTTCATCTACAAGCGGTTAACCTCTGGGGAGCGGATGCTCCCCTTTTTTTGTCATTCAATCTGCACTATTTTGCAGAATTAGATGTGTGGTTTTATAATTTATGCATTTTAATGCAGATTATTTATTGAGTTTCTGTAAAAATCTGCACTAAGCTGCATATCGAATGAATGGTTGACCCGTTCACATGCAGTCAATCACAGGCGGCCCATGCACAGACTTACGCTCCAGCTCCATGTCTACGGCAAGTGGCAGGACGCCCTGGCAATGACCTTCGCACAGCCGGAGCACAGCCTCGCCAGCCCTTGCGAGTTTGGCTACCTGTCCGACTACGTCAGGGCGAATCCAGATGGCTATGACAGCCTATTCTGCCAAGCGGCGAGTGCAAGGCTGCCGGTGGATTTTGGCAGCCATCGCCTGCCCCACGCCCCTGCATTCCTTTACGACATCGCCCCTGCCGGTGCCGCCAAACGCTTCCTGCTCAAGCATATTGGCCGCGAGAGGCCGGCTGGCATGGGAGAAGACCTGTTTCTGCTTGCGCGCTCCACCCCTGCGCCGATTGGTAACCTGCGTATCAAGGAGTCCTTCGAGCAACTGGATCTGGCAAACCCCATCGGTTTTACCCGCGAGGATGTCGTTTCCCGGGATCAGCGCTTTCTCGAGTACGCCTATGAGCAGGGAGCGGCCATTGGCGGTGCGACCGGTGCTGGCGGTGAAGCGCCGAAGCTGTTGATGACAGAGGACGAAAGCGGGCAGTTGTACCCGGATGCCGTGCTTGCCGACGAGCACGCCCGCCGTCACTGGTTCATCAAGTTCGCCAGAAACCAGGCACTGGTTGATGACCAGGAGATTCTGCGAGCCGAGCACCTCTACTACAAAGCCTTGCAGCGTTTAGGTATTGATACGGTAGCCAGTGAACACATGGCGTTGGAGGAGGGCCGCAAGCCCAGCCTCTGGATGGAGCGCTTCGATCGTCAGGTGTCCGCAGAGGGAGTGCAGCGCCTAGCTGTGGAGTCGGTCTACTCGCTGTGCGGTATAACCGAGCCCGGCAGCCGCATGGGCCACCTGGAGGTGATCGATACCCTTGTCGCGCTATGGCGTGAGGCCGGGCAGTCGGATCAGGTGCCTGGGCTGATTACGGATTATCTGCGCCGAGACCTGATCAACAAGATCCTGGGCAACGCCGACAACCATGGACGCAATACTGCCATCATCCGCACCCGCGATGCGGTGCGGATGGCGCCAATCTATGACCTTGCGCCGATGGTGATGGATCAGGAGGGGGTAACACGGACAACCAAATGGCCAGCGACGATCGAGCGGGCTGGTGAAATCGACTGGTTGTCGGTGTGCAACGCCCTTGCTACGTTCATTGACCCGGAGCAGGCGTACCAGCGTTTGCGCGAGGATGCCCGCCAGTTGCTGGCATTGCCCGATATCCTGAGCGAACTGGGATTGGCAAGCCGGGTCATGAGTCACCCGGCTATTGCGCTGGGCAAGCTTGAGCGGCGGATAGCCGAGTGGGGGTTGGCATGACGGTATCCATTGATGCTCGCGGGTTGTTGATCGACGGTGTGCGTGAAGGCATCGCCGACGGCAGCCTGGAGCTTGGTGCAGCGGTCAGGCGGCTGCGTACGGAAGTGGCGAAGATGCAGCAGACCCAGTTTGCGCGGATGTGCAAGATTTCGGTCCGCACATTGATCCAGATCGAACAGGGGGAGGGCAACCCTACGCTCAAATCGCTGAATGCGGTATTCAAGCCGTTCGGTCTGCAGATGGGCGTGGTCACGCGTCGACGTCAGATCAGATGATGGCCTTGTGGGACAAGTCTGCTCCCACGCATTACCGTGGGAGCCTGCCCCGCGATGAGATCAGCCCAGGCGACAGGCCTCCAGCGTCCTCACCTGACCTTCAGGTTGTTGGTTATCCACGCTCAACCAGCGCTCGAACCCCGCCGCCACCGCCGGCCATTCGGCGTCGGTAATCGAATACCAGGTCGTATCCCGGTTGCGGTCCTTGACCACCATGTGGTTGCGGAACACGCCCTCGAACACAAAACCGAAGCGCTCGGCCGCGCGCTTGGAGCGGGCATTGGCGTCGTTGCACTTCCATTCCAGCCGGCGATTGCCCAGCTCGAAGCCCAGCTTGCTCAAAAGGTAAACCGCCTCGGTGCCCTTGGGTGTGCGTTGCATGGCGGCGCCGAAGGCGATGTGGCCAATCTCGAAGCGGCCCTGTTCGGGGACGATCGACATGTAGCTGAGGATGCCCTGAACCTGGCCGTTGGCGCGGTCGATCACACTGTAGAACAGCGGGTCGCGGCTGGCGGCGTTGCCTTCCAGCCAGCGGTCGAAGCTGGCGCGCTCAGCAAACGGGCCGTAGGGCAGGTAGTCCCATAGCGCTGGGTCCGAGCCCGGACCTTGCAGTACTTCCCAAAGGTCGTTGCCATGGCGCGCCGGGTCAAGCTTCTCCAAACGGATGAAACGGCCTTCGATGGGCTCGGCCTTGGGCGTACCGGCGGGTTTCCAGTTCAATGCGTCGTTCATGTGCGGCCTACAGTGCTTTGCGGAATTGGATGAAGCCCGGGCGCTCGGCGACCTGCTCGTACAAGCTGATGGCGGTGGCGTTGGTCTCGTGGGTCAGCCAGTGCACCTTGATGCAGCCGGCGGCCTTGGCCGTGGCGTAGACATGCTCGATGAGCTGCCGGCCGATGCCCAGGCCACGTACTTCACTGTCCACGTAGAGGTCCTGCAAGTAGCAGGAGTTCTCGATGCTCCAGTTGGAACGATGGTAGATGAAGTTGACCATCCCCACCGCCTTGCCATCGACCCAGGCCAACGCCGAGTGAGTCGGCTCGTTCGCATTGAGCAGGCGTTGCCAGGTGCTGGTGTTGACTGCGTCGGGTAGTTCGGTCTGGTAGAAGCGCAGATAGGCCTGCCACAAGGGCAGCCAGGCGGCATGGTCTTCGGCGCGAACCGGGCGCAGAGTGATGGCTGTCATGGGGTTTTTCCTTCAGAGGTCGCGCATGTGCGCGGCGAGTTGGTTATCCACAGGGTCGGCGCTGGCGGCCAGGCCTTCGCGGACCCCGGCGATATCTTGCGCCGAACGGTTCTGACTGAGCTTGCGTGCGCCCTGCAGGCGGGCGATCGGCAGGCGGATACCGACGATGGCGCGGAGCATGCCGTCAAGGTAGTCAGCCGGAGCATCGGCGACGTTCCACGGTGCTGCGCGGCCTTGCTCATGGCGGTCGGTCAGGCGGCTGACGATGTCCAGCAATTGTGTCGGCTCGTGGATCACCTCCACCGGGCCCCAGGCATGCACCGCCATATAGTTCCAGGTGGGCACCACCTTGGGGTTGTCGGCCTTGCTCGGGTAGTAGCCGGGGCTGACATAGGCGTCGGCGCCGGGGAATACCAGCAAGGCTTCAGCGCCTTGTGCCAGGTCCTGCCATTGCTGGTTGGCCCGGGCGAGGTGGCCGTAGACCGTGCCGAATTCGCCCTCGCCGGTGGCGACCAGCACGGGCAGATGGGTGGCCAGCAGCCCGTGCTCACCGTGGCTGATCAGCGTTGCCAGGCGGGTGTGCTGCATGTGCTGGTGCAGGCGGCCAAGGTCATGTTCCTGATGCGGTTTGCTGTTGTACATGCCGGTGTTCCTTGTGCTGTGGCTTCATCCTAGGCAGGCTAATGGTTCGGTGTAAGAGCCATTCATGACTGTTTTCATAGGTCCAATGCCATGAGCGAACGTACCTACGCGTTGCCTTTCGATCCGGCCGGGATCGTCCTGGATCGCCGTCGCGGGCTCAGCCAGCAGCTCTACCAGGCCTTGCGCGCGCGCGTGCTGGATGGGCGCCTGGAAGGCGGAGCACGGCTGCCTGCCACCCGTGACCTCGCGGCGGTGCTGGCGTTGTCGCGCAACAGCGTGGTGCGTGCCTATGACCAGTTGTATGCCGAGGGCTTCATCGAAAGCCGGGTAGGCGATGGCACCTATGTAAGCCGCCTGGGAAAACTATCCACACAACTGTCCACAGGGTTATCCCGGTGGTTATCAACAGACTTATCCACATTTGAAGCGCCTGATACTGAGGATTTATCCAGTTTCGCAGGGCGTAGTGAGCCATTGCTGCGTCTGGAAAAGCACCATTTGCCGCCGCCCAAAGGCGACGCGCCGAGGGCTTTCAGGGTTGGTCTGCCAGCGTTCGACCTGTTTCCTTTCGAGGTCTGGGCCAAGCTGCAAGCGGGTTTCTGGCGAAATCCCGATCCGGCGCAGCTCGGTTATGGCGACCCGGCAGGGGAGCTGCCGTTGCGTGAATTGATCGCCACCTATCTGCGTCGGTCGCGAGGGCTTTCCTGCAGTGCTGAACAAATTGTGATCACCAGTGGTGCGCAGCAGGCGATCAGCCTTTGTGCACAGTTGCTGTTGCAGCCTGGTGACGGGGTGGCTGTGGAAAACCCGGGCTACCGCGCTGCCGGGCACGCCTTCGCCCTGGCGGGGGCAAGGGTCAGGGGCGTGCCGGTAGATGAAGAGGGCATGGACTGTGCGCGCCTGGCCGAGCTGCCGGATTGCAGGCTGGCTTACGTGACCCCGGCTCACCAGTACCCTACCGGTGTGACCATGAGCCTGGCCCGGCGCCTGGCGTTGCTGGCCTGGGCCGAGCGCCAGGACGGCTGGGTCGTCGAGGACGATTACGATGGCGAGTACCGCTACAGCGGTGCGCCTTTGGCGCCGCTGGCGGCACTGGATCGGCAGGGCCGGGTGCTGTACGTGGGAACGTTCGGCAAGATCGCCTTTCCGGCTTTGCGGCTGGGTTACCTGGTGCTGCCCAGGCGCCTGGTGCGGGCATTCAGCCAGGCCAAGGCGCTGTCGGTGCGTCACTCGGAAGTCGGCACGCAATGTGTCATGGCGCAGTTCATGGCCCAAGGGCATTTCCAGCGACATATCCGCCGTATGCGCCGGGCGGCGTTGGCCCGCAGGAATGTGCTGAAGGCCGGTTGGCCGGTGGAGGTACCGGGGCTGGGGGCAATGCCGGACGTCGCAGCAGGGCTGCATGTGAAGGTAGCTGTGGATAACTTGGCGCGGGAGCAGGAGCTGGTTGCGCGGGCGGAGGCGGTGGGGGTGGAGGTCACTCCGCTGAGCAGCTACTGGCTGGAGGACAGCGCGGAGCCTGCGGATGCGAGGGCAGGGCTGGTACTGGGATTCGCGGCAGTGCCAGAAGGGGAGATTGCGCAGGCTTTGATGCGCCTGCGCAAGGCCTGGCGAGATTGAATGTGGGCGCTCTGCGACCCATCGCCGGCAAGCCGGCTCCCACAGGAATTGCACATTTCTTTGTGGGAGCCGGCTTGCCGGCGATGGGCTGCAGAGCAGCCCCAAAAACATCAGGTGCCGGACTTGATCTTGGTCCAGGCACGCGTCCGTGCCCGCTCGGCATCCCGTGGCAACGGCTTGAGCGTGTACAACTTGGCCATTGCCTCCGCCGTCGGGTACAGGTTTGGATTGTTGCGGATCGCCGGGCTGACCTTGTCGGTCGCATCCTTGTTCGGGTTCGGGTAGCCGACGAAGTCGCTGATCGGCGCGATCACTTCTGGTCGCAACAGGTAGTTGATGAATGTGTGGGCATCTTCAGGGTTGGCCGCGTTCTTGGGGATCGCCAGCATGTCGAACCAGATCGGTGCGCCTTCCTTGGGCAGGCGCATGTCCACCACCACGCCGTTCTTCGCTTCGCGAGCCCGATTCGCGGCCTGGGAGAAGCTGCCCGAGTAGCCCACCGCCACACAGATATCACCATTGGCGATGTCGGCCATGTACTTGGACGAGTGGAAGTAGGTTACATACGGGCGGATCTTCAGCAGCAGATCCTGGGCTTTTTGATAGTCGGCCGGCTTGCCGCTGTTAGGGTCCAGCCCCAGGTACGACAGCGCCAGCGGCAGGATCTCCGACGGCGAATCAAGTAGTGCCACGCCGCACTGCTTGAGCTTGGCGATGTTCTCTTCCTTGAAGATCAGGTCCCAGCTGTCCACCGGTGCGTCGTCGCCGAGCACGGCCTTGACTTTGTCTGGGTTGAAGCCGATCAGCACCGTGCCGTACATGTAAGGCACGGCAAACTTGTTGCCGGGGTCGTTGGCTTCGATCAGTTTCATCAGTGCCGGGTCCAGATGCTGCCAGTTGGGCAGCTTGCCGCGGTCAAGGGGCTGGAAAACCCCAGCCTCGATCTGCTTGGCGAGGAACACGTTGGACGGCACCACCACGTCATAGCCGGAGTTGCCGGTAAGCAGCTTGGCTTCCAGTGCTTCGTTGGTGTCGAAGATGTCGTAGATCAGCTTGACCCCGCTGTCCTTCTGGAAGTCGACCAGGGTTTGCGGGGTGATGTAGTCGAACCAGTTGTACACCCGCAGGGTGCTCTGTTCGGCGTGTGCCTGGAGTGCGCCGGCGAACAGGCCGGTGGCGATGAGCGGGGCGAGCAGACATTTGAGTCGGGTCATGTTCACGCTCCTGGCTGGGCCTGCTGGAAGCCTTCCAGCACATTGACCGCGTTGATGCCGATTTCCTCCACAGCGTAGCCGCCTTCCATCACGAACAAGGTCGGCTTGCCCAGCTGGGCGATGCGCTTGCCCATCGCCAGGTAGTCGGGACTGTCGAGCTTGAACTGGGAGATGGGGTCGTCCTTGAAGGTATCCACGCCAAGGGAGATCACCAGCACATCGGCACTGAAGGCGGCGATACGCTGGCAGGCGTCTTCCAGGGCTGCGCTCCAGGCTGCCCAGTCGCTGCCGGCAGGCAGCGGGTAGTTGATGTTGCAGCCCTCGCCGGCACCTTCGCCGGTCTCGTCGGCGTAGCCGAGGAAGAACGGGAACTCGTCCTGCGGGTCGCCGTGGATCGAGGCGAAGAACACGTCGTTGCGGGTGTAGAAAATGTCCTGCGTACCGTTGCCGTGGTGATAGTCGACGTCGAGGATGGCTACCTTGCGCCGGCCTTGGTCGATGAAGGCCTGGGCGGCAATGGCTGCGTTGTTGAGGTAGCAGTAACCCCCCATCACTTCGCCTGCGGCGTGGTGCCCTGGCGGCCGGCACAGGGCGAAGGCGGCATGGGCGCCTTGCTGGATCGCAGCCTGGGCGGTCAGGGCGACCTGGGCGGCGCTGTAGGCGGCCTGCCAGGTGCCGGCGGTGATCGGTGCGCCGGCGTCGAAGCTGTAGTAACCGAGCTCGCCGTGCAGGCCGCTGGGTTTGACCTGGCGCAGGGTGCGCGCTGGCCAGGTGAACGGCAGCAGGTCACCTTCCTGGCCAAGCGCGGCCCAACGGTCCCAGGCACTTTCGAAGAAATCCAGGTAGTCGGCACTGTGGATGCGCTGCAGCGGTGCGCGGCCAAAGTCGACGGGGCCCTGCACGGGCCCGAGGTTGCGCTGCTTGACGCGCTCCAGGACGTGGTCGGCGCGCGACGGCATTTCGAAACAGGGCATCAGCTTGCCGTCGATGAGCTCGCAGCGGCCATGGTGCAGGCGGTGGTCATCGGAATAGATCGTCAGCACGTTGTTGTTCTCCGTATTCACTGGCGTGGAGCCATTTTTACGGACTGCCCGGTACTGGAGAACGTCGCAAACGGCCAAAAGGGGATCGATGTGGCCAAGCCGTCCGCAACCGGTCAACCGCGAAAATGGCTCGGCGCCACGCCGCTCCAGCGCTGGAAGGCATGCCGGAAGCTCGCGGTCTCGCTGAACCCCAATGTTTCGGCAATGCGGTAGATCGGCATCTGGTCCTCGGCCAGCAACTGCTTGGCCCGCTCGAAGCGCAGCTCGTCGAGGAGCTGTTGATAACTGCTGCCCAGCGCCTGCAAATGCCGGCGCAGTGTGCGCGACGAGCAGTTCATCTGCCGTGCCAAACCTTCCAGCCCAGGCGCGGCATCCAGTTGCCGCAGCAGCAGCTGGCGGATCCGCCCCAGCCACGCTTGGCGGCCGGTGAACTCCAGGTTGAGGCGTCGGCAGCGTTCGCCCATGGCCTTGTGGGTGATCGGGTCGGCCAGGGGCAAGGGCATGTCCAGCCAGCGTCGTTCGAAGGCGAAGGCATTGTCGCTGGCGTCGAAGCCGAGCGGGCACTGGAATGCAGGTTCATAGAGCGCGTGATAGCTCGGGCGCGGGTGTTCGAAGCGGGCCGCCAGCAACGGTAGCTGGCGGCCGAGCAGGTCGTCGCAGATCACTTTCAGCGACAGCAGGCAGAATTCGGCATTGAAGGCGGCCAGCCCAGGCGCGTCGTAATGGTCGCTGGCGCTGAGCCACACGCGCTGGCCATCGTCCACCAGGCGTAGCTGGAAAACTGTTCCCAGCAGTGCCGGAAAGGTTAGCGCCAGGCGCAGGGCGTCACCCAAAGTGGCACTGGAGAGCAGGGCGTAACCGAGCATGCCGTAGCACGACACGTGCATGCGCCGGCCTAGTTCCAGGCCGATGTCCTGGCGCCTGGACACGGCGTTGGCGCAGACCTGCAGTTCCTGCTGGGTGGTGATGCGCGCATCGGCGTGGCCCAGGTCTGCGGGGCCTATGCCGCTGCCGGCGAGCATGTGCTGCGCGTCCACGCCGTCTTCCTGGAACACCTGGAGGATCAGCGAAACGGCGTTGAGGGTGGTGAGGTGGCTGTGCAGCATGCTCGGCATCCCGTTGAGCTGGGGAGCATTACCGAGCAAGTTGTGTGCCGTTTAGCAGGTGCCTGTTCCGTGCATAAAAAAAGGGCCCGTAGCATGCGCTCGGGCCCTTGAAAGGTTGAGAGGTGTCTAGTCCCTCGACCTGGTGAGACTGTTTGCAGCGGTCTGGGTTACGCCTTCAGCGGAACCAGACGGGGAGCGATCATGTTTTCCGGACGCAGGATGTCGTTGAGCATCTCTTCGTCCAGCAGCTTCTCTTCGCGCACCAGTTCCAGCACGCCGCGGCCGGTTTCCAAGGCAACGCGGGCGATACGGGTGGCGTTTTCGTAGCCGATGTACGGGTTCAGGGCGGTGACCAGGCCGATCGAGTGCTCGACCAGTTCACGGCAGCGCTGTTCGTTGGCGGTGATGCCGACGATGCAGTGCTCGCGCAGCATGTCCATGGCGCGTTGCAGCAGGCGGATCGAGTCGAAGATCTTGTAGGCGATCAGCGGCTCCATCACGTTCAGCTGCAGTTGGCCACCTTCGGCGGCGACGGTCAGGGCCAGGTCGTTGCCCATGATGGCGAAGGCGACTTGGTTGACGGCCTCAGGGATAACCGGGTTGACCTTGCCTGGCATGATCGAGCTGCCTGGCTGGCGCGCCGGCAGGTTGATCTCGTTGATGCCGGTGCGTGGGCCGCTGGACAGCAGGCGCAGGTCGTTGCAGATCTTCGACAGCTTGACCGCGGTGCGCTTGAGCATGCCGGAGAACAGCACGAAGGCGCCCATGTCGGAGGTGGCTTCGATCAAGTCGGCAGCCGGCACCAGCGGCTGGCCGCTGATGATAGCCAGGCGCTGTACGGCCAGCATCTGGTAGCCCGGGTCGGCGTTGATGCCGGTACCGATGGCGGTGCCGCCCAGGTTGATTTCGGTCAGCAGTTCCGGAGCCAGCGAGCGCAGGCGCTGCAGGTCTTCGGTCATGGTAGTGGCGAAGGCGCGGAATTCCTGGCCCAGGGTCATCGGCACGGCGTCCTGCAGCTGGGTACGGCCCATCTTCAGTACGTGGTCGAACTCTTTACCTTTGGCAGCGAAGGCCTGGATCAGGCTGTCGAGGCTGGCCAGCAGGGCGTCGTGGCCCAGCAGCAGACCCAGACGGATCGCGGTCGGGTAGGCGTCGTTGGTCGACTGCGCCATGTTCACATCGTTGTTCGGGTGCAGGTACTGGTACTCACCCTTCTGGTGACCCATGGCCTCCAGCGCGATGTTGGCGATGACTTCGTTGGCGTTCATGTTGGTGGAAGTACCAGCACCGCCTTGAATCATGTCCACCACGAACTGCTCGTGGTAGTCGCCTTTGATCAGTCGTGCGCAGGCTGCGCTGATCGCGGCGTGCTTGGCATCGCTCAGGTGCCCCAGCTCACGGTTGGCGTCAGCAGCTGCCTGCTTGACCATCGCCAGGCCGACTACCAGTTTCGGGTAGTGCGACAGCGGAACACCGGAGAGGTGGAAGTTGTTGGCAGCGCGCAGAGTCTGGATGCCGTAGTAGGCATCGGCAGGGACTTCAAGGGTACCAAGCAGATCTTTTTCGACGCGGAACGATGCAGCGGAGGACATGATGGATATCATCTCGATTTTGACCCGGCACCTGCCGGAATGGCGCCAATGCTAGGGCTGCCCAGATTTTGCGGCCAATGCTGTTGCACGCTAACCTATGCGCAAACGGCATACGGTTTGATGTGACGCCGATTGACAATCGAGCGTGTTCCATTTTGGTGCACGCAGTGCGGAGTAGTCGATGAACCTCGAAAGCAAATGGCTGGAGGACTTCAGTGCCCTGGCCTCGACCCGCAGTTTCTCGCAAGCGGCCGAGCGCCGGTTCGTTACCCAGCCGGCATTCAGCCGACGCATACGCAGCCTGGAAGCGGCGCTTGGGTTGACCTTGGTGAATCGTTCCCGCACGCCCATCGAGCTGACCGAGGCCGGGCAGCTGTTTCTCGTCACCGCGCGCACCGTTGTCGACCAGTTGAGCGAAGTTCTTCGCCATTTACATCACCTGGAAGGCGGCCAGGGCGAGGTGATCCAGGTCTCGGCCGCGCACTCCTTGGCATCGGGCTTTTTCCCGCGCTGGGTGGCGCAATTGCGCAACGATGGCTTGAACATCGCCACGCGCCTGGTCGCCACCAACGTCGGTGATGCGGTGCATGCATTACGCGAAGGCGGCTGCGACCTGATGCTGGCGTTCTACGACCCGGACGCGGCGTTGCAGATGGACGCCGAGATCTTCCCGTCGCTGCATATGGGCAATACCGAAATGCTCCCGGTGTGTGCCGTGGGCCCCGACGGCAAGCCGCTGTTCGACCTGGAGGGGGAGGCCAGCGTGCCGTTGCTGGCCTACAGCGCCGGCGCTTTCCTCGGCCGGTCGGTCAACTTGCTGCTGCGCCAGCGCAACCTGCGCTATACCACTGTCTATGAAACGGCCATGGCCGACAGTCTCAAGAGCATGGCGCTCGAAGGCATGGGCATCGCCTGGGTCCCGAAACTGTCGATGCGCGGTGAACTGGAGCGTGGCGAGCTGGCGATCTGCGGTGGCAGCCAGTGGCATGTGCCGCTGGAAATCCGCCTGTATCGCTGTGCCTTGGTGCGCAAGGCCAACGTGCGCTTGCTGTGGCGCAAGCTGGAGGGTGGTTCAGTTGACCCGAAAGTCAGCCAAACCCCCGAAAAATAAGGCCGACAGTTGGTCGCCGGGGGTGCCGTGATTGCCTCGCGTTACGCTATACTGCGCGGCCCCTCGACCGGATAGATTCCGGTCATGATCAGCAAACAAGCCACGCCGGTCGTCCCGCGTGGCTTGTTGTTTTTTGACGCGCCTGCGGGCGCACAAGCGAAGAGGCTCGACGATGAGTGCACTGGTTGGCGTGATCATGGGCTCCAAGTCCGATTGGTCCACCCTTAGCCACACCGCCGATATGCTGGAAAAACTCGGCATTCCCTACGAAGTGAAGGTGGTTTCCGCCCACCGCACCCCGGACCTGCTGTTCCAGTACGCCGATGAGGCCGAAGGCCGCGGCATCGAAGTGATCATCGCCGGTGCCGGTGGCGCCGCCCACCTGCCGGGCATGTGCGCCGCCAAGACCCACCTGCCGGTGCTCGGTGTGCCGGTGCAGTCGTCGATGCTCTCGGGTGTCGATTCGCTGCTGTCGATCGTGCAGATGCCTGCTGGTGTCCCGGTCGCCACCCTGGCCATCGGCAAGGCCGGCGCGATCAATGCAGCCTTGCTGTCGGCGAGCATCCTCGGGGCCAAGCACCCGCAGTTCCACGCGGCGCTCAAGCAGTTCCGCACCGAGCAGACCGACACCGTGCTGGACAATCCAGATCCGCGTCAGGCTTGAGGCTGAAACCCATGAAGATCGGTGTAATCGGTGGTGGCCAGCTGGGCCGCATGCTGGCCCTGGCGGGGACTCCGCTGGGCATGAACTTCGCTTTCCTCGACCCGGCACCGGACGCCTGCGCCGCGCCGCTGGGCGAGCACCTGCGTGCCGACTACGGTGACCAGGACCATCTGCGCCAGCTGGCCGACGAAGTCGACCTGGTGACCTTTGAGTTCGAAAGCGTGCCGGCCGAGACCGTCGCCTTCCTCTCGCAGTTCGTCCCGGTCTATCCGAGCGCCGAGGCCCTGCGCATCGCCCGTGACCGCCTGTTCGAGAAGAGCATGTTCCGCGACCTGGGTATTCCCACCCCGGCCTTCGCCGACATCCTCTCGCAAGCGGACCTTGATGCCGCCGTGGCCAGCATCGGCCTGCCGGCCGTGCTCAAGACCCGCACCCTGGGTTACGACGGCAAGGGCCAGAAGGTCCTGCGCAAGCCCGAAGACGTGGTCGACACTTTCGCCGAACTGGGCAGCGTGCCGTGCCTGCTGGAAGGCTTCGTGCCGTTTACCGGCGAAGTGTCGCTGGTGGCCGTGCGCGCCCGCGACGGCGAAACCCGCTTCTACCCGCTGGTGCACAACACCCACGACAGCGGCATCCTGCGCCTGTCGGTGGCCAGCGAGGCGCACCCGTTGCAGGCCCTGGCCGAAGACTACGTCGGCCGCGTGCTGCAGAAACTCGACTACGTCGGCGTCATGGCCTTCGAGTTCTTCGAAGTGGACGGTGGCCTGAAGGCCAACGAAATCGCCCCGCGTGTGCACAACTCCGGGCACTGGACCATCGAAGGCAGCGAGTGCAGCCAGTTTGAGAACCACCTGCGCGCCGTGGCCGGCCTGCCGCTGGGCTCGACCGCGAAGGTCGGCGAAAGCGCCATGCTCAACTTCATCGGCGAAGTGCCGGCGGTGGACAAGGTGGTCGCCATTGATGACTGCCACCTACACCACTACGGCAAGGCATTCAAGGTCGGGCGCAAGGTCGGCCACGCCACCCTGCGCTGCCAGGACATGGCCACCCTCAAGGCCAAGATTGCCGAAGTAGAGGCGTTGATCGCCGGCTGATCGAACTTCTGCCGGGCAATGCCGCTCTGAGATGGCAGCATGCCAAAGCGCTGACTAGGCTTTGGCATGTTTCATGTTCATCACAGAGGGATTGCCATAGGCATCATTGGAACCATCTTCATCGGCCTGATCGTCGGCCTGCTGGCGCGTTTCCTGAAACCGGGTGACGACAGCATGGGCTGGATCATGACCATTCTCCTCGGCATCGCCGGTTCCCTGGCCGCCACCTACGGCGGACAAGCCCTGGGCATCTACCAGGCCGGGCAGGCCGCGGGCTTCTTCGGGGCCCTGGTCGGCGCGATCATCCTGCTGGTGATCTACGGCTTCATCAAGAAACGCTGAATTCCCGCTAGAATGCCCGGCAATTCATCCTGAGTTGCCGAGCATTTTCATGCGTGCGTTATTCCTCATTCCCCTGTTGCTGGCCAGCGCCCTGGCCCATGCCGAACTGCCCGAGACCGACTGGCTGGAGCTGATGCCCAAGTCGGACCAGAAGGCGCTCGAGCAGATGCCCGAGATCGACCACAACTCCCCGGAAGCCCTGGGCACCTTCACCGCCAAGGGTGGGCTGAAGCAGAGCAAAGGCCTGCCGGCGGTGATGTACTCGACCAAGACCGTGGCCGCCATGAACGGCAGGCAGATCCGCCTGGGGGGGTATCCGGTGCCGCTGGAGAGCGATGCCAAAGGCAACAGCACGCTGTTTTTCCTGGTGCCGTACCCAGGGGCGTGCATCCATGTACCGCCGCCGCCGCCGAACCAGCTGGTGCTGGTGCGGTATCCGAAAGGGTTGAAGATCGACGACATTTACACGCCGCTGTGGGTGACCGGCACCTTGAAGGTGGAGAAAGTCAGCAATGACCTGGCGGATGCGGCGTATGCGTTGGAGGCAGGGAAGGTGAGGGTGGTGGAAGACGCGGATCTGTAAGGTATTTTTCCTGTCGAGGCCCTATCGCCGGCAAGCCGGCTCCCACAGGCGACCGCGCAATCCTGTGGGAGCCGGCTTGCCGGCGATAGGGCCAGTACAGGCGGCTGAAACTATCGGGTCAGAGCGCTTCGCTACCGATCGCCACGCTCATCGCATGAGTCGCCCCTGGCTTGAGCACCACCACGTCATCCATCACATTCGCCGTCTCGATGCACAGCATGCGCTGCCACCCATCGTCGGCCATGTCCGGCAAGTCGCGGGCGCGGTCGGTCCAGGGGTTCCAGATCACCGCGGTGCGTGAGCCGCCGGCCTGCAGGGTGATGCGTCGGCTCCAGTGTGGGTCGACAATCGCCAGTCGCTCAGGCGCGTTCAGGTAGATGCGATCAGTCTCGTCGGCGAAACCCAGGCTGCCCTGTTGTTTGCGCTGTTCCCAGTTGGCCAGTGTTTCGATGTAGGCCAACCCGTCAACGCCTTCCACTTGCACCTGGCGCACATCGCTCACGGCGAAGTAGCTGTGCAGCGCCTGGCTCAGGGTGACATCGGTATTGCCGAGGTTGTAGCTGGTGAGGGTGAGCTTCAGCTGGTCGTCCAGTTCTACCAGGAGCTTGAGTTGGACGTCATGAGGCCAACCCGGCAGCTCACCCTGGGCTTCGGGCAATTCGAACTCGAACTGCAGGTGGTCGCCGTGTTCCTCGGCGCTCAACAACTGCCAGTCACGGCCACGCACCAGGCCGTGGGCGGGCGGCTGCTCGCCCTTGAACATGGCTTTGACCGAATCGGGATTGCGCTCGAAGATACCGAACCACGGCCAGCACACGGGTGCGCCGGCACGCACCGACTTGCCCTGGCGGAAGATGGCCTGGTCGCTCAGCCACAGCAGCGGTGGCTCACCCAGGCGCTGATAGCTCAGGACCTGGGCGCCCTGTTGGGCAATCAGTAGTTCGGCATGATCGCTGGTGATGCGCCAGCAGTTGAGTTCGCCGTGCAGCTCGGTCTCGACCGTGAAGTTAGCCATTGCGTTCGTCTCATTGATTGTCTGTCAGGCCGTTGGACCCGGTGACGTGCAATGAGTTTACCGCTCGCCAGGCTCAGCGACGAGGTACGGAGCGGGTGCGACCACTGCCATCGATGGCGACGAACACGAACACTGCCTCGGTGACCTTGCGCCATTCGCTGGACAGCGGGTCGTCGCTCCACACTTCGACCATCATCTGGATCGAGCTGCGGCCGATTTCCAGGGTCTGGGTATAGAAGGACAACTGCGCGCCCACCGCCACCGGCACCAGGAACGCCATGCGGTCGATGGCCACCGTGGCCACTCGGCCTCCGGCGACGCGGCTGGCCATGGCGGTGCCGGCCAGGTCCATCTGGGCGACCAGCCAGCCGCCGAAGATATCGCCGAAACCATTGGTCTCGCGCGGCAGCGCGGTGATCTGCAAGGCCAGGTCGCCTTGCGGGATAGGATCTTCTTGTTCGAGCTCAATCATGCCGTGGGGCCTCTGACCCGTGACGCTTCGTTGGTGGCGCAATAACGGACGCCGTAAAAACGATTCAGCAACACGCATACTACGCTGATTTCGCTTCAGGGGGCGGCCTCAGGGAAACTCTGCGAAACAGTCTGACAACAATGACCGACGTTTTCGCACAGCATCCCTCAGGATAAGCAACCTTTTCCTACGAGCGGGCAGTATATATACCTGCACAGCCAGCGACGACCGCACATTCATGAATATCTGTATGGATTTTGTACCGCTATGAGCGCGGCTCGGCAATTTGCTATCTTCGCCGACTACTCAATCCAGAAGCCGCATGCCAAGCGGTCCGCAGACCTACAAGAGAAAGAACAGCGATGACCTCCGTGCAGAGCAGTATCGAGCAGCCGTCCCGGCCGTTGTCCCGCAGTGACTACAAGACCCTCTCGCTGTCCGCGCTGGGCGGTGCACTGGAGTTTTACGACTTCATCATCTTCGTGTTCTTCGCCACGGTGGTGGGCAAGCTGTTCTTCCCCGCCGACATGCCCGAATGGCTGCGCCTGATGCAGACCTTCGGCATCTTCGCCGCCGGCTACCTGGCCCGGCCACTGGGCGGCATCGTCATGGCCCACTTTGGCGACCTGCTCGGACGCAAGAAGATGTTCACCCTGAGCATTTTCATGATGGCCGTGCCGACCCTGGTGATGGGCCTGTTGCCCACCTATGCGCAGATTGGCCTGTGGGCGCCGATCCTGCTGCTGCTGATGCGGGTGATTCAGGGCGCGGCCATCGGTGGCGAGGTGCCAGGAGCCTGGGTGTTCGTCTCCGAGCACGTGCCGGCGCGCAACACCGGCTATGCCTGCGGCACGCTGACCGCCGGCCTGACCTCGGGCATCCTGCTTGGCTCGCTGGTGGCAACGCTGATCAATACGCTCTACACCCCCGAGGAAGTGGCGGACTACGCCTGGCGTATCCCGTTCCTGCTCGGTGGGGTGTTCGGCTTCTTCGCGGTCTACCTGCGCCGTTGGTTGCATGAGACCCCCGTTTTCGCCGAAATGCAGGCGCGCAAGGCCCTGGCCGAAGAGCTGCCGCTGCGCGCGGTGCTGCGTGATCATCGCGGCGCGATCATCCTGTCGATGCTGCTCACCTGGCTGCTGTCGGCCGGCATCGTGGTGATTATCCTCATGACTCCGGCGTTGCTGCAGAGCCTCTACCACGTCAGCCCCACCGACTCGCTCAAGGCCAATAGCCTGGCCATCGTGCTGCTCAGCCTGGGCTGCGTCGGCGCTGGCAGCCTGGCCGACCGTTTCGGCGCCGGGCGCGTGTTCATCGTCGGCAGCTTGG
Source organism: Pseudomonas sp. B21-023 (assembly GCF_024749165.1). NCBI lineage: Bacteria > Pseudomonadati > Pseudomonadota > Gammaproteobacteria > Pseudomonadales > Pseudomonadaceae > Pseudomonas > Pseudomonas sp. B21-023. The sequence goes on along the minus strand of NZ_CP087190.1, from coordinate 5,792,468 downwards.
CGCTGCTGGCGTCGTCCTGGGCCTTCTACCACAGCCTGCCGACCCGCCCTGACCTGCTGTTCCCGCTGTACGCCCTGACCGGCGTGTGCGTGGGCATCGTCGGCGCGGTGCCTTACGTGATGGTCAAGGCCTTCCCGCCGGTGGTGCGCTTCAGTGGCCTGTCGTTCTCCTACAACCTGGCCTATGCGATCTTCGGTGGTCTGACGCCGATGGTGGTGACCGCGCTGCTGAAGTTCAGTCCTATGGCGCCGGCTTACTATGTGGCGTGCCTGTGCGCTGTCGGTCTGTTGGTGGGCATCTATCTGCTTGCACGCAAACGCTGAATCCCGCTCTAGATCCCCTCTGCAACATCCTGTAAAGGCCATCCCGGTTACCGGTGATGGCCTTTCATCCAATTGTCACATTCGAGTCATAGAGTGTTCATGCGGCCTGCAGATACTTGGGCCCGTTCCATCTCACAACCCACGATATTCCTGCTAGGAGCAAGGCATGAAACTGAAGCGTTTGATGGCGGCCCTGACCTTTGCCGCCGCTGGCGTCGCTGCCGCCAATGCGGTCGCCGCTGTCGATCCTGCAATCCCGACCTACACCAAGACCACCGGTGTTTCGGGCAACCTCTCCAGCGTCGGTTCCGACACCCTCGCGAACCTGATGACCCTGTGGGCCGAGGCCTACAAGAAGGAATATCCGAACGTAAACATCCAGATCCAGGCCGCTGGTTCCTCGACCGCGCCACCCGCCCTGACCGAAGGCACCGCCAACCTGGGCCCGATGAGCCGCAAGATGAAGGACGTCGAGCTGCAGGCCTTCGAGCAGAAGTACGGCTACAAGCCGACCGCCATCCCGGTTGCCGTGGACGCCCTGGCCGTGTTCGTGCACAAGGACAACCCGATCAAGGGCCTGACCATGGCTCAGGTTGACGCTATCTTCTCCTCCACCCGCCTGTGCGGCGGCAAGGCTGACGTCAAGACCTGGGGCGACATCGGTGTGACCGGCGACCTGGCCAACAAGCCAATCCAGCTGTTCGGCCGCAACTCGGTATCGGGCACCTACGGCTACTTCAAGGAAGAAGCCCTGTGCAAAGGCGACTTCAAGCCTAACGTCAACGAACAGCCTGGCTCGGCCTCGGTAGTGCAGTCGATCAGCTCGTCGCTGAACGGCATCGGCTACTCGGGCATCGGCTACAAGACCGCCAGCGTCAAGACCGTTGCCTTGGCCAAGAAAGAAGGCGGAGCGTTCGTCGAAGACAACGAAGCCAACGCCCTGAACGGCACCTACCCGCTGTCGCGTTTCCTCTACGTCTACGTCAACAAGGCGCCGAACAAGCCTCTGGCCCCGCTGGAAGCCGAGTTCGTCAAGCTGGTGCTGTCGCAGGCCGGCCAGCAAGTTGTCGTGAAGGACGGCTACATCCCGCTGCCAGCCAAAGTGGTCGAAAAGACCCTGGCCGACCTGGGCCTGTCCCACGCGGGTAACGTTGCAAAGAAGTAAGTAATTGAGGTTGAGGCCGGTGACTAATAATACCGGCCTCTTCCACGAATTCCTTAGTCCGAAGCCAGGGCTCCTGCGCGGCGGGCTTTTTTGCGTCACTGCACTGTCATGTTTTTGTCATACGGGACCGCTAGGGTGTGCGCATGAATGATCTGGCCAACTCCACAATGACCCAAAATTCTCCTCCCGTGCGCATTGACTTCAATACGCCCGAGTTGCAACGCAAGCGCCGCCTGCGCGCCCTCAAGGATCGCCTGACCCGCTGGTATGTCCTGGTGGGCGGGCTAGCCGTGCTGGCGGCGATCACGCTGATCTTCTTCTACCTGGCCTATGTGGTGCTGCCGCTGTTCCAGGGCGCCACGCTTTCCAGCAAGAAGGCGCTGGAGCCGACCTGGCTGCAGCAGGACGCTGGTAAACCGCTGTTGATCGCCCTCGAGGAACAGAACCTCGTGGGTATGCGTGTATCCGACAAGGGCCAGGCCCTGTTCTTCGACACCAAGACCGGCAACGAACTGAAGCGCGTCGACCTGCCGCTGCCGGCCGGCGCCCAGGTCAGCTCGATCAGCACCGACCAGCCGGGCAGCCCGCTGGTGGTGGTGGGCCTGTCCAACGGCCAGGCGCTGGTGTTCCACCACACCTACAAGATCACCTATCCGGACAACAAGAAGACCATCGAGGCGGGCATCGACTTCCCCTATGGTCAGGACCTGTTCACCCTGGATGAACAAGGCCGCGCGCTGGAGCATGTGAGCGTCAACGTCAACGGCGACACCTTGTTGCTGGCCGGTTCCACCGGTGCGCACCTGCAGGTGATCGAACTGTCGCGCACCGAGAACATGATGACTGACGAGGTCACTGTCGAGCAGAACCGTATCGAACTGCCGCAGATGACCGAGGTGGTGAAGAACATCTTCATCGACCCGCGCCAGCAGTGGCTGTACGTGGTCAACGGCCGCGCCACCGCCGACGTGTTCAGCCTGCGCGACAAGAGCCTCAACGGCCGCTACAAGCTGCTCGAGGACGGCAACGCCGAAATCACCGCGACCGCCCAGCTGGTTGGCGGCATCTCGCTGATCTTCGGTGACTCCAAGGGTGGCCTGAGCCAGTGGTTCATGGCCCGCGACCCCGATGGCGAGTCGCGCTTCAAGTTGATCCGCAGCTTCCAGCTGGGCAAGGCCCCGGTGGTGCAGATCGACGCCGAGGAGCGCCGCAAGGGCTTCATCGCCCTGGACAGCGAAGGCAAGCTCGGCGTGTTCCACAGCACCGCGCACCGCACCCTGCTGGTCGAGCCGGTCGCCGAAGGCGCGGGCATCCTCGCCCTGTCGCCGCGCGCCAACCGCATCATCATCGAGCAAGGCAACAAGCTGCTGCCGCTGAGCCTGAAGAACCCGCACCCGGAAGTCTCCTTCAGCGCGCTGTGGGGCAAGGTCTGGTACGAGAACTACGACGAGCCCAAGTACGTCTGGCAGTCGACCGCCTCAAACACCGACTTCGAACCCAAGCTGAGCCTGTCGCCGCTGACCTTCGGTACGCTCAAGGCCGCGTTCTACGCGATGATCCTGGCTGCCCCGCTGGCCATCGCCGCCGCCATATACACCGCCTACTTCATGGCCCCGGGCATGCGCCGCAAGGTCAAGCCGGTGATCGAGTTGATGGAAGCGATGCCGACGGTGATCCTCGGCTTCTTCGCCGGCCTGTTCCTCGCGCCGTACCTCGAAGGCCACCTGCCGGGCGTGTTCAGCCTGTTCCTGATCATGCCGATCGGTATCCTGCTTGCCGGCTACAGCTGGAGCCGCCTGCCGGAGTCGATCCGCCTGCGCATCCCTGATGGCTGGGAAGCGGCGATCCTGATCCCGGTGATCCTGGTGATCGGTTGGTTTGCCCTGTACATGAGTCCGTTCCTCGAGAGCTGGTTCTTCAAGGGCGACATGCGCCTGTGGATCAGCAACGACCTCGGCATCACCTATGACCAGCGCAACGCCCTGGTAGTGGGTATCGCCATGGGCTTCGCGGTCATCCCGAACATCTACTCCATCGCCGAGGACGCTGTGTTCAGCGTGCCGCGCAGCCTGACCCTGGGCTCGCTGGCCCTGGGCGCGACGCCATGGCAGACCTTGACCCGCGTGGTCATCCTCACCGCCAGCCCGGGCATCTTCTCGGCGCTGATGATCGGCATGGGCCGTGCGGTAGGTGAGACCATGATCGTGCTGATGGCCACCGGCAACACCCCGGTGATGGAGCTGAACCTGTTCGAGGGCATGCGCACCCTGGCCGCCAACGTGGCCGTGGAAATGCCCGAATCGGAAGTCGGCGGCAGCCACTATCGTGTGCTGTTCCTCGCCGCCCTCGTGCTGCTGTTGTTCACCTTCGTGATGAACACCCTGGCCGAGCTGATTCGCCAGCGCCTGCGCAAGAAATACTCGTCGCTTTGATAGAAAGGTAGAGATCCGTGAAAAAGGATTCCCTCAAAGGCTGGTTCAAGAGCGGCGCCCCCGGCGTCTGGATCAGTGGCGGCGCGGTGGCCATGGCGGTCATCATGACCGTCGGCCTGCTGGCCGTGATCGCCGTCCGCGGCCTGGGCCACTTCTGGCCGGCCGACCTGGTCCAGGCCACCTACAAGGTGCCGGGCCAGGCTGACCACATCGTCATCGGTGAAGTGGTGCAGAAGGAAGAAGTGCCCCGGGAACGCCTCAAGGGTGCCGGCTTGCCGGTGCCCGACCAAGGCCCGGAGTTCATGACCCGCGAGCTGATCAAGGTGGGCAACCGCGACCTCAATGGCAGCGACTTCACCTGGGTGGTCGGCGAGTGGCTGGTCGACCAGCAGAAACCTGCCGACCTGATTGCCCTGGAGCGCCGCGAATGGGGCAACTTCTACGGCTATCTGGTCAGCGTCAAGGAAGAAGGCCGTGTGGTCGCCCAGGGACCGGAAGCCTGGAACGAGTTGCAGGCCCGCCTCAAGCGCGCCAGCCAACTCAACGACCAGCTTGTGAAGCTCGAGAAGAAGGACATCGGTGCCATCAACCACGGCCTGGAGCGCCTGCGCCTGCACAGCCGCAAGCTGGAGCTGGACGGCAAGCTCGACGCCGCTGCACAGGCCGACATGGACGCCGAGCGCGCCGAACTGAACAACCGCTACAAGGCCATCGAAGAGCGCCTCAACGGCCTGCACCAGGAGTTCGCCCGCGACAGTCTGGTAGCCCGCGACGGCAACGGCCGCGAAGTGGAGATCAACCTGAGCAAGGTGGTCCACGCCATCCAGCCGAACGCCATGTCCGGTTTTACCAAGATGGGCGCCTACTTCGCCAAGGTGTGGGAGTTCCTCAGCGACGACCCGCGTGAGGCCAACACCGAAGGCGGTATCTTCCCGGCCATCTTCGGCACAGTGATGATGACCCTGATCATGGCGGTGATCGTCACCCCGTTCGGCGTGCTGGCTGCCGTCTACCTGCGTGAATACGCCAGGCAGGGCCCGGTGACCCGGCTGATCCGCATCGCCGTGAACAACCTCGCCGGCGTTCCGGCGATCGTCTACGGCGTGTTCGGCCTGGGCTTCTTCGTCTACGTGCTGGGCGGCTCCATCGACCGGCTGTTCTTCCCCGAGTCGCTGCCGGCACCTACGCTGGGTACGCCGGGCCTGCTGTGGGCTTCGCTGACCCTGGCGCTGCTGGCCGTGCCGGTGGTGATCGTGGCCACCGAGGAAGGCCTGGCGCGTATTCCGCGCACCGTGCGCGAGGGCTCGCTGGCCCTGGGCGCAACCAAGGCCGAGACCCTGTGGAAGATCGTCCTGCCGATGGCCAGCCCGGCCATGATGACCGGCATGATCCTCGCCGTGGCCCGCGCCGCCGGCGAAGTGGCCCCGCTGATGCTGGTGGGTGTGGTGAAGCTGGCGCCATCGCTGCCGGTGGACGGCAACTACCCGTACCTGCACCTGGACCAGAAGATCATGCACCTGGGCTTCCACATCTACGACGTCGGCTTCCAGAGCCCCAACGTTGAGGCCGCGCGGCCGCTGGTGTACGCCACCGCGCTGCTGCTGGTGCTGGTGATCGCCACCCTCAACCTCTCGGCGGTGTGGATCCGTAACCACCTGCGCGAGAAGTACAAGGCCCTGGACCACTGATCCTGATTGCAAGCGCGCCGCCCGGATGCCGGGCGGCCCTTTGAAACGAATTGATAGCGTATGGAGTTGACCATGCAGCATGAATCCCACGCCCACGGCATCGACATGTCGGCCCTGGGCCGCGACAAGCAGAGCCTGCGCCTGGCTGAAGAGACCGTGGCCATCGAAGTACCCGGCCTGTCCCTGTTCTACGGCGACAAGCAGGCGCTGTTCGACGTCAGCATGAACATCCCCAAGCAGCGCGTGACTGCCTTCATCGGCCCGTCCGGCTGCGGCAAGTCCACGCTGCTGCGCACCTTCAACCGCATGAACGACCTGGTCGACGGCTGCCGTGTCGAAGGCGCCATCAACCTGTACGGCAACAACATCTACCGCAAGGGCGAGGACGTGGCCGAGCTGCGTCGCCGCGTGGGCATGGTGTTCCAGAAGCCCAACCCGTTCCCCAAGACCATCTACGAGAACGTGGTCTACGGCCTGCGTATCCAGGGCATCAACAAGAAGCGCGTGCTCGACGAGGCCGTCGAGTGGGCGCTGAAGGGCGCGGCCCTGTGGGATGAGGTCAAGGACCGCCTGCACGAGTCGGCGCTGGGCCTGTCAGGTGGCCAGCAGCAGCGTCTGGTAATCGCCCGTACCATTGCCGTTGAGCCGGAAGTGCTGTTGCTCGACGAGCCGTGCTCGGCACTGGACCCGATCTCGACACTGAAGGTCGAAGAGCTGATCTACGAACTGAAATCCAAGTACACCATCGTCATCGTGACCCACAACATGCAGCAGGCGGCCCGTGTTTCGGACTACACCGCCTTCATGTACATGGGCAAACTGGTCGAATTCGGTGATACCGACACCCTGTTCACCAACCCGGCGAAGAAGCAGACCGAAGACTACATCACCGGTCGCTACGGCTAAGACCGGCAAGGTAGGAACGCCAGGGAACGACACGAACGACTTGAAGCCTGCAGCTGCTTCGCGGAGCGAAACGATGATCAACAAAGAAAGCCTTACCCACCACATCTCCCAGCAGTTCAACGCCGAGCTCGAGGAGGTGCGCAGCCACCTGCTGGCCATGGGCGGGCTGGTGGAGAAACAGGTGAACGATGCCGTCACCGCGCTGATCGAGGCCGACTCGGGCCTGGCGCAGCAGGTGCGCGAGGTCGACGAACAGATCAACCAGATGGAGCGCAACATCGACGAGGAGTGCGTGCGCATTCTCGCCCGTCGCCAGCCGGCGGCCTCCGACCTGCGCCTGATCATCAGCATCTCCAAGTCGGTGATCGACCTGGAGCGCATCGGTGACGAGTCCACCAAGATCGCCCGCCGTGCCATCCAGCTGTGCGAGGAAGGCGAGTCGCCGCGTGGCTACGTCGAGGTGCGCCACATCGGCGACCAGGTGCGCAACATGGTCCGCGACGCGCTGGACGCCTTCGCCCGTTTCGACGCCGACCTGGCGCTGTCGGTGGCCCAGTACGACAAGACCATCGACCGCGAGTACAAGACAGCGCTGCGTGAGCTGGTCACCTACATGATGGAAGATCCGCGCTCGATCTCCCGCGTGTTGAGCGTGATCTGGGCCCTGCGTTCGCTGGAGCGTATTGGCGATCACGCACGCAACATCTCCGAGCTGGTGATCTACCTGGTGCGTGGTACCGACGTGCGGCACATGGGCCTCAAGCGCATGAAGGCCGAGGTGCAGGGCGAAGCGTTCGATGAGGGCGAAATCGCTAATGTTCCGGCCGAACCGGACGATAAATAGGATTGCTCCCGAGCATGAACGCCCGGCAACCGCCGGGCGTTTTCGTTTGCGGTCGAGCACCAGCAGGCACCCGCGAACCGTGTGAGAAGTCCCGGCGTGACCAGTGGTTTGGCAAATGGCCATCAGTCGGCGGTATGCTAGCCGGGATCAAGAGGAGTATCGATGAGTAAAGTGAATGTGCTGGTCGTGGATGATGCCCCGTTCATCCGCGACCTGGTAAGGAAGTGCCTGCGCAATGCCTTCCCCGGCATGGTGATCGAGGACGCGGTCAACGGTCGCAAGGCCATGGCCATGCTGAGCAAGGAACGTTTCGACCTGGTCCTGTGCGACTGGGAAATGCCAGAGATGTCCGGCCTCGAACTGCTGACCTGGTGCCGCCAGCAGGAAGAGATGAAGACCATGCAGTTCATCATGGTGACCAGCCGTGGTGACAAGGAGAACGTGATCCAGGCTATCCAGGCCGGCGTTTCCGATTTCGTTGGCAAGCCGTTCACCAACGAGCAGCTGCTGACCAAGGTGAAGAAGTCGCTGACCAAGATCGGCAAGCTCGACAGCCTGATGTCCAGCGCGCCGGCGCGGGTCAACTCGGCGTTCGCCAATGACTCGCTCAGCGCCCTGACCGGTGGTCGCCCGGAGGCGGCTAAGGTGAACGCGCCCGTCGCCGCGCCAGTGGCAGCAGCGGCCAAGCCTCTGATCAACGCCCCTACGCCGAAGACTGCCGCTGCGGCGGCCCAGGCTGGTCGTGGTCAAGGCCAACTGCGCCTGTCCAGCGGAACCCAGCCGTGCATGATCAAGGCCCTGAGCCTCAAGGAAGCCCTGCTGGTGGTGCGCCGCGGCACCAACCTGCCACAGGTGCTCGAAGGCGCGGTGCTGGACCTGGAGCAAGGCGAGAATGCCGAAACCGCGCGCCTGAACGGCTACCTGCACGCCATTGCGGCGCTGGAGCCCAAGCCTGAGAGCGACTGGCTGCAGCTGACCTTCAAGTTCGTCGACCAGGATGCGCAGAAACTCGACTACCTGTCGCGGCTGATCGCCCGCGGCACGGCGCAGAAGCATTTCACGCCTGGCGCTTGATGAGCGCTTGAGCATCGCGTCGGAGCGGATGTTGTGGGAGCGGGCTTGCCCCCTCCCACGTTACACCTCCAGCATCCCGACCAACTGTCATATCCCTCTCAAATCCGGCTGCTAGGCTTCGACAGAACACCACTGTCAAAAAGCCACCATCATGCCGCCTTCCCGACTGCTGCTGTTCTGTGCCTTGCTCACGGCCTCGGCGTCGAGCCTGGGCATGACCATCTACAAGACCACCGATACCTATGGCGTGGTTTCCTATTCCGACCGGCCCAGCGTGGGCGCCAAGGTTTTCGTGTTCCGCGAACCCATGGTCGAGCGCCTGGACGGCCAGGTGCGGCTGAAGACCGAGGATTTCGCCGGTGGCGTGCGTTTTGTCGCGCGCAACGAGCTGTTCGTGCCGATGGAGGTTGAACTGCGTGTAGAGCGCCTGGCCAATGCCCAGGGCGGTAACGCCTCGCGCATCGTCCGGCGCCTGGTACCGCCGCGCTCGAACCTGATCCTCAGCGTGGTGCAGGCTCGCCAAGGGGCTCGCCTCAAGTACGACACCAAGTTTCGCTACGCCATGGGAGACCCGGGCCAGCGCCCGCAGGGCTACCGTTATCCGTTTCCCTGGAAGGGTGGGCCGTTCCGCCTGAGCCAGGGCCCCAACGGCCGTTTCAGCCACTTCGGGCCCAAGGGCCGCTACGCCATGGATATCGCCATGCCCGAAGGCACACCGATCATCGCGGCACGTGGCGGGGTGGTGGTGAAGATCGAGAACAACCAGAGCGGGCGGGGCAACAATCCGGCGGGCAATTTCGTCAGGATCCTGCACCCGGACGGCACCATGGGCGTTTACCTGCACCTGATGCGCGGCTCGGTGGTGGTGGGCGAGGGGCAGCGGGTTGCCCAGGGACAGGCGTTGGCCAAATCGGGCAATACCGGCAACAGCAGCGGGCCGCACCTGCATTTTGTGGTGCAGCGCAATGTGGGGCTGGCGCTGGAGTCGATCCCGTATCAGTTCGACCGGCCAATCGGTGGACTGCCGGACTTTACCGCAGGGAATCCATGACGCATCGCGAGGCAAGCCCGCTCCCACAAATGTAGGCGCGGGCTCTCAGGTCAATCGAGCTTGAGCACCTTGGCCAGCACGATCTTAGGCCCTTTCATCTTCTTGATGATGATGCGCAGGCCTTCGACTTCCAGCACTTCCTCTTCCTCAGGGACGCGCTTAAGCGTCTCGTAGATCAGCCCGGCGAGGGTTTCCGCCTCGATGTGGTCCAGGTCGATACCCAGCAAGCGCTCCACCTTGAACAGCGGCGTATCACCGCGCACCAGCAACTTGCCCGGCTGGTAAGCGAGGATGCCGCGCTCGGTCTTGCGGTGTTCGTCCTGGATATCGCCCACCAGCACTTCCAGCACGTCTTCCATGGTCAGGTAGCCGATCACTTTGCCGTCGGCTTCCTCGACCAGCACGAAGTGCGCGCCACCCTTGCGGAACTGCTCCAGCAGCTGGGACAGCGGCATGTGCCGGGATACCCGTTCCAGCGGGCGGGCGAGGTCTGCAAGGTCGATGGTTTGCGGCAAGTGGTCGAGCTCTGCCAGCTCCAGCAGCAGGTCCTTGATGTGCAGCAGGCCGGTGAATTCCTCGCGCTCGGCGTCATATACCGGGTAGCGACTGAACTTGTGACGGCGCAGCAGGGCGAGGATTTCCTTCAGCGGCGCATGGGCATCGATGCTGACCATGTCCTCGCGCGAGTTGGCCCAGTCGACCACCTCCAGCTCGCCCATCTCCACGGCCGAGGCTAGTACGCGCATGCCTTGGTCGCTTGGGTCATGGCCACGGCTGGAGTGCAGGATCAGCTTGAGCTCCTCGCGGCTGTAGTGGTGCTCGTGGTGCGGCCCGGGCTCGCCTTGGCCGGCGATGCGCAGGATGGTGTTGGCGCTGGCGTTGAGCAGGTAGATCGCCGGGTACATCGCCCAGTAGAACAGGTACAGCGGCACGGCGGTCCACAGCGACAGCAGCTCGGGCTTGCGGATCGCCCACGACTTGGGGGCCAGCTCGCCGACCACGATGTGCAGGTAGGAGATCACGAAGAAGGCGACGAAGAACGAGATCGCCTTGATCAGCTCCGGGCTGTCCACGCCGACATAAGCCAGCAGCGGCTCGAGCAGGTGGGCGAACGCCGGCTCGCCGACCCAGCCCAGGCCCAGGGAGGCGAGGGTGATGCCCAGCTGGCAGGCCGAGAGATAGGCGTCGAGCTGGTTGTGCACCTTGCGCAGGATGCTGCCACGCCAGCCATGCAGCTCGGCGATGGATTCGACGCGGGTGGAGCGCAGCTTGACCATGGCGAACTCGGCAGCCACGAAGAAGCCGTTGAGCAGCACCAGGAACAAGGCAAAGAGAATCATGCCGAAATCGGCGAACAACGAGGTGAGGCTGATACCAGGGGAAGGGTCCATGATGGGGTTTTACGGGGTCCGTCTGCTGAAATGTAAGAAAAAAAGTGCCAGCGTTTGCTGGCACAGGGGATCCAATGTAGCGGCTGAGGCTGCAAAAGCAAAGGGCCGCTTCGCGCCCCATCGCCGGCAAGCCGGTTCGCACGAGGGCCGCATCTTTCCTGTGGGAGCCGGCTTGCCGGCGATGGGGCGCGAAGCGGCCCTCGGATCTCAGCCCTTGTTCACGACCAATTGTGCTGGCGCAAAATGACAGGTGAAGGTGCTTCCATGGCCCGGCACGCTGCTGATTTCCAGGCGCCCGCGATGGCGCATCAGCACATGCTTGACGATCGCCAGGCCCAGCCCGGTGCCGCCGGTGTTGGAGGCTCGGCTGGAATCGACGCGGTAGAAGCGTTCGGTCAGGCGTGGCAGGTGCTTGGCCTCGATACCGACCCCCGAGTCCTGCACGCTGAGGTGCGCGCCCTGTTCGTCGGCCCACCAGCGGATGCGGATATTGCCTTCGTCCTGGGTGTACTTGACCGCGTTGAACACCAGGTTGGAGAACGCACTGCGCAGCTCCGACTCGCTGCCCTTGAGCCGTATGCCAGGCGCTGCCTCCAGGCTGATTCGCTGGTTGCGCGGGCCGGACAGGGCCTGGGCGTCGTTCTTGATGGCGGTGAGCAGGGTGTCGACCAGCACCGGCTGGTTGTCCGAGGGATAGTCGGTAGCTTCGAGCTTGGCCAACAGCAACAGGTCGTTGAGCAGCGTCTGCATGCGTGAGCCTTGCGCGCTCATCTGCTGCAAGGCCCGGCTCCAGCGCGGGTTCACGTCCTCGACGTTGTCCAGCAGCGTCTCGAGGTAGCCGGTGATCACTGTCAATGGCGTGCGCAGCTCGTGGGAAACGTTAGCCACGAAGTCCTTGCGCATCTGTTCCAACTGGTGGATGCGGGTCACGTCGCGCACCAGCATCAGGTGCTCGTTGTTGCCGTAGCGGGTGAGGTGCAGTTGCACGCGCAGGCGGTCGTTGATCGGCGAAGGGATCTCCAGCGGCTCGGCGTAGTTCTCCGACTCGAAGTACTCCTTGAAGCGCGGGTGGCGCACCAGGTTGGTCACCGGCTGGCCGCCGTCCTGCGGGGTCTTGAAGCCCAGGAGGGTCTCGGCGGCGCGGTTCCACCACTCAAGGTTGCCGTCGCTGTCGAGCATGATCACCGCATCGCGAAGGGCAGCGGTGGACTCCTGGACCCGGTCGATCACTGCCTGCAGGCGGCCACGCACGCGCTGGTCGCGGCGCTGCAGGTGATAGATGCTGTCGAACACTTCGCCCCACAGGCCGTAGCCATCGGGTGGCGCTTCATCGGGTTGATGATTGCGCAACCAGTCGTGCAAGCGCAGCAACTGCTTCAGTGTCCAGCCCAGGTAGAAGGCCAGGCCGATGGCCAGGCTCCAGCCATAGTAACCGCTGACCAGCCCGCCGATCAGGCAGACGGTGATCAGCAGGAGCATGTGGCGAATCAGGGTCGCGTGCCAGTTCTGGTTCAATTGACAGTCCTTGTACAGCGGGCGCTTGGGCTTCGATCAGCTTTTGGTCGAGAAGCGATAGCCAGTGCCGCGGACGGTTTGTACCAGATTTTCGTAGGCTTCACCCAGTGCCTTGCGCAGGCGGCGGATATGCACGTCGACGGTGCGCTCCTCGACATAGACGTTGCCGCCCCAGACCTGGTCGAGCAACTGGCCGCGGGTGTAGGCGCGCTCCTGGTGAGTCATGAAGAACTGCAGCAGGCGGTACTCGGTGGGGCCCATCTCGGCCGGTTTGCCATCGATGGTCACGCGGTGGCTGATCGGGTCGAGCAGCAGGCCGCCGACTTCGATCGGCGCTTCGCTGTCGCTTGGGCCGGTGCGGCGCAGCACGGCCTTCAGGCGCGCCACCAGTTCACGGGGCGAGAACGGCTTGGTGATGTAGTCGTCGGCGCCGACTTCCAGGCCCTGGATCTTGTTGTCCTCTTCACCCTTGGCGGTGAGCATGATGATCGGGATGTCGCCGGTCAGCTCGTCGCGCTTGAGGCGGCGGGCCAGCTCGATGCCGGATGTGCCCGGCAGCATCCAGTCGAGCAGGATCAGGTCCGGCTTGCGGTCGACGATGATGGCGTGGGCCTGTTGCGAGTTCTCGGCCTCGAGGCAGTCATAGCCGGCCATTTCCAATGCAACGGCGATCATCTCGCGGATAGGCGCTTCGTCGTCGACGATCAGAATGTTTCTGCCAACCATGCTCAATTACCTCTCCCAGGAACGATGTCTTGGCCCGCATTAGATAACGGAATTATTGCAGCTGTGTGACAGGGCGTGGGCGGTTCTGGCGACATTGCGTGACTGGACTAGGCTACAAGGGGCCGCGAGGGCGGCCGCGAACATTCAATCCACCCCTGAACAATGGTGATTCCAATGACACGACATACGCTGAGCTGGATGGCCCTTTGCGCTGCGCTGGCAGTGCCGGGGGTGGCGTCGGCTCATCACGCCATGGAGAAGGATGGCATGTGGGTCGACCACGATGGCATGACGCTGTACACCTTTGACAAGGACGCTGGTGGCAAGTCCATGTGCAATGGCGAGTGCGCCAAGAACTGGCCGCCGCTGATGGTCAAGAAGGACGACGAGGCGCCGAAGGACAAGTGGACCCACGTCACCCGTGAGGATGGCTCGATGCAGTGGGCCTATGACGGCAAGCCGCTATACACCTTCGTCAAGGACAAGAAGGCCGGCGAGACCACCGGCGATGGCATGAAGGATGTCTGGCACGTCGCCAAGCCTTGATGCACCAGGCGTGGGAGCGCCGCTCGGCCGCTCCCACCATTGGCTTGCACAATTTCAGCGCAGCGCGTAGTCCAGCACCACACCCATGAAGATCAACAACCCCGCCCAGTGGTTGTGCAGGAACGCCTTGAAGCACGACTCGCGGTCCAGCTTGCGCGTCGACCAGAATTCCCAGGCGAAGCATACCGCCGCCGCCAGCAGCCCCAGGTGGAACCAGCCGCCCAGTTCGAAGCGGTTGCCCGCCAGGAGCAGGCAGCCCAGCGACAGCAACTGCAGGCTCAGGATGATCACCCGGTCTGCCTCGCCGAACAGGATGGCGGTGGATTTCACGCCGATCTTCAGGTCGTCGTCACGGTCGACCATGGCGTAGTAGGTGTCATACCCCACCGTCCACAGCAGGTTGGCGATGTACAGCAGCCAGGCGCTGGCCGGCAGTTCGCCACCCGCGGCGGTGAAAGCCATCGGGATTCCCCAGGAATACGCCGCGCCCAGCACCACCTGCGGGTAGTAGGTGTAGCGCTTCATGAACGGGTAGCAGAAGGCCAGGGCCACCGCGCCGAACGACAGCCATACTGTTGTTGCGTTGGTGCACAGCACCAGCAGGAAGCTCACCCCCACCAGCAAAGCGCACAGCATGAGTGCTTCGCGGGGCTTTACCCGGCCGCTGGCCAGTGGCCGGTCGGCGGTGCGTTTGACGTGGCCGTCCACCTTGCGGTCGGCGAAGTCGTTGATGCAGCAGCCGGCGGCACGCATCAGCACCACGCCGAGGCCGAAAATCAGCACGTTGGCCAGGGTCGGCGAGCCGTTGCCGGCGATCCACACCGCCGACAGCGTCGGCCACAGCAGCAGATAGATGCCGATGGGGCGGTCCATGCGGCTGAGCTGGACAAAGTCCCAGGCGCGCGGGTGAAGGTGGTTGAGCGACTTGAGCAGTTGCAGGTACATCAGCGTTTTTCCTCCTTGGCCGCGTGCCACAGGGCGGGCAGGAACACCTCGGCCACCAGCAGGTCGAGGCCGTCGCGTTCGAAGCGCGAGCGCCGTCCCCACAGCCCGGCGCTGGCGACCTCGGCGGGCAGCCAGCCCTGTGGATAACTACATACTTCGATAGGGTGGCGGACGAACGCCTGGTCACAGAACAGCAGCTCGCCCAGCGAGCGGCTGCCCAGGGTCTCCAGGTCGAGCCCGCCGCGTTCCAGCGCCGTGCGGCTGGCCACGCTGCGAGCGAACACCCAGGGATGGTCATGGCCGCGCAGGTAGACCTCGCGCACCCAGCCCTGCGCGCCAGGCCGCAGGCCCAACGCGGCGCATTCATCGTCACGCAGTGGCTGCCAGCCCTCGAACAAAGGAGTGACGCTGAAGTGGTCATGGGACAGACCGGTCAGGCGACGGGTCAGGGAGCCTTCATCGAACAGCCAGTTCAGGGTCGGCTGATCGGGCAGGGGCGCCAGTTGCGGATACGCCAGCCACGCGACAGCGGCTGCTTGCGGGGTTTCGTACGGCACGTCGGTATGCTTGATACAGGCCAGAGAGGCGGCGAGCTTAGCATGATTGCCGTCCTGGCTTGCATACTGCCAGCAGGCCCAGTACAAAAGCCGACCAGAGATTGCACGGTGGTCACTTGCAGGCGCGGGCGTGCCCCGCGACCAGGCCACCAACTGCAACGCACCAATGAGCCTGACCGAGGAACAGCACCCGATGAAAAAGTGGCAATGTATTGTCTGTGGCCTGATCTATGACGAAGCGGACGGCTGGCCGGACGACGGCATCGCCCCCGGCACTCGCTGGGAAGACGTGCCGGAAGACTGGCTGTGCCCTGATTGTGGCGTAGGCAAGAGTGACTTCGAAATGATCGCCATTGGCTGATCGCAACCCTGGTTTGAACAAGGAACGCACGACATGACGTCCCCCGTGGTGATCATTGGTACCGGTCTTGCCGGTTATAACCTGGCGCGAGAGTTTCGCAAGCTGGACGGCGACACGCCGCTGCTGCTGATCACCGCTGACGACGGTCGCTCCTACTCCAAGCCGATGCTGTCCACCGGCTTTGCCAAGCAGAAGGACGCCGACGGCCTGTGCATGGCCGAACCGGGCGCCATGGCCGAGCAGCTCAAGGCCGAGATCCGCACCCACACCCGCATCAGCGGCATCGACCCCGGCCACAAGCGCCTGTGGATCGGCGAAGAAGCGGTGGCGTACCGCGACTTGGTACTGGCCTGGGGCGCGCAGACTGTGCAGGTGCCTGTGGAAGGCGATGCGGGCGAGCTGGTCTTCCCTATCAACGACCTTGAGGACTACGCACGTTTTCGTGCCGCTGCCGCAGGCAAGCAACGGGTGCTGATCCTCGGCGCCGGCCTGATCGGCTGCGAATTCGCCAACGACCTCACCTTGGGTGGCCTGCAGTGCGAGATCGTGGCGCCGTGCGAACAGGTAATGCCGACCTTGCTGCACCCTGCGGCGGCCGCCGCGGTGCAGGCAGGCCTGGAAGGGTTGGGGGTGCGTTTCCATCTCGGCCCGGTGCTGACCCGCCTGCAACGCTCCGGGGCGGCACTGGAGGCGCACCTGTCCGACGGCAGCGTCATCCCGTGCGACCTGGTGGTGTCTGCGATCGGCCTGCGGCCGCGCACCGACCTGGCGGCCGCAGCGGGCCTGCAGGTCAACCGCGGGGTGGTGGTGGATCGCCAGCTGCGCACTTCTCACGCCAACATCTTCGCCCTGGGCGACTGCGCCGAGGTCGATGGCATCAACCTGCTGTACGTCATGCCATTGATGACCTGTGCCCGTGCCTTGGCCCAGACCCTGGCCGGCAACCCGACCGCGGTGGCCTATGGGCCAATGCCGGTCACCGTGAAGACCCCGGCCTGTCCGCTGGTGGTGTCCCCCGTGCCGGCAGGCCACGAGGGCACCTGGGTGGTGGAAGGTAGTGGTGGCGACCTGAAAGTGCTCTGCCATGGCGCCGATGGCCAGCTGCTGGGCTACGCCCTGACTGGCGGCGCAGTCATGGAGAAACTGGCGTTGAATCGCCAGTTGCCACCCTTGATGGCGTAAATAGCGGGCGTTCTGTCGGAATTATCCTGTTCTTGCCGCGACAATGGCCGCCCAGATACTGGCGCGGCCCCGGTCGGCGTGCCATCCTCACTGGCGTCTGCCGCAGCCTAGAGCCTGCGGTGCCTTGAACGCTGCTCCCTTCGGCAGCACGGCATAACAACAAGAAATCCCGTCAAAGAGGCTTCACTATGCGTAAACCAGAACTCGCCGCCGTCATCGCCGAAAAGGCCGATCTGACCAAGGAAAAGGCCAACCAGGTCCTCAACGCGATTCTCGACAGCATCACCGGCGCACTCGACAAGGACACCGTCACCCTGGTCGGCTTCGGCACCTTCGAAAAACGCCACCGCGGTGCCCGCACCGGCAAGAATCCGCAGACGGGCGAGCCGGTCAAGATCAAGGCCAGCAACACTGTCGCCTTCAAGCCTGGCAAGGGCCTGCGTGACAGCGTCAACGCACCGGCCAAGCCTGCCAAGAAAAAGTGATCGACAAGCCATCGAGACGGGCGCCTTAAGGCGCCCGTTGTGTTTCTGGTAAGCAAATGCGGCGAACTTGCATAAACAGGGCGATAAACGGATAAACTGCGCGACTCAGTCATTTTTCACTCGAGGCGCGTTGATGAAGTTTCGTTTTCTTCTCTGGGCCATGGGCTTGCTGATGGCCAAGGCCAGCCGCAACAACCCGGCGTTCCAGCAGCAGCTGCAGGACAAGGACCTGGTCTTCCAGATGCAGACGCTCGACGGCAAGGTTGCCCGGCACTTCATCGTCAAGGACCTGCGCATCAGCAGCAAGGGCGGCCTGCACCCGCAGCCGGCGTTCGCCATTGCCTTCAAGGATGCCGCCTTCGGTTTCGCCACGCTGCAGGCCGGTAACAAGCAGCTGGCGTTCATGCAGGGGATTCAGGAGAAAAACATCCAGATCAAGGGCAATCCGGCGCTGGTGATTTGGTTCCAGGGCTTGATGAAGTACCTGAAACCGAAGAAGAAAAAGGGTTGAGATCACCGGGGCTGCGGTTTGTCGCCACGACAAGCCAGCTCCCACAGAGCGGGCTGGCTGGCAAAAAGGGGCGCAAGGCGCCCCAACACATCAATGCGGCGCGTGGAACTGCGAGGCCAGCTCACGTAGCAACGCCTCGGCCTCCAGCACCTTGTTCACCACTTCTTGCGCCTTGTCCCGGGTCAGCCCCAGGCGCTCGAGCAGGGCATCCGGGATCTCGCCCTGTGGTCCCGAACCAATCCCGCGCGAGCGCAGCAAGCGAATAGCCAGGCACACCAGGTTCGGGAAGGCCGAGTGCTCACCGTCATAGGTCGGGTCATGCTGGAAACGCAAGGCTGTGGAGAGTTCGTCAGGCATGTCCCACAGCTTCATCAGCCAGGCACCGATCTGTTCACGGCTGATCCCCAGCAAGTGGTGTTCTACATAGCTGTGGCACAGGTGCGGGTTGACCTCCAGATGGCGGCAGATCAGCGAGAAATGTGGCGGGAAGACGTGGGCCAGCAGCAGGTAGCCGAAGTTGTGCAGCAGCCCGGCGAGATAGGTAAGGCCTGCTTCCGGGCGCTCTGCGCGCGGCATGGCACGGGTCAGGCCCTCGATCACGGCAGCGGTATAGATCGACTGCTGCCAGTATGGCGTGGCCTGTTGCGGGTGGTCCTTGGGCAGGCTCAGGGCCTTGCCCAGGGCCAGGCCCAAGGCCAGGTTGATCACCAGGTCGAAGCCCAGTACCCGCACGATGGCGTCTTCCACCGAGCGGATCTTGCCGGGTGACGCGTAATAGGGCGATGCCGCCCAGCTGACGACCTGCGCGGCCAGCGCCGGGTCGGTTTCGACCACGCCGGTGATGTCGTCGATGCTGGCATTGGGGTCGACACGCAGCTTGATGATCTTCTGCGCGGTGTCGGCCAGCGGCGGAATTTCGATGGTCTGCTCCAGGCGTTGCTGGATGCGGCGGGCGGTGAAAGCCTGGACCGCGCGGATGACTTCCCTGGGAGGGCCGTCCAACTGATCGAAACTGAGGCGAATATCGCTGATCGGCTGGCCGAAGGTGCTGGCGCTGGCCTTGACCAGCATTTTCTTGAAAGCCGTCCGGCCAATTTCCAGGAGCAGCCCGGCTTCACCGGACTGGATCAGCAGGGTTTCGTTGTCGAGCAAACTCTTTTCGTACTGGCACGGCGAGCTGGTCAATGCGGGAATGGCGGGCAGGGCCTTGAGATGATGCTTGTCGAGCATCTGCTTCAAGCGCTCCAGCGGCACGGCCTTTAGCTTGCGGCCGGTCAACTCCTCGAGGCGCTTGAGGTCCAGCAACTGGCTTTGCGGGAACAGCACCATCAAGGCACCGATCTCGTCATCGAGCAGTACGGCCTGTACGCGCGAGTTGGCCGGCAGCCCCGGGTGCTCGGGCACCTCGCGGAAGCTGACGTCGAGCTTTTCGAGCAACTGCCGGATGACAGACGGTGCGTGTAGGGTTGCGGTATCCAGGGCAACTTCAGTCATGGCCTGTATCCAATCATTTCTGTAAACGCGAAGTATAACCAGCCTGACCGCCAAGCTGGATCCATTATGGGACGGGCGTCACACCTGGCCATATTGTTGGCCGTGGCGCAACCAGCGGTCGAGTAGCGGGCTGACGTGGTCGGGCCAGCGTGCCAGCAGGGCCTGGGCGGCGTCGCGTACGGCCGGCAACAGGTCGGCGTCGCGCATCAGGTCGGCGACCTTGAACTGTAGCAGGCCGGTCTGGCGAGTCCCGAGCATTTCACCGGGGCCGCGCAGCTCCAGATCCTTCTCTGCAATGACGAAACCATCGTTGGTTTCGCGCATGATGCCCAGGCGTTCGCGGCCGATCTGCGAAAGTGGCGGGTGATAGAGCAGCACGCAGTGGCTTGCCGCGCTGCCCCGGCCGACCCGGCCGCGCAGCTGGTGCAACTGCGCCAGGCCCAGGCGCTCGGGGTTCTCGATAATCATCAGGCTGGCATTGGGCACGTCGACACCGACCTCGATCACCGTGGTGGCGACCAGCAGTTGCAGCTCCCCGGCCTTGAACTCGGCCATCACCGTCGCTTTTTCCGCAGGCTTCATGCGCCCGTGGATAAGGCCCACGCGCAGCTCGCCCAGGGCGCTGCCCAGCTCTTCGAAAGTGCTCTCGGCCGCCTGGCAGGTCAGTTCCTCGGATTCCTCGATCAGGGTGCACACCCAGTAGGCCTGGCGCCCTTCGGCACAAGCGGCGCGGACTCGCTCGACCACTTCGAAACGGCGGCTGTCGGCGACCAGCACGGTATTCACCGGGGTACGCCCGGGGGGCAGCTCGTCGAGGACCGAGGTGTCCAGGTCGGCGTAGGCGCTCATGGCCAGGGTGCGGGGGATCGGCGTGGCGGTCATGATCAGCTGGTGCGGGCACAGCTGGCCCATGACGCCCTTCTTGCGCAGGGCCAGGCGCTGCTGCACGCCGAAACGGTGTTGTTCGTCGATGATCGCCAGGGCCAGGTGCTTGAACTGCACCTCGTCCTGGAACAGCGCGTGGGTACCGACCACCATGGGCGCGCCATTGGCGATCTGCTCCAGGGCGCTGGCGCGGGCCTTGCCCTTGAGCTTGCCGGCCAGCCAGGCGACTTCGATACCCAGCGGCTCGAGCCAGCGTTTGAAGGTGATGAAATGCTGCTCGGCGAGGATCTCGGTGGGGGCCATCAGCGCCACCTGGTAGCCAGCCTCCAGGGCCTGCAGAGCCGCGAGGGCGGCGACCACGGTCTTGCCGGCGCCCACGTCACCCTGTACCAGGCGCATCATCGGTTCGGGTTGGCTGAGGTCGTAGGCGATCTCGTTGCCGACGCGCTGCTGGGCACCTGTCGGGTTGAAGCCGAGGTTGGCCAGGTATTGCGCTGGCAGGCGGGTAGCCCTGGGCAATACCGGCGCACGCAGGCTGCGCTGGCTCTCACGCAGGCGCTGCTGGGAGAGCTGATGGGTCAGCAGCTCCTCGAAGGCCAGGCGGTGCTGGGCCCAGTGATGGCCCTCGGCAAGTTCGTCGAGGTCGGCGTCGGCAGGCGGGTTGTGCAGGTAGCGGATGGCATCGCTCAACGGCGCCAATTGGTAGTCGCGGGCCAGTTGGTCGGGCAGCCAGTCGGGCAGGCTGCGCGGGCCGAGCAGGCCCAGGCTCTGCTGGCAGAGCAGACGCAGGCGTTGTTGGGTGAGGCCTTCGGTGGTCGGGTAGATCGGCGTCAGCGTCTGTTCGACCGGCGGTGGCGCTTCTTCGCCGTTCAGCGCACGGTATTCGGGGTGGTAGATTTCCAGGCCCGAGGCGCCCGGACGTGCTTCGCCATAGCAACGCAGGTGGGTGCCACGCTTGAGGCCCTCCTTCTGCGCATTGCTGAAATGGTAGAAGCGCAGGCTTAGCGTGCCGCTGCCATCGCCCAGGCGCACCACCAGACTGCGGCGCTTGCCCATGGTCACGTCAGCCCCGCTGACCACGCCCTCGATCACCGCGTCCTGGCCGGGACGCAGTTGGCCGATGGGGACTACGCGGGTTCGGTCCTGATAGCGCAACGGCAGGTGGAACAGCAGGTCCTGCAGGTTCTCCAGACCGACCTTGGCGAGTTTCTCTGCCATGGCTTCACCAACACCCTTGAGCGTGGTGACGGGGACGTTCGACAGCTCGGTCATGGGTTCAGGCCGGTTGTTCCACGGGCGGCTTGGCCACCGAGCAGAGGCGGATCGAGTCGGCGAGGATCTCGATGGCCTTCGGCCGCGGGAAGCTGGCGCGCCAGGCGATGGCCACGGTGCGGAACGGTGCGGGCGCGGTCAGCGGGCGAACTTCGATGACGCCCGGTGCATAGTGATGGCTGTGTACGGCCGACAGCGGCAGGATCGAGACGCCCAGGCCGGAGGCGACCATGTGGCGGATGGTTTCCAGTGAGCTGGACTCGACCGTGGTGTGCTTGGAGGCTTCGCCGCCCTTGTTCAGTGTCGGGCAGGCTTCGAGCACCTGGTCGCGGAAACAATGCCCCTCGCCCAGCAGCAGCAGGCTCTTGTCGTTGAGCATGGCGGTGTCGATGGTGTCCTTGGCGGTCCAGGGATGGTCGGCCGGCATCAGCGCACAGAACGGTTCGTCGTACAGCGGCAGGGTCAGCACGTCGGCCTCGTTGAACGGCAGGGCGATGATCACCGCGTCCAGTTCGCCGTTGCGCAGCTTTTCGCGCAGCACATGGGTGAAGTTCTCTTCGATGTACAACGGCATCTGCGGCGCCACGCGGTGCAGTTGCGGGATCAGGTGCGGGAAGAGATAGGGGCCGACGGTGTAGATGGCGCCGACCTTGAGCGGGGCGGTCAGCTGGTTCTTGCCGGCCTGGGCGAGCTCGCGGATGCCCTGAGCCTGCTCCAGTACCTTCTGCGCCTGGGCGACGATGCTCTCGCCGACCGGCGTGAGGCGCACCGCGCTCTTGCTGCGCTCGAAGATCAGCACGCCGAGTTCGTCCTCGAGCTTCTTCACGCCCACCGACAGGGTCGGTTGGCTGACGTGGCAACGCTCGGCCGCGTGGCCGAAGTGCTGCTCCTGCGCGAGGGTAACGATGTAGCGAAGTTCGGTGAGGGTCATAACGTGCGTCCATGAAGTTGCGGCCCCAGCATAGCGGCTGCAATCGATAGACGCACGTTATCAGACTTGCCGTTTTGTGACAGAAACAAAAACGTCAGCGTCGGTCCAGCGAGTACACGAACGGCGCAACCACTTCGATCGTGCCATTGTTCAGCAACTCCGCCGGAGGCTTGGGTACCGTACCGGCACGGCGGATCATCTCCAGCGTGGCCCGGTCCAGCGCCGCGCTGCCCGAACCACCGGCCAGCGTGTACGACACTACCTTGCCTTCGGCGTCGACCACGAAACGCAGGCGGTTGATGCCCTGCAATCCACGGCGGCGAGCGTCCTCGGGGTACTTCTTGTACTTGGCCAGGTGGCGCAGCAGGTCGCTCTGCCAGCTCGGCAGGGCATTACTGTTGGACGCGATGCTGGGCTGCGGCGCCGCCGACTTCTGCGGTGGCGTGTTGCTCGGCGGCGTATCCGCGACGTCGTCCTTGGCCGGTGGCTCGTCTTTCGGCGGCTCAAGCTTCTTCTCGGGCTTGGGCGGCTGTGGCTTGGCCTTGGGCTTGGGCGGCTTGGGGATGGCGATCTTCGGCTTTGGCGCCTCTGCCAGCTTGGGCAGCGGCGGCTCCTCGATCGGCGTCGGCGGTTTCGGGGCGGCCTTGGGCGGTGGCGGTGGCGCAGGCTCTGGCAGCGGTGCCAGCTCGACCATCATCGCTGCCGGCGGCAACTCGAGGGCCTGGGGCACCGACCAGTTGAGCGTCAGCAGCACAGCGACCGCGTGCACACCCAGCACGATCGCCAGGCTGCCACCGTAGCGCGCCATGTTTGAGCGCGTTTTCGTCATTTCTTGGCTGCCGTCTCGAGTCCGACCAGGCCGACCTTGAGGTAGCCAGCGGCACGCATGGTGTTCATCACTTCCATCAGGTCGCCGTAATCGACGCCCTTGTCAGCCTGGAAGAAGATGGTGGTTTCCTTGTCGCCCTTGGTCTTGGCGTCGAGCATCGCGCCAAGCTGGTCGCGCTGGGCCACCTCGTCGTCGCCCAGGTAGAGCTTCTTGTCGGCCTTGACGCTGACGAACACCGGCTTCTCGGGCCGCGGCGCGGGCTTGGCGGTAGAGGCGGGCAGGTCGACCTTGATATCGACCGTGGCCAGGGGCGCGGCAACCATGAAGATGATCAGCAGCACCAGCATCACGTCGATGAACGGCGTGACGTTGATTTCGTGGTTCTCGGCGAGGTCGTCGCCACCTTCGTTGAGATGCAGGCCCATGGCTTACCCCACTTTCACCATGTGCGGGGCGGCGCGTTCGCCACCCTGGTGGTCCAGATCGCGGCTGACCAGCAGCAGGACTTGGGCGGAGGCGTCGGACACCTGTGCCTTGTAGCCGGCGATGGAGCGGGCGAAGACGTTGTAGATGACCACGGCCGGGATCGCGGCGACCAGGCCCAGCGCGGTAGCCAGCAGGGCTTCGGCGATGCCTGGGGCGACCACGGCGAGGTTGGTGGTCTGGGTCTTGGCGATGCCGATGAAGCTGTTCATGATGCCCCACACGGTGCCGAACAGACCGACGAACGGGGCGGTGGAACCGATGGTGGCCAGCACGCCGGTGCCGCTGCTCATGGTGCGACCGCTGGCGGCCACCAGGCGCTCCAGGCGGAAGCTCACGCGTTCCTTGATGCCTTCCTTCTCGCGGGCGTTGGCCGACAGGCGCATTTCTTCGAGGGCGTCATGCACCAGGGTGTGGGCCAGTGTGCCTTCCTTGTTCGACACCTCGCTGGCTTCTTTCAGGCTCACCGAGCGTTTCAGGGCGGCGATCTCGCCACGCAGGCGGCGTTTGGCGCCCATCAGCTCGAAGCCTTTGGCGATCCAGATGGTCCAGGTGATGATCGAGGCGATGGCCAGGCCGATCATCACGGCCTTCACCACCACGTCGGCGTTCTTGTACATGCCCCATGGGGACAGGTCGTGGGCCATGCCCAGCGAGGTGTCTTCGACCATCGCCTGCACGTTCTCGTCGGCCGGTGCCTGGCCATCCACTGGGGCGTTGGCGTCGGCAGGCGCGTCGGTTGGTGCGGCTACCGGTGCCTGGCCTTCGGCGGCTGGCGCGGCCGGGGCGCTGGCGGCTGCCGGTGCGGCGGCAGTGGCGGCGGGCTCATCGGCCATGGCCACGGGGGCCAGTACCAGGCTGAACATCAGCGCGGTAATGGCGCGCCAGGCGCGCGACGGGGTTGGCGAAGCGGAAGGTTGAGTACGTGTCATGCTGGCCGGACCTGATGAAGAGAAATGGGTTGAGTTCTTCAAGGCCTCGAAGCAGGCCGAGAACAGACAGGGCCGCCATTATTGCAAGTAATTCTTGTTAACAAAAGAATGGAGAGCGCTTTTTTTAACCTTTGTCTAGCCGCTGATCGCTAAATCCGGTTAGCGTGAACCTTTGGATTTGGAGTTTCATGATGTCGGACCTGAGTGCGTTGATCGTCGGCTGCGGCGATGTGGGAGGCCGTCTGGCCCGCCAGTTGCTCGCCCATGGGTGGCAGGTCGATGGCCTGCGCCGGTCGGTGCGGGACCTGCCCGAAGGGGTGCGGCCCGTTGCCGCCGATCTGGCGAACCCGCGCCTGCCAGAAGCGTGGCCCGCGCGCGCGCCGGACTACCTGGTGTACTGCGTGGCGGCCAGCCAGCATGACGAAGCGGGCTACCAGGCCGCCTATGTCGACGGTTTGCGCCATGTGCTTGGCTGGCTTGAGAGCAAGGGTCAGCGGCCGCGTCGCCTGCTGTTCGTTTCCAGCAGCAGTGTCTATGCACAACAGGATGGCGAATGGATCGACGAGACCGCAGCCACCGCGCCCGAGGGGTATTCGGGCAAGGTGATGCTCGCGGCGGAGCGCCTGGCGCTGGGCAGTGGCATCCCCGCCAGCATCGTGCGCCTGACCGGCATCTATGGGCCGGGACGTGAGTGGTTGCTGAGTCAGGTACGCCAAGGCTACCGAGTGGCCGAGGAGCCGCCATTGTACGGCAACCGGATTCACGCCGAGGATGCCGCTGGTTTGCTGGCGCACCTGCTGCAGGCCGATGCCCGGGGCGTGGTGCTGGACGACTGCTATATCGGTGTCGATGACGACCCGGCAGCGCTGGCTGACGTGGTGGGCTGGCTGCGCGAGTACCTGGGGGTCACCGAGTGGTCGGACCAGCAGCGGGTGCGGCGTACCGGCAGCAAGCGTTGCAGCAATGCGCGGGCGCGGGCGCTAGGATGGGTGCCGCAGTATCCGAGCTATAAAGAAGGCTATGCGGCCATTCTCCAAGGGCGTGGTTGAGAGAGCCGGCCCCATCGCGGGGCCAGTCGGGTCGCCGCGCTGATGGCTAATCCTTTTCCAGCACCCACTGCCGGGCGCCGGCAGTCAGTTGCGGCATCTCATCCGGCTGGGCGCGGTTGACTGCCTGGAAGATCTCCAGGGTGTCGCCATCGCGCTTGAAGATCCACGGGGCGCCACGCTGGTTGCGCTCCAGCCACAGGCTGTCGTTGCCATCGCCCATGGTCGCGCAGTCACCCGCCAGGCACAGGGCAAAGCGGTCCGGGCCGGGCAGGCCGGTGACGTTGCCGGTATCGCTGAAGCGCACCACCGCGCCCTTGCCCTGGCCCTCGACGATCTTCCAGTCGCCGCCCAGGTATTGCTGGTACAGCGCCTTCTCGAAGCTGCCGCCCAGTGCAGCGCCTTCTGCCGCCTTGCTGCGCACGAAGGTCTGCTCATGGCCGGAGGGGTCGATCGCCACGAGTTCGTCGCCATCGAGCTTGAGCTGTTCGGTCAGGTCGCCTTCGAAGGTGACCTGCCAGTCCTTCTCGTTGGCGCTCAGGCGCCCGTCGGCGGCCTCGAAGCCATTGCTGAAGCTGGCCTGCTGGTTCTTGACGTCGATCTTCCACTCGAACACCGGGCCCTTGGCATCCAGGGCCTGGCGCAGGCTGGTGCCTTTGCTGGCGGCATCGATGGCGGCCTGGTTGATCCAGGTGCCGTTGAAATCTTCAGGCTTGTGGCTGGCGCAGCCGCCCAGGAGCAGGGCTGCCAGCGTGAGAGGCAATGCGTGGCGCATGGTGAAAACCTTGAGGCAGGAGGGGGTGACGGGCCTTGGCCCGTCACCGGGGTATTACTCGAGGACCAGGATGGCGTCCATCTCGACCTGGGCACCCTTCGGCAGCGCGGCCACGCCGATGGCGGCGCGGGCCGGGTAAGGCTGTTCGAAGTAACGGCCCATGATCTCGTTGACCTTGGCGAAGTGGCTCAGGTCGGTGAGGAAGATGTTCAGCTTGACGATGTCCTTGAACGAACCGCCAGCAGCTTCAGCCACCGACTTCAGGTTCTCGAACACCTGGACGGTCTGGGCTTCGAAGCCTTCGACCAGCTCCATGGTCTTCGGGTCGAGCGGGATCTGACCCGACATGTACACGGTGTTGCCAGCCTTGATCGCTTGCGAGTAGGTGCCGATGGCGGCAGGGGCTTTATCGCTGGTGATGACGGTCTTGCTCATGATGACTCCTTGCGGTTGGCGGACTACGCACGCATCCGGGTGATGCGGACCACGCCGGTCAAGGTGCGCAGCTTCTTGATCACACGGGCCAGGTGCACGCGGTCGTGCACGCTGACCACCAGTTGGACCACGCTGATACGGCCGTCGCGTTCGTCCATGCTGATTTTCTCGATGTTGCCGTCGGCGGCATTGACGCTGCTGGCCAGCAGGGCGATCAGGCCGCGCTGGTGTTCCAGCTCGACGCGCAGCTCGACGTTGAACTCGCCGGTGATGTCCTTGGCCCAGGAGAGCTGCAGGCACTTCTCCGGGTTATGGCGGACTTCACTGATGTTACGGCAGTCTTCCAGGTGCACGACCATGCCCTTGCCCGCCGACAGGTGGCCGACGATCGGGTCGCCCGGGATCGGCGTGCAGCATTTGGCGTAGCTGAGCACCAGGCCCTCGGTACCGCGGATCGCCAGCGGGCCTTCCGGGGCCGGAAGCTGCTCGCCTTCGGCGGACAACAGGCGTCGGGCGACCACGTAGGCCATGCGGTTGCCCAGGCCGATGTCTTCGAGCAGGTCCTCGACCAGCTCCAGGCGATACTCGGTGAGGATCGACTGGATACGCTCCTGGGGAATCTTTTCCAGGCTGCTGTCGAAGCCGGTCAGTACCTTGTTCAGCAGGCGCTCGCCAAGGCTGATGGACTCGGAGCGGCGCTGCTGTTTGAGAGCGTGGCGGATGTGCGTGCGCGCCTTGCCGGTGACCACGAAGTTGAGCCAGGCCGGATTCGGCCGGGCGCCCGGTGCGCTGACGATCTCGACGGTGGAGCCGCTCTGCAACGGCTCGGACAGCGGCGCCAGGCGGCGATTGATGCGGCAGGCGATGCAGCTGTTGCCGACGTCGGTGTGCACCGCGTAGGCGAAGTCGACCGCGGTGGAGCCTTTGGGCAGCTCCATGATCCGGCCTTTGGGGGTGAAGACGTAGACCTCGTCCGGGAACAGGTCGATCTTCACGCTCTCGATGAATTCCAGCGAGTTGCCGGCGCGCTGCTGCAGCTCGAGGATGCCTTTGACCCATTGGCGGGCGCGGGCATGGCTGCCTTTTGGCTGCTCTTCCTCGTTGGACTTGTACAGCCAATGCGCGGCGATGCCATTGTTGGCCATCTCTTCCATTTCGCGGGTGCGGATCTGGATTTCGATGGGCACCCCGTGCATGCCGAACAGCGTGGTGTGCAACGACTGGTAGCCGTTGGCCTTGGGGATCGCGATGTAGTCCTTGAAGCGACCCGGCAGTGGCTTGTACAGGTTGTGCACGGCGCCGAGCACGCGGTAGCAGGTGTCGACCTTGTCGACGATGATGCGGAAGGCGTACACGTCCATGATCTCGGTGAAGGCGCGGCGCTTGCCGCGCATCTTCTTGTAGATGCCATAGAGGTGTTTCTGCCGGCCGCTGACCTCGCCTTCGATACCGTCGGCGGCCAGGCAGTTGGCCAGCGAGGTCTCGATCTTGGCGACGATTTCCTTGCGGTTGCCGCGCGCGGCCTTCACCGCCCGGTGGATCAGCGACGAGCGCATCGGGTGCATGGCCTTGAAGCCGAGGTCCTCGAACTCCACGCGCACGGTGTGCATCCCCAGCCGGTTGGCGATGGGGGCGTAGATTTCGAGGGTTTCCTTGGCGATGCGTCGGCGTTTCTCGCCGGAGAGCACTTCCAGGGTGCGCATGTTGTGCAGGCGGTCGGCCAGCTTGACCAGGATCACGCGGATATCGCGGGCCATGGCCATGGCCATCTTCTGGAAGTTCTCGGCCTGCGCCTCGGCCTTGGTCTCGAAGTTCATCTGGGTCAGCTTGCTGACCCCGTCGACCAGTTCGGCGACGGTCTCGCCGAATTGCTGGCTCAAGGCTTCCTTGGCGATGCCGGTGTCTTCGATCACGTCGTGCAGCATGGCCGCCATCAGGCTCTGATGGTCCATGTGCATGTCGGCGAGGATGCTGGCGACCGCCAGCGGATGGGTCACGTAGGGCTCGCCGCTGCGGCGGCGCTGGCCATCGTGGGCCTGTTCGGCGTAGAAGTAGGCCCGACGAACCAAGTTGACCTGTTCGGGGCCCAGATAGGTCGACAGCCGTTCGGCGAGGGCTTCTATACCCGGCATGGTTTCACCTCTTGCAGTAGAAGAGGGCCTTGCGCCGCACGGTGTCGACTGGGCATCAATCAGACGGCCTCGTTGTTCTCGTCCTCGAACGCGGCGAATACCGGATCCTCGGTGACGATCTCTTCGGCGGCGATGAACTCTGGCGTGACGATGCCTTCGGCGATTTCACGCAGGGCGACGACGGTAGGCTTGTCGTTTTCCCACGCAACGCGTGGCTCTTTGCCGCCGGTAGCCAGCTGGCGGGCGCGCTTGGTCGAGAGCATGACCAGCTCAAAGCGGTTATCCACGTGTTCCAGGCAGTCTTCAACAGTTACGCGGGCCATGGTCTTCCTCAGTAGCAAATGCGGTTAGGCGTGCAGCCCAGAATGGGCAGGCGGACTCGATAGTTTAAAAAATCACCAGCCAATAGGGAAGGACTGTTTTGTCGGGTGTACCTGTGGCGCCTGTATCGCGGGGCAAGCCCGCTCCCACGCATGTGTTCCCGAATCGGGCAACGTGGGAGCGGGCTTGCCCCGCGATAGGGCCGATCCAGGCAACTGCAGCCAACCGCCGATGCCCGACAATAGCGTGCTGTCCATCGCCGGCACAACCGTCCTTGGCGCGTTAACGCAACATTGCGTCGCGCAGGCGCGGGGTCAGCTCTTCGAACAACGTCTGCACCGAGCGCAGGGCACGGCAATCGGGCCGCGTCAGCAGCCACAACTGGGTGTCGCAGCCGGGCAGCGGGCCGCTCAGCGCCTCGACGCCGGGCAGGTCGTGGACCATGTAGTCGGGCAGCGCCGCCACGCCCAGGCCGGTGGTCACCAGTTGGGCGATGGTCGACATGCCGCTGCACTGGTAGCGCGGGATCAGGCCGGGATGCTGCTGGTTGCGCCAGACCACGGTGGCGTGGTCCTGCATGGAATCGTCGGGGGCGATCCAGGGCACACTCAGGGGCGCCTCCTGCAGCCGCTCGCGCAGCGCCGGCTGGCCGCAGACCACGTAGGAGGTCGAGCCCAGGCAGCGCCCGACAAGATGCTCAGGCGGCGTGTTGGTCAGGCGCAAGGCGATGTCGGCATCGCGACGGCTGAGGTTGGCGAAGGTGTTGGAGGTGCCCATCTCCAGCGACAACGCAGGATAGTTGGGCATGAACTCGGCCAGCGCCGGCAGCAGCAGGCTGTGCAGCACGGCCTCGGTGCAGGTCAGGCGCACGGTGCCGCTGACCACCTGTTCGCCGCTGGTCAGGGCGATGCGCGCCGCATCCAGTGCCTGTTCGGCGCGCTCGGCCTGCTCGGCCAGGGCCTGGGCGGTGTCGGTGGGCAGGTAGCCTTTACGGCTCTTGACGAACAAGGCGGTGCCCAGCGCCGACTCCAGCCGGCGGATCGAGCGGAACACCGTCGAAACGTCGACCTTGAGCAGTTCGGCTGCCTTGGCCAGCGAGCGGCCGCGCTCCAGTGCCAGGACCAGGGAAAGGTCCGCATGGTTGATCTGATATTGCATCGGTGCACGCTCTGCTTGCCTAAATGCCAATGTCTGTTGCGTTTTGGCCATTTTATAGTGGAACGGCCCCCGGGAATCAATGCAGCCGGTCGGCAACCAGCCCCCAACGATGGGCCAGTGAAAAGAACAACAGCAGCACCATCGTCGCCCTACAAGGCGTCATCCGCAGTTCCCACATCGCCGCTCCGAATCAAAGGATGTACAGCCATGACGTCGGTCTCCCCGTGCGCCAGTTCTTCCCGCGAGATGAATGAATTCCTGGATGCCCATCCGGATACCCAGTACGTCGACCTGCTGATCTCCGACATGAACGGCGTGGTGCGCGGCAAGCGCATCGAGCGCGCCAGCCTGCACAAGGTGTACGAGAAGGGCATCAACCTGCCGGCGTCGCTGTTTGCCCTGGATATCAACGGCTCGACCGTCGAAAGCACCGGGCTGGGCCTGGACATCGGTGACGCCGACCGCATCTGTTTCCCGATTGCCGGCACGCTGTGCGACGAACCCTGGCAGAAACGCCCGACCGCCCAGTTGCTGATGACCATGCATGAGCTGGACGGTGCGCCGTTTTTCGCCGACCCGCGGGAAGTGCTGCGCCAGGTGGTGAGCAAGTTCGACGACCTGGGCCTGGATATCTGCGCCGCGTTCGAGCTGGAGTTCTACCTGATCGACCAGGACAACCTCAACGGTCGCCCGCAGCCGCCGCGCTCGCCGATTTCAGGCAAGCGCCCGCAGTCGACCCAGGTGTACCTGATCGACGATCTCGACGAATACGCCGACTGCCTGCAGGACATGCTCGAAGCTGCCAAGGAGCAGGGCTTGCCGGCCGACGCCATCGTCAAGGAAAGCGCCCCGGCGCAGTTCGAGGTGAACCTGCACCACGTCGCCGACCCGCTGAAGGCCTGTGACTACGCGATCCTGCTCAAGCGCCTGATCAAGAACGTCGCCTACGACCATGAGATGGACTCCACCTTCATGGCCAAGCCCTATCCGGGCCAGGCGGGCAATGGCCTGCACGTACACATTTCGTTGCTGGACAAGAAAACCGGCAAGAACATCTTCGCCAATGCCGACCCGCTGCAAAGCGACGCCCTGCGCCACGCCATTGGTGGCGTGCTGGAAACCATGCCGGCATCGATGGCATTCCTCTGCCCGAACATCAACTCGTACCGTCGCTTCGGTGCACAGTTCTATGTGCCCAACGCGCCGAGCTGGGGCCTGGACAACCGCACGGTGGCTGTCCGCGTGCCGACCGACAGCAGCGAGAACGTGCGCATCGAGCACCGCGTGGCCGGCGCCGATGCCAACCCGTACCTGATGCTCGCGGCGATCCTCGCCGGCATCCACCACGGCCTGACCAACAAGGTCGAGCCGGACGCGCCGATCGAAGGCAACTCGTACGAGCAGCTGGAGCAGAGCCTGCCGAACAACCTGCGTGATGCCCTGCGCGCGCTGGATGACAGCGAAGTCCTCAACCAATACATCAGCCCGGACTACATCGACATCTTCGTGGCCTGCAAGGAAAGCGAGCTGGCCGAGTTCGAAGTGTCGATCTCCGACCTCGAGTACAACTGGTACCTGCACACGGTGTAAGCCCATGAGCGCAATTGCGGTCCCCTTGATCGGTGTCAGCGCCTGCCGCCAGCAGGTGGGGAAGAACTCGTCGCACACGGTGGGCGACAAGTATGTCGAGGCCGCGGGCTTTGCCGGGCTGCCGCTGATCCTGCCGGCCCGTGACGGCGGCAGCGACACGCAGACGCTGCTGGCCAGGCTCGATGGCATTCTTTTTACCGGTTCGCCTTCAAATGTCGAGCCGCATCATTACAATGGCGCGCCCAGCGCGGAAGGCACCCGGCACGATCTTGCACGTGACCGCCTGACCTTGCCGCTGCTGCAGGCGGCCATTGCCGCGGGTGTGCCGGTGTTCTGCATCTGCCGTGGCTTCCAGGAACTGAACGTGGCCCTCGGTGGCAGCCTGCACCAGCGGGTGCAGGAATTGCCCGGCTACCTGGACCACCGCGAACCTGAGGACGCACCCCTGGAGGTGCAATACGGCCCTCGTCACCCCGTCGGCATACAGCCGGGTGGGGTGCTCGAGCGCCTGGGCCTGGCTGCGCGGTTCGAGGTCAACTCGCTGCACAGCCAGGGCATCGACCGCCTGGCCCCGGGCCTGCGCGTCGAGGCACGGGCCCCGGATGGCCTGATCGAAGCGGTGTCGATGCCTGATGCGCCGGGCTTTGTACTCGGCGTGCAGTGGCACCCTGAATGGCGTTTCGCCGAAAACCCGGTTTCGCTGCGCCTGTTCGAGGCGTTCCGCGAGGCCTGCATTGCCCATGCTGCACGGGAGGGTGTGCGCCAGAAGATCCTCTGACGTCACCCGGTAGTCTCGGATGACCCACCCCGGCAGTGAGCTTTCAATGAGTGGAAGCGGGCCCGCTACGGCGGGCCTGTGAAAACAATTCCAATAGTTACGGCAAATACTCATGAGCGATTACACAGAAGCCGGCCGCCCCCCCGACGTGGCGGCCGACTCGGGCAACACCCAGCGCAGCAAGGGCCTGGCCAAGGGCCGCCTCGGTCTGCTGGCCAGCGTCGTGCTGGGCATTTCCACCATTGCGCCGGTCTACACCCTGACTGGCGCGCTCGGCCCGACCGTGCGTGAAGTCGGCGCCCACCTGCCGGCGGTGTTCATCGTCGGCTTCCTGCCGATGCTGCTGGTCGCCCTGGGCTACCGCGAGCTGAACTCGGCGGAGCCCGACAGCGGCACGTCTTTCACCTGGTCGGCCCGGGCCTTCGGCCCGATGATCGGCTGGATCGGCGGATGGGGGCTGGTGGTCGCCACCACCATCGTGCTGTCCAACCTGGCAGGCGTGGCGGTGGACTTCTTCTACCTGTTCCTGGCCCAGATCACCGGCAACCAGGAGCTGGCCGCGTTGGCGGACAACCTGTTGATCAACGTCACCACCTGTTGCGTGTTCATCGCCCTGGCGGTGTGGATCTGCTGTCGCGGCATGGCCACCACCATGACGGTGCAGTACGGCTTGGTGGCCTTGCAGTTGCTGGTGCTGATCGGCTTCGCCTTCGCAGCGTTCGGCGAGACCACTGCGCCGCCGCCGCTGGCGTTCGACCTGGCCTGGTTCAACCCGTTCGGTGTCGAGTCGTTCTCGGCCTTTGCCGCCGGCCTGTCGTTGTCGATTTTCATTTTCTGGGGCTGGGACGTGTGCCTGACCGTCAGCGAAGAGTCGATCGGCAGCGATGAAGTGCCGGGCAAGGCGGCAACCTGGACCGTGCTGCTGATTCTCGGCCTGTACCTGCTCACCGCCATCGCCACCCTGCAGTTTGCCGGGATCAGTGAGCACGGCCTGGGCCTGAACAATCCGCGCATCCAGGAGAACGTGTTCGCCCACCTGGCCGGGCCGGTGATGGGACCGCTGGCGATCCTGATGTCGATCGCGGTGCTGGCCAGCACCGCCGCCTCGCTGCAATCGACCTTCGTCTCGCCGGCGCGCACCCTGCTTGCCATGGGTTACTACGGTGCAGTGCCGCAACGCTTCGCCACTGTTTGCCCGCGTTCGCAGACGCCGCGCTACGCGACCATCTGTGCCGGTATTGCCGCAGGCCTGTTCTACGTGACCATGCGTACCCTCAGCGAGAACGTGCTGGCCGACACCATCACCGCCCTGGGCATGATGATCTGCTTCTACTATTCGCTGACCGCCTTCGCCTGCGTGTGGTACTTCCGCCGCAGCCTGTTCGACAGCGTGCGCCACTTTTTCATGCGCGGCGTGTGCCCGCTGGTGGGTGGCCTGATCCTGTCGGTGATCTTCCTGCGCACGGCGATCGACAGCGCCTCGCCAGACTTTGGCAGCGGCTCGCATGTTGGGGGGCTGGGGCTGGTATTCGTGATCGCGGCGATCATTTCGGCGCTGGGCATCGTGCTGATGCTGCTGTCGCGGCTGCGTGCGCCGGCGTACTTCCTGGGGGCTACCCTGCGTCAGCAGGCGACGTTGCAGCTGCAGGAGTAAGGAAAAAGGGGCTGCTTTGCAGCCCATCGCCGGCAAGCCGGCTCCCACAGGAGATTGCATACCCTTGTGGGAGCCGGCTTGTCGTGGCGACGAACCGCGGCGAATGGGCCTCATAGAGACCCAGGCTATCTTCAGCCGATCAGCTCTTTGAGTAGTGCTCGGTGTACTCGCTGCTGGTTATCCAGCTTCAGCTTTTCGGCATGCTGCACGGCATCCGCACCATCTTCGCGGTTCGAGCGGAACACCGCCTTGAGGTCTTCGAGTGCATCATCAAACTTGTCGTTGATGATGACGTACTCGTACTCGTTGTAATGCTCCATCTCGCTGACCGCTTCCTTCATGCGTCCGGCGATGATTTCTTCGCTGTCCTGGCCGCGACCGTCCAAGCGTTGGCGCAGGGCCTGCTGGCTCGGTGGCAGGATGAAGATCGAGCGCGCTTTTGGCATTAGCTTGCGTACCTGACGGGCTCCTTGCCAGTCGATTTCCAGTATCAGGTCTTTTCCCTTGTTCAGCGTCTGCTGCATCGCGCTGCGGGAAGTACCGTAGAAATTGCCGAACACCTCGGCATGCTCAAGGAAGTCATTCTTGGCGATGAGTGTCTTGAACTCGTCATGGCTGACGAAGTGATAGTTCGTTCCATGCTTTTCGCCTGGGCGCATCTTGCGCGTGGTATGCGATACCGAGACGCTCACACGCGGGTCTTGCCTGATCAGCTCAGTGACCAGGCTGGTCTTGCCGGCGCCGGACGGGGCCGAGACGATGTAGAGGGTGCCGCTGCTGTGGTTCATGGTAGGGGTGGCCTTACTCGATGTTCTGTACTTGTTCACGCATCTGTTCGATCAGCACCTTCAGGTTGACTGCCGCCTGCGTGCTGCGTGGGTCGAATGCCTTGGAGCCAAGGGTGTTGGCTTCGCGGTTGAGCTCCTGCATCAGGAAGTCCAGGCGCCGGCCGGCGGCGCCGCCCGACTTGAGTACCCGGCGTACTTCGGTGACGTGAGTGCTGAGGCGGTCCAGCTCTTCGGCGACGTCGCTTTTCTGCGCCAGCAGGACCATCTCCTGTTCCAGGCGTTGTGGGTCGAGCTCGGCCTGCATGTCGCTGAAGCGGTCGAGGACCTTCTGCCGCTGTGCGGCGAGCATCTGCGGCACCAGGGCGCGCAGGGTGGCGACTTCGCTGGTCATGCTGTCCAGACGTTCGTTGATCAGGCGGGCCAGCTCGGCGCCTTCGCGTTGGCGGCCGGCCTTGAGTTCGGTCAGGGCTTCGTCGAACAGCGCTATGGCCTCGGCGTTGAGCGCTTGCGGATCGGTGGCGTCGGCCACCAGCACGCCCGGCCAGGCCAGTACTTCCAGCGGGTTGAGCGGTGCCGGTTGCTTGATCAGGCTGGCGACGGTTTCGGCGGCGGCGACCAGTTGCGCGGCACGTTCGCGATCGACCTGCAGTGGCTTGCCGGTGCTGTCCTCGCTCAGACGCAGGGTGCACTCGACCTTGCCGCGCGAGAGGCCTTGGCGCAGGCCTTCGCGTACGGCGCCTTCGAGGTCGCGCAGGGCCTCGGGCAGGCGCAGGTGGGGTTCGAGATAGCGGTGGTTGACCGAGCGCAGCTCCCAGACCAGGGTGCCTTGGCTGCCAGCGCGCTCGACACGAGCAAAAGCGGTCATGCTATGCACCATGGGGAGTACCTCGCGTATTCAGGTGGACGGAGAGCCTGTCGGCTGCAAGGCGCAGGATTGTAGCGCAGTGCGGCGTGGGCGCCCAATCCAGCCATGCTAACGGTCGCCCCGAAACCTGTCGGAAAACACGACAGGCTGCGCAAGCGCGACGACAGGCGTGCCTTCGCCGGGCGTCGGGCTCTATAATGCTCGGCAGATTCAAATGTCCCCGTACAGGTATTCCAGATGAAACGTCCAAGTGGTCGCGCCGCCGATCAGCTCCGCTCGATCCGCATTACCCGCAACTACACCAAGCACGCCGAAGGATCGGTTCTGGTCGAGTTCGGTGACACCAAGGTCATCTGCACGGTCAGCGTCGAGAACGGTGTTCCCCGCTTCCTCAAAGGCCAGGGCCAAGGTTGGCTGACCGCCGAGTACGGCATGCTGCCGCGCTCCACCGGCGAGCGTAACCAGCGCGAGGCCAGCCGTGGCAAGCAAGGCGGCCGCACCCTAGAGATCCAGCGCCTTATCGGCCGCTCCCTGCGCGCTGCGCTGGACATGAGCAAGCTCGGCGACATCACCCTGTACGTCGACTGCGACGTGATCCAGGCCGACGGCGGCACCCGCACTGCCTCGATCACCGGCGCCATGGTTGCCCTGTGCGACGCCCTGGCGGTGATCAAGAAACGTGGCGGCCTCAAGGGTGGCAACCCGCTCAAGCACATGATTGCCGCGGTATCGGTGGGCATGTACCAGGGCGAGGCCGTGCTCGACCTCGACTACCTCGAGGACTCTGCCGCCGAGACCGACCTGAACGTGGTCATGACCAGCGCCGGTGGTTTCATCGAGGTGCAGGGCACCGCCGAGGGCGCGCCGTTCCAGCCTGCCGACTTCAACGCCATGCTGGCGCTGGCGCAGAAGGGCATGGACGAGATCTTCGAACTGCAGAAAGCGGCGCTGGCCGACTGAGCAGACGCCAGGGAGGTGCGGGACATGAACGATTCGGATCTACCGATCACCCCGCCCAGCGCCGATATCAGGCAATGGGCAATGTTCTGCCACCTCTCGGCATTGTTGGGGCTGGTGCTGCCTCTGGGGCATTTGCTGGGCCCGCTGGTGCTGTGGCACCTCAAGCGCGAGCAGGATCCTTTTATTGATGCCCAGGGCAAGGAGGCGCTGAACTTCCAGATCAGCGTGACCATCGCCGGCTTCGTCTGCTTCCTGCTGATGTTCGTGTTCATCGGCATCCTGCTGTTCGCCGTGCTGATGGTGACGGTGCTGATCCTGATCATCCTGGCAGCGGTCAAGGCCAATGAAGGGCAGCCGTATCGCTATCCCTTCATCTGGCGGCCGATCAGATAGACACAAAAAAGCCGACCTGATGGTCGGCTTTTTTGTGCGTGCCATTCTCAGATGGTCAGCGTCCAGTCGTAGTCCACGATCAGCGGCGCGTGCTGGGAGAAGCGCGGCTGGCGCGGCAGGCGGGCGTTGCGCACGAAACGGCGCAGGCCTGGGGTGAGGATCTGGTAGTCGAACCGGTAACCCAGGTTGAGCATCTCGGCCTGCTCGTTGTCCGGCCACCAGCTGTACTGGTCGCCTTCACGGCTGACTTCGCGCAGGGCATCGACATAAC
Source organism: Pseudomonas sp. B21-023 (assembly GCF_024749165.1). NCBI lineage: Bacteria > Pseudomonadati > Pseudomonadota > Gammaproteobacteria > Pseudomonadales > Pseudomonadaceae > Pseudomonas > Pseudomonas sp. B21-023. The sequence goes on along the minus strand of NZ_CP087190.1, from coordinate 5,754,774 downwards.
CCATGTCGCCGACGATGGCGTCCATCCAGGCGCGTTCGGGTGGCAGGAAGCCCGGCGACTGTTGGCTGTCACGCCAGTTCTTGATGTCGAGCTTCTGCTGCGCCACGTAGAACGAGCCGCAGTAGATGTACTCGCGACGCTTGCGGCGTTGCTTGTCCAGGTACTTGGCGAAGTCGTCCATCAACTTGAACTTCTGGTTCAAGTCTTCGTCCCCGTTCATGCCCGAAGGCAGCAACAGGCTGGCAATACTGACTTTGTCGAAATCTGCTTGCAGATAACGCCCGTAGCGGTCGGCTGTCTCGAAGCCCAGGCCGGTGATGACTGCCTTGGGCTGCATGCGCGAGTAAAGTGCCACGCCACCTTGGGTGGGCACCTCCGCGTCGCAGGCGTAAAGGAAATAGCCATCGAGCTGGAAAGCTGGGTCGTCGAGTTCAAAGGCCGAGGCGCGGGTATCCTGAAGGCAGATGACGTCGGCATTCTGGGCTTGCAACCAGCTGAGCAATCCACGCTCGGCCGCAGCCTGAATGCCATTTACGTTCACACTGATGATCCGCATAAATGGCCCCAAAAATCTCGTGCGTGTATGATACCCGAGCTCAACACATTTAGCTAAATCCGTGGTGTCCGGGACCTTTCATGCAGCCGTATCAGCGCGACTTCATCCGTTTTGCCATCGATCGCGGCGTTCTGCGCTTCGGTGAGTTCACCCTGAAATCGGGGCGTACCAGCCCGTACTTCTTCAATGCTGGCCTGTTCAATACCGGGTCCGCCCTGGCGCAGCTGGGGCGTTGCTACGCGGCGGCCATCGTCGACAGCAAGATCCCCTTCGACGTGCTGTTCGGCCCGGCCTACAAGGGCATTCCCCTGGCGGCGGCCACTGCCGTGGCCCTGGCCGAGCAGCACCAGCTCGACGTGCCGTGGTGCTTCAACCGCAAAGAGGCCAAGGACCACGGCGAGGGCGGCAGCCTGGTCGGTGCCCCGCTGGCCGGTGACGTGCTGATCATCGACGACGTGATCACTGCCGGCACCGCGATCCGCGAGGTCATGCAGATCATCAACGCCCAGCAGGCCAAGGCCGCCGGTGTGCTGATCGCACTGAACCGCGAAGAGCGGGGCAATGGCGCGCTGTCGGCGATCCAGGAAGTCGAACGCGACTTCGGTATCCCGGTGGTCAGCATCGTCTCGCTGACCCAGGTGCTGGAGTTCCTGGCCGACGATCCGCAGCTCAAGCAGCACCTGCCGGCGGTCGAGGCCTACCGCGCGCAGTACGGTATCTGACCGGCCCGCAAGCACGAAAAAGGCGACCTCCGGGTCGCCTTTTTCGTGCCTGCGGTTCAGCTGCGGTTCGGGTAAGGGTCCTGCACGGCATCACCGACGCCGGTGAGGATCTTCCAGCCACGCTTGGGGTGGGTGCCGGGGGTGAAGTCAGGGCAGGGAGGCATCGAGGTCTTGCCCTGGTTGGAGTACTTGCGTCCGCAGTCGGCGCATTCGTAGCTGCCTGCGGAAACATCGCTGCCATATTTGACCAGTTCTTTCTGCATCGCTGTATCTCCGATGGGGTGGAGTTGGAATGCTAGTCGGCTGGCAGAGATGCGTGTTGTAGTGCCTGTCCGTGCTGGCGGTAGGATTTTTCCGAACTGGAAAAGAAAGGCGGCCCTTGGGCCGCCTGCGCGTCGTGTCAGTCTGTGCCGTACTTCGGCGAACGTGGCCCGTAGAGGATCCCGCCATTCGGGTAGGGCGTCAGCAGGCGTGCGCTGGTCATCCCGGCGATCGGGTAGCCGGCATCATCCTGCACGCTGCTGATGATCTGGTTGATGGCCGCCGCCACCAGCATGCCGATCAGGCCACCCTGGTTCTGCTTGCCTTCCTCGCTGGAGGCCGTGGCACTGCCGGTCCACAAGGTGGCACCGGTCTTCAGGTCGACCAGTTTGGCGCTGGCAGTGACGATGGTCGCGCTGCTCAGCACCATGTAGCGGGTGCCGTAGTCGCTGACGGTCACGTACAGGCCGGCGTCGGCGCCGAAGATCTCGTTCAGCTTGGCTGTGGGCAACTGGTGGATATCGGCCGGCGTGGTCAGGCCGTTCTGGCGGAACGTCTCGTCCACCAGCGCCACCGGCATCACGTAGTAGCCGGCCTCGGCCAGCGGATAGGTGACCTGGGACAGCATGCTGTAGGTGGCCTTGACGTCGGGCGACTCGTTCAGCGGCGGCAGGATCAGGATCGACTTCGGTCGGCTCTGCTTGTAGGCCGAATAGTCGATGCTCTTGCGCTCGGCGCAGCCGGCGAACAGGGCCAGCACGCAGGCGCCGACGATCAGTTGGGTCAGGCGCTTGATCATTGCTGGGCTCCCTTGCTGGCGTTGCTCATCAGGAAGTCCATGTAGGCCGCCGACTCAGGGAACAGCGCTTTTTCGGTACGGAACTGCTGGATCATCTGGTCATCCTTGCCCAGGCTGGAGTACAGCAGGCCCAGCTGCGCGTGGTAGCCCGGTGGCACTGCGCCGTTCTTGGCCTTGATCTTCTCCAGGTCGCGCTCCAGGGCGGTGACCTGTTCTTCCTTGGCGTCACCTTTGAGGTAGCCGTATACCTGGGGCTGGTAGCTTTCCCACTGGTACAGGGTCTTGGGCGAATTGCAGCCGGCCAGCAGGACGCTGCCCAGCAGCAGCCCGGCGACAGTGCGCCAGGCCGGGTAGGTGATGCTCATCGAACGGTCTTCCTTGTCGTGTTGTGCTTGTTATTGCGCCTGTGGTTTCCACTGGCCGCTTTCGACTGCGCCCACCAGCTTGTTGACAGCTTCGCGCATGGCCAGGTCGAGCACTTTGCCGTTGAGGGTCGAGTCGTAGCTGGCGGTGCCGCCGAAGCCGATGACTTCACGGTTGGACAGGGCGTATTCACCGGCGCCTTGGCTCGAATAGACCACTTCGGATGTGCTGATGTTGACGATGTTCAGGGCGACCTTGGCGTAGGCGATCTGGGTCTTGCCGCGGCCGAGGATGCCGAACAGCTGGTGATCGCCGACTTCCTTGCGGCCGAACTCGGTGACGTCGCCGGTCACCACGAAGTCGGCGCCCTTCAGGCGCTGGGCCTGGCCCTTGATGGCCGCTTCCTGCTGGATCTCGCCCATGTTATCGCGGTCCAGCACGTTGAAACGGTTGGTCTGCTGCAGGTGGGTGATCAGGATGGTCTTGGCCTGGCCGCCGAGGCGGTCGACGCCGTCGGAGAAGATGCCGCGCATGTAGCTGGAGCGGTTGTCGAACTTGCCCACGGCGATCGGCGTGCGCACGCCGCTGTAGGGACGACTGACGCTTTCGACCTGTTGCACGGCAACAGCGGTGGAGGTTTCGGTGGCACAGCCGGCGATGGACCCGACAGCCAGGGCGGCTGCCAGCACGAGTCCTTGTGATGCGTATTTCACGCGTGTTCTCCAGGTAAATAGAAACTATTCGTAACGAGCAAGCATGCTGTCACGTTGTTTCGGCAGTCTACCGGGATTCTTGATAGTCAAACATCAAGGGTAATGGCTATAAGCCATCTTTTTGAGTGAGCGGGGATGGATGCATCGCGGGGCAGGCCTGCTCCCAGCCGGGAGCGGGCCTGCCCCGCGATAGGATTACAGCTGGATCAGCGTGGTTTGCGGTTGCTGATCAGCGTGCCCACGCCGCTGTCGGTGAAGATCTCCAGCAGCACGGCATTCGGCACGCGACCGTCGATGATGTGCGAGCTGTTCACGCCACCCTGGACGGCATCCAGTGCGCACTTGATCTTCGGCAGCATGCCGCCGTAGATGGTGCCATCGGCGATCAGTTCGTTGACCTGCTCGGTACTCAGCCCCGTGAGGACCTCGCCCTGCTTGTCCATCAGGCCGGCGATGTTGGTCAGCAGCATCAGCTTCTCGGCCTTCAGCGCCTCGGCCACCTTGCCGGCCACGAGGTCGGCATTGATGTTGTACGACTCGCCGTTGGCGCCCACGCCGATCGGCGCGATCACCGGGATGAAGTCACCCTTGACCAGCATGTTCAGCAAGTCGGTGTTGACGCTGACGACCTCGCCGACATGGCCGATGTCGATGATTTCCGGGGTGGTCATCTCCGGCGTCTGGCGGGTGACGGTGAGCTTCTTGGCGCGGATCAGCTCAGCATCCTTGCCGGTCAGGCCGATGGCGCTGCCGCCGTGGCGGTTGATCAGGTTGACGATGTCCTTGTTCACCTGGCCGCCCAGGACCATCTCCACCACGTCCATGGTCGCCGCGTCGGTCACGCGCATGCCATCGATGAAGTGGCTGTCTATCGACAGGCGCTTGAGCAGGTCGCCGATCTGCGGGCCGCCACCGTGCACCACCACCGGGTTGATGCCCACGGCCTTCATCAGCACGATGTCACGGGCGAAGCCGGTCTTGAGCTCCTCGCTCTCCATCGCGTTGCCGCCGTACTTGATCACCAGGGTCTTGCCGACGAAGCGGCGGATGTAAGGCAGTGCTTCGGACAAAACCTCGGCTACATGGGAAGCGGCATCGCGATCGAGGGTCATGCAGGGCTCCAGGTAAGGAACGGATAGTCGTCAGAACGGCAGTTGCAGGCCTGGTTGGACCCGCAGCAGCTGCGTGCGGAATACAGCCTTGATTCGGTCGAGTTCTGCGGCGCTGTCGGCCTCGAAGCGCAGCACCAGCACCGGTGTGGTGTTGGAGGCGCGAACCAGGCCCCAGCCGTTGGGGTAGTCGACCCGCACACCGTCGATGGTGGTCAGGCTGGCTTCGCCCCAGTCGGCGTCGCGTTGCAGTGCATCAATGATGCTGAATTTACCCTCGTCGGTCACATCAATGTTGATTTCCGGCGTGGAAATATCATTGGGGAATGCGGCGAACAGGCTTTCGGCGTCCTGCCCGGCCTTGCTGAGGATCTCCAGCAGGCGCGCGGCGCTGTAGATGCCGTCGTCGAAACCGTACCAGCGCTCCTTGATGAAGATGTGCCCGCTCATCTCGCCGGCCAGCAGCGAGCCGGTCTGTTTCATCTTCTTCTTGATCAGCGAGTGGCCGGTCTTCCACATCAGCGCGCGGCCACCGTGCTGTTCGATCAGCGGGGTCAGGCGGCGCGTGCATTTGACGTCGAAGATGATCTCGGCGCCCGGGTTGCGCGACAGCACGTCCTGGGCGAACAGCATCAGCAGGCGGTCGGGGTAGACGATGCTGCCGGTGTTGGTCACCACACCCACGCGGTCACCGTCGCCATCGAAGGCCAGGCCGATATCGGCGCCGGTCTCTTTCACCTTGGCGATCAGGTCCTCCAGGTTCTCGGGCTTGCCCGGATCCGGGTGGTGGTTGGGGAAGTTGCCGTCGACTTCGCAGAACAGTGGGATCACCTCACAGTTCAACGCTTCGATCAGTTGCGGAGCGACCACGCCGGCCGCGCCGTTGCCGCAGTCGACAACCACCTTCAGGCGCTTGGCCAGTTTCACATCGGCGACGATCTGCTGGAAGTAGCGCTCAAGGATCTCGACCTTTTCCACGCGGCCATCGCCACGGGTCAGGTCATTGGTCTTCAGGCGGGTCAGCAGGGCCTGGATCTGTTCATTGGCCAGGGTGTCGCCGGCGATGACGATCTTGAAACCGTTGTAGTCCGACGGGTTGTGGCTGCCGGTGAGCATCACGCCCGACTTGCCGGCCAGCACATTGGCGGCGTAGTACAGCGCCGGGGTCGGCACCAGGCCGACGTCGCTGACCTGGCAACCGGCCTCGACCAGGCCCTTGATCAGTTGCTCGACCAGCATCGGGCCGGACAGGCGACCGTCGCGGCCGACCGAGATCTGCGGTTCGCCCTGGGCGAGGGTCTGGGCGCCAATGGCGCGGCCGATCCAGTAAGCGGTCTCGGCATGCAGGGTCTTGCCGACCACGCCACGGATGTCATAGGCGCGGAAGATACTGTCGGGCAGTGCGGGGACCAGCTGGGCCATGTCGTTCATCTCTGGGGACTCCAAGTATTCAAAGGCTTCTGGGCAGGCACAAACTGAACGCTTGGACGGTGGTTTCGCCGCAGAGTTCGCCATCCATGGCCCGAACGGTCTGTCGTCGGCTCAGCGGGTGCCCGAATGGCCGAAGCCGCCGGCGCCACGCTGGGTTTCGTCGAACTGCTCGACGATATCGAAGTGCGCCTGCACCACCGGCACCAGGATCAGCTGCGCGATGCGCTCGCCGACGGTGATGGTGAACGGCGTGCTGCCGCGGTTCCAGCAGGACACCATCAGCTCGCCCTGGTAGTCGGAGTCGATCAGGCCGACCAGGTTGCCCAGTACGATGCCGTGCTTATGGCCCAGGCCTGAGCGCGGCAGGATCATGGCCGCCAGGCCCGGGTCGCCGATGTACACCGACAGGCCGGTGGGGATCAGCAGGGTCTGGCCTGGCTCGAGGACGGTGTCTTCTTTGAGCAGGGCGCGCAGGTCGAGGCCTGCCGAGCCTGGAGTGGCGTACTGCGGCAGGGGGAATTCGGTGCCCAGGCGAGGGTCGAGGATCTTGGCTTGAAGAGCGTGCATGTAACTTATTGAACCTGGTTGAGCCGTTCGGCGATGAAGGCGACCAGCTGACGGGCAATCTTGCCTTTGCTGGTCTGCGCGAAGAGGGTTTGATGCTGCTGCCGGTCTATCACGGTCAGGGCGTTTTCCTCGCTGTTGAAGCCGATGCTGGGGTTGGCCACATCATTGGCGACGATCAGGTCGAGGTTCTTGTCCTTGAGCTTGCGCGTGGCGTAGTCGAGCAGGTGCTCGGTCTCGGCGGCGAAACCGACGCTGAACGGGCGATCGGCGCGGCCGGCAATGGTCGCAAGGATATCGGGATTGCGCACCATCTGCAGCAGCATGCCGTCGCCGGTAGTGGGATCTTTCTTAAGCTTCTGTGAGGCGACGACCTCAGGGCGGTAGTCCGCGACCGCAGCCGAGGCGATGAACAGGTCGCAAGGCATGGCAGCTTCGCAGGCCGCGAGCATGTCCCGCGCGCTCACCACGTCGATACGGCTGACCCGGTCGGGGGTCTGCAGGTGCACAGGTCCGGTGACGAGGGTCACCCGGGCCCCGGCTTCGGCAGCAGCCTCGGCCAGGGCGAAGCCCATCTTCCCTGAACTATGGTTGGTGATGTAACGCACCGGGTCGATGTTCTCTTGCGTAGGACCGGCGGTGATCAGCACGTGCTTGCCGGTCAGGGCCTGGCGTTTGAAGCTTTCGGCGGCGCACCAGGCCAGGTCGGTGGCTTCGAGCATGCGGCCCAGGCCCACGTCGCCACAGGCCTGGCTGCCGGAAGCCGGGCCGAATACCTGGATGCCGCGGCTTTTCAGCAGCTCGAGGTTGGCCTGGGTCGCCGGGTCGCGCCACATGGCCTGGTTCATCGCCGGGGCGACGGCGACGGTGGCGTCGGTAGCCAGTACCAGGGTGGTCAGCAGGTCGTCGGCCATGCCCTGGGCCATGCGCGCCATCAGGTCGGCAGTGGCCGGGGCGATCAGCACCAGGTCGGCCCATTTGGCCAGCTCGATATGGCCCATGGCCGCTTCGGCCGCGGGGTCGAGCAGGTCCAGATGGACCGGGTGGCCGGACAGCGCCTGCAGCGTGAGCGGGGTGATGAACTCGGCGCCACCACGGGTCATGACCACGCGCACCTGCGCGCCGTGTTCCAGGAGTCGGCGAATCAGCTCGGCGCTCTTGTAGGCGGCGATGCCGCCACCCACGCCGAGAACGATGCGCTTGCGATACAACCGCTGCATAGGCCTTGCCTTATTCCAGTGAAAGCGGGTGGCGACGACAGCTACCTGCGGCAGATCGTCGCATTTTCGAAGCGAACTAGATTAACACAGCGCCCAAAGGGGCCGTAGTGGCAGGCGAGGAGGGGAAATGAACATCAGGGAGTGGCCGGCTGAAGAACGGCCGAGGGAGAAGTTATTGCAGCGCGGGTCTGGCAGCCTTTCCGATGCAGAACTGCTGGCAGTATTTCTCGGCTCCGGCGTGAAAGGGCGCAACGTGCTGGAGCTGGCGCGCGGGCTCTTGCTGAAATTCGGCGGCTTGCGTCAGGTGCTCGAGGCTGATCGACAGGCGTTTCTTGGCGAACTGGGGCTGGGGCCAGTGAGGTACAGCCAGTTGCAGGCCTTGCTTGAAATCGGGCGCAGGAACCTGGCGACGTCCATCGAGCGCGAGTCGGTCATGGACAGCCCGCTGGCTGTGCGGCGTTACCTGAAGGCGATGCTGCGGCATGAGGCCAGCGAGGTGTTCGGTTGTCTGTTCCTGGACACCAAGCACAGGCCGCTGGCGTTCGAGATCCTGTTCCGCGGCACGATCGACCGGGCGAGCATCTATCCGCGCGAAGTGGTGCGACGGGCTTTGCTGCACAACGCTGCGGCCTTGATCCTCTGTCACAACCATCCGTCGGGCAATTGCGAGCCAAGTCAGGATGATGTGCACCTGACGCTTGTTTTGAAACGATCGCTGGCATTGATCGATGTGAGGGTGCTGGACCACGTCATCGTGGGTGATGGCGAGCCGTTGTCGATGGTCGAGCATGGATGGCTGGCCGGTTAGGCAGCGCGGGGCAAGCTCGCGTTCACAATGACTGTGGGCTTGCCTCGCGATTGGGCGTCAGCGATTGACTGAGACCTTGCTGAAATCCTGCCGCCCGAACGGGCTCACCTGGTAACCCTGTACGTCCTGGCGCAGCAGCGCGGCCGCAGTCGGATGCGCCAGCGGCAGCCACAGCGCCTGTTGCTGAATCAGCGTCTGAGCCTGCTGGTACAGCCGGCTGCGCACGCTCTGGTCGTTGGTGGTGCGTCCGGCGTTGATCAGCTGGTCCAGGCGGCTGTCGCAGAACCGGGCGAAGTTGGTCCCGGACTTCACCGCGGCGCAGGCAAACTGCGGGCTGAGGAAGTTGTCCGGGTCGCCATTGTCACCCGCCCAGCCCATGAACAGCAGGTCGTGCTCGCCGGCCTTGGCGCGGCGGATCAGCTCGCCCCACTCGATGGTGCGGATCTCGGCCTTGATGCCGACTTTCGCAAGGTCGGCCTGCAGCATCTGTGCGCCCAGGCTGGGGTTGGGGTTGAGCAGGCTACCCGACGGGCGGGTCCAGATGGTGGTCTCGAATCCCTCGGCCAGGCCGGCCTTGGCCAGCAGTGCCTTGGCTTTCCTGTGGTCCATGGTGTAGCCGGGCAGGTCCTTGGCATAGCTCCAGGTATTGGGCGGATAGGGGCCGGTGGCGGCGGTGGCGGTGTCTTCGAACACGGCCTTGAGGTAGGCCGGTTTGTCGAAGGCCAGGTTGATGGCCTGGCGCACTTCAGGCTTGTCCAGTGGCGGGTGCTGGCTGTTGATGGCGACGAAGGCGGTCATGAATGCCGGGGTGGTGGCGACCTTGAGGTTGCCGTCCTTGCCGGCCTCGGCGATGTCCAGCGGCTTGGGCGACAGGGCCACCTGGCATTCGCCGCGCCTGATCTTTTGCAGGCGGACGTTGGCGTCCGGGGTGATGGCGTAGATCAGCGGGTCGATCGACGGCTTGCCGGCGAAATAGTCAGGATTGGCGCGGTAGCGCACCACGGCGTCTTTCTGGAAACGCTGGAAGACGAACGGGCCGGTGCCCACTGGCTGGTTGTTGAGTTTCTCGGGGGTGCCGGCCTTGAGCAGCTTGTCGGCATACTCGGCGGAGTAGATCGAGGCAAAGCCCATGCTCAGGGTGGCCAGGAAAGTGGCGTCGGCGTGGGTCAGGGTGAAGCGCACGGTGTGCGGCTCGGGTGCGTCGATGGCCTTGATCAGGCTGCCCAGTTGCAGAGATTGGGCATGCGGGTAGCCGCCCGGGGCGGTCTTGTGCCAGGCGTGGGCCGGGTAGAGCATGCGTTGGAAGCTGAACAGCACGTCGTCGGCGTCCAGTTCGCGGGTCGGCTTGAAGTAAGCGGTGGTGTGAAACTTCACGTCCGGGCGCAGCTTGAAGTCGTAGACCAGGCCGTCAGGCGACACCGTCCAGCTTTGCGCCAGGCTCGGCACCACCTTGCCCTCGGCGGCGTCGAACTCGACCAGGCGGTTCATCAGCACGTCGGCCGAGGCGTTGGTGGTGGTCAGCGAGTTGTACTGCACCACGTCGAAGCCTTCGGGGCTGGCTTCGGTGCACACCGACAGCGCTGCGGCCTGGGCAAAGCCCGCGGCGCACAGGGTGGTGAACAGGAGGGAAAGGGCGGCGGCACGCATGGTGACTCCTTGGCTGGTCGGTGGCCCATCTGCCGGTGCAGTCTGGAAAATTGAGGAAATGTCCTACCCTAGTGCGGGCATGGGCAAATGACCACACCCTTTCGCATTAATTCGGCGACGGGCGGTCGACAGCTTGCCGCCCCAGTCGTTATGCTGCCCAGGCGCGCTCGGCCCGACCGGAACTCTCATATTCTGTTGTTGTGGCGGAGTCTTTCTGGTATAAAGCAGCGCTCTTTTCTAGGGGCTCGGTCTGTCGCGTAAGCGCACCCGGCCGATAAGACCCCCGGGAACACGGCGCCTTGGCGCCATTGACTGAGAGATTAAGCGGCCAACCCATGCCGGGTTGGGCATGTGGTTTTAGAGGGCTGAGGCATGTCGAGAGTCTGTCAAGTTACCGGTAAGGGTCCGGTAACTGGGAACAATATTTCCCACGCAAACAACAAAACCCGTCGTCGTTTCCTGCCGAACCTGCAGCACCACCGTTTCTGGGTTGAGTCCGAGAAGCGCTTCGTGCGTCTGCGCGTTTCCGCCAAAGGCATGCGTATCATCGACAAGCGCGGCATCGATGCCGTTCTGGTCGACATCCGTCGCGCTGGCGCCAAGGTTTAAAGGAGAACATCATGCGTGAATTGATCCGTCTGGTTTCGAGTGCCGGTACCGGCCACTTCTACACCACCGACAAGAACAAGCGCACCACTCCGGACAAGATCGAGATCAAGAAGTACGATCCGGTCGTCCGCAAGCACGTGGTGTACAAGGAAGCCAAGATCAAGTAATTGATCGGCAACCTGAAAAAACCCGCAACCGCAAGGTGGCGGGTTTTTTTATGTCTCCAGCAAAGTCATCGCGGGGCCTGCATGAAGCCGGGTCCCGCGATCGGGTTCATTTCTGCTCGAACATCACATAGATCTTGCGGCACGGCTCCAGCACTTCCCAGGTGCCCTTGAAGCCTGCGGGGATCACAAAGCGATCGCCGGCACGCAAGGTCTTGGCGCCACCGTCCTGGTCGCGCAGCACCGACACACCCTGGACGATCTCGCAGTACTCGTGCTCGGTGTAGTTCACCGTCCACTGGCCCACCTCGCCCTCCCAGACGCCCGCGGCGAATTGCCCGCACGGGCTGGCGTAGTGGTTGTAGACAGCTTGGTCAGGCTCGCCCTTGAGGATTTTCTCCGCCGCCGGGCGGTAGCGTTCGGCTTCGGTCAGAACCTGAGCAAAGTCGACGATGCTGGTGATACTCATGGTGGTTACCCTGTTGTTGTTTAATAAAATGAACATCAGTAGGCATTTGAGCCGTTGGTGTCAAATATATTGATAGTTTCCCCGCCCTGGTTTAGGGTGGCAGGTGCCCGTGTGCGTCGTCACCCGGCCAGAATTTCTGACAGCGCCCGTGAGTCCTCAGTGCGGCGTTGCACCTTAACAAGAGAGGAGTTTCCTATGACCACCCTGACTCGTGCGGACTGGGAACAGCGTGCCCAGCAACTGAAGATCGAAGGTCGCGCCTTCATCAACGGCGAATACACCGATGCCGCATCCGGTGAAACCTTCGACTGCCTGAGCCCGGTGGACGGACGCTTCCTGGCCAAGGTCGCCAGCTGCGACCTGGCCGACGCCAACCGCGCTGTCGACAACGCCCGCGCCGTGTTCGAATCCGGCGCCTGGTCTCGCCTGGCCCCCGCCAAGCGCAAGGCCAAGCTGATCCGCTTCGCCGACTTGCTGCGCAAGAACGTCGAGGAACTGGCCCTGCTCGAAACCCTCGACATGGGCAAGCCGATCGGTGACTCCTCCAGCATCGATATCCCGGGGGCGGCCAACGCCATCCACTGGACCGCCGAAGCCATCGACAAAGTCTACGACGAAGTCGCGCCGACCCCGCACGACCAGCTCGGCCTGGTGACCCGCGAGCCAGTGGGTGTGGTCGGTGCCATCGTACCGTGGAACTTCCCGCTGCTGATGGCATGCTGGAAGCTGGGCCCTGCCTTGGCCACCGGTAACTCCATCGTGCTCAAACCGTCCGAAAAGTCGCCGCTGACCGCGATCCGCATCGCCCAGCTGGCCATCGAGGCCGGTATTCCGGCTGGCGTGCTGAACGTGCTGCCAGGCTACGGCCACACCGTGGGCAAGGCCCTGGCCCTGCACATGGACGTCGACACCCTGGTGTTCACCGGCTCGACCAAGATCGCCAAGCAGCTGATGGTCTATGCCGGTGAGTCGAACATGAAGCGTGTCTGGCTGGAAGCCGGTGGCAAGAGCCCGAACATCGTCTTCGCCGACGCCCCTGACCTGCAGGCCGCCGCCGAGGCTGCCGCCAGCGCCATCGCCTTCAACCAGGGCGAAGTCTGCACCGCAGGTTCCCGCCTGTTGGTCGAGCGCTCGATCAAGGACAAGTTCCTGCCCATGGTGGTCGAGGCCCTCAAGGCCTGGAAACCGGGCAACCCGCTGGACCCGGCGACCACCGTCGGCGCACTGGTCGACACCCAGCAGATGAACACCGTGCTGTCCTACATCGAGGCCGGCCATCAGGATGGCGCCAAGCTGCTGGCCGGTGGCAAGCGTACCCTCGAGGAGAGCGGCGGCACCTACGTCGAGCCGACCATCTTCGACGGCGTGACCAACGCCATGAAGATCGCCAAGGAAGAGATCTTCGGCCCGGTACTGTCGGTGATCACCTTCGATACCGCCGAAGAGGCCGTGGCCATCGCCAACGACACGCCATACGGCCTGGCGGCAGGCATCTGGACCTCGGACATCTCCAAGGCACACAAGACTGCTCGCGCCGTGCGCGCCGGCAGTGTCTGGGTCAACCAGTACGACGGTGGCGACATGACCGCGCCGTTCGGTGGCTTCAAGCAGTCGGGCAACGGCCGTGACAAGTCGCTGCACGCGCTGGAGAAGTACACCGAGCTGAAGGCGACCTGGATCAAGCTGTGATCCAGTAACGTCTCATCGCGGTACTCGTGGGAGCGGGCTTGCCCCGCGATGAGCCGCAGACAGCCGGGCCGGTTCACGCCGTCCCGGCTTTGTCGTCTCTGTCATACACGATTTGCGCTGAAAGGAGGCTGTGATGCGTTGGGGAACCTACTTTGCCGTCCTCGCGTCGGTGCTCAGTGTCGGGCTTGCGCTCGGCGTGAGCATGCCGCTGGTCTCCCTGCGCCTGGAGGGCTGGGGCTACGGTGGGTTCGCCATCGGTGTGATGGCGGCGATGCCGGCCCTCGGAGTATTGGTCGGTGCCAGCCTGGCCAGCCGTCTTGCCGGCTGGGTCGGCGTGCCCATGGCCATGCGCCTGTGCCTGTGGGGTGGGGCGCTGTCGATCGGCCTGGTGGCGGTGCTGCCCAGCTATGCCCTGTGGCTGGTGCTGCGTTTGATGATCGGTATGTCGCTGACGGTGGTGTTCATCCTTGGTGAGAGCTGGATCAACCAGTTGGTGGTCGAACAGTGGCGTGGCCGGTTGGTGGCGCTGTATGGCAGCAGCTATGCGCTGAGCCAGTTGGCCGGGCCGCTGGTGCTGGGTTTTCTGGGTTCGGACGACGATTTCGGTTTCTGGGCCGCGACCGGGTTATTGCTGGTCGCGCCGCTGATCCTGCTGGGGCGCGGCGGTGCACCGACCACCGAGGCGTGCAGCGTCACCTTCGCCGACCTGTTCGGCTTCTGTCGGCGTCTGCCGGTGATCGCCTGGGCCATCGCGCTGTTCGCGGCATTCGAGGCGATGATCCTGACGTTGCTGCCGGTGTACTGCCTGCAGCAAGGGTTCACCACGGAGGTGGCGTTGTTCATGGTCAGCACCGTGGTGGTGGGTGATGCGGTGTTGCAATTGCCGATTGGCGCCTTGGCCGACCGCATGTCGCGGCGCACGTTGTTCAGCGGTTGTGCACTGACCTTGATGGTGTCCAGCCTGGCGATTCCCCTGCTGTTGCACACACCTGTGATCTGGCCGCTGTGGGTGCTGTTCGGTGCCAGTGCGGGTGGGTTGTTCACCTTGTCGCTGGTGCTGATCGGCGAGCGCTACCGGGATGACGAACTGGTGCGGGCCAATGCTCATGTGGCGCAGCTGTGGGGTATCGGTTGCCTGCTCGGACCTTTGCTGGCCGGGGCGGGAAGCCAGTGGATCAGCGGGCATGCGCTGCCGTTGCTGATGGCAGTGGGCGCGGCGGGGTTGGTGCTGCTGACGCGGCGGCGAGATGCCTTCGAGCCGGCTTCTGCCTGACCGATTGCAATCGCGGGCTTGCCCGCGATGCGTTCTACAACATCTTCTCCAACCCGACCGCCTTGCTGATCCAGGCATTGAAGCGTCGCCATATCCCCCCGGGCTCGGTCACCAACATGTGCCGCTGGCCGTTGTCCTCGGTCGCCCAGACCATCCTCCCGTCCACCAGCTTCACCTGGTAACTCAGCGCTGGAGCCATGCCTTGTAGCGCCAGTTCGCGGGTGTACTCGGCCAGCTCAGGGCTGTCCACCATCACGCCCACTTCGGTGTTCCACAGCACGGAACGCGGGTCGAAGTTGAACGAGCCGATGAAGGTCTTGCTTCGGTCGAACACCATCGCCTTGCTGTGCAGGCTCGAATCGGAGCTGCCGTGGAAACCCAGCCGTGGTCGTGGATCGCCGGGCTGGCGGCGCAACTCGTACAGCTGCACGCCATGCTCCACCAAGGCCCGGCGATAAGGCGCATAGCCGCCATGGACCGCTGGCACGTCGGTCGCTTCCAGCGAGTTGGTCAGGAGCTTGACCGAGGTGCCGGCGTCGGCGCGACTGGTCAGGTACAGCAGGCCAGGCTCGCCGGGTACGAAGTAGGCGGACACCAGGATCAATTCCTTGTGCACGCGGTTCAGGTCGGGGGCCAGTTGCTGGGTCATCAGCAGTTGCGGGTCCGGCTCGCCGTCTGCCAGGACTTTGCTCGGCGCGTCCCACAAAGCCTGGCTGTGGGCCCAGATCAGCTCATTGCGCCACACATCCAGGCGCGGCTGCGACTGATAGGCCATCAAGCGGTCGTACAGGGCCTTGCGCTTGGTCCGTGCTTCGGCCAGGGACACCTCCAGGCGCTGACGGCTGCTGAACAGGTCGTCGGCGTCGGGTTGGCGCCAGAGGAAGTCGCCGATCGGGCGGCTCAAGGCGCTGTTCCAGTACTGGTCGAAGCTGTGTCCGAGTTGTTCGGCCACAGGCCCCACACCCAGCAGGTCGATGTCGGTGAAGTTGAGGTTGGGTTCGGCGTCGAAGTACTCGTCGCCCAGGTTGCGGCCGCCGACTATGGCCATGCTGTTGTCCACCAGGAACAGCTTGTTGTGCATGCGCCGATGCTGGCGTGACAGGTTGAACAGCCGGCCGACGGCCCGGGTCGCCCCGGTACTGCGTCCCAGGTGCAGCGGGTTGAACACTCGGATGTGAATGTTCGGATGGGCGGCGAGGGTGCCCATGAGGTTGTCGAGACCATCGCTAGTGGTGTCGTCGAGCAGGATGCGTACCCGTACGCCGCGGTCGGCGGCACGCAGCAGTTCATGGACCAGGGCGCGGGTGCTGAGACCATCGTGGACGATGTAGTACTGCAGGTCGATGCTTGCCTGGGCGTTGCGGATCAGCTCCGCGCGGGCGCGGAATGCCTCGTTGCTGTTGGGCAGCAGGCGAAAGCCCGAGCGTCCCTCGTAGGGCGCGGCCTGGCGCTGCACCGAGCGGCCGAAGGCCGAGTCGGCCGCCGGCAGCGCCTGGCTGACTTCACGTGGTGTACCGACACTGGCGCAGCCCGACAGGCCGAGCAGCAGCACCAGCAGCAGGGGCAGGGCATGCTGGAGTCTCAAGGGTGGATCGTCCTGTGCGGCAAGGGCTTATGAAGTTGGACCGTGGCAGGCGGCGCAAAGTTACCCGCCGGGGTGTTCGGCATCCAGTAGACGAAGGGCGGTTTCACCGACTTTGCGCACGGCGGCTTCGATCTGCGCCGTGGGCCGGGCGGCGAAGTTCATGCGCAGGCAGTTACGGTACTTGCCCGAGGCAGAGAAGATGCTGCCCACGGCGATCTGCACGCCTTGCTCCAGTAAAGCGCGATTCAGGCGCAGCGTATCGAAACTTTCCGGCAGTTCCACCCACAGCATGAAGCCACCTTGCGGGCGGCTGGCGCGGGTACCCGGCGGAAAGTAGCGGGTCACCCAGTCGCACATCTGGTCGCGGCCACGTTGGTACTGGCTGCGCATGCGTCGCAGGTGGGGCTGGTAGTGGCCTTCGGCGATGAAGTCGGCGATCGCCAGTTGCGGCTGGCAGGCGGTGCTGCCGGTGCTGATGTACTTCATGTGCAGCACCCGCTCCAGATAGCGCCCCGGGGCCACCCAGCCAACCCGCAGGCCTGGCGCCAGGGTCTTGGAGAACGAGCTGCAGAGCAGCACGCGGCCATCGTCGTCGAACGACTTGATGGTGCGCGGGCGCGGGTAGGTGTAGGCCAGGTCGCCATACACATCGTCTTCGAGGATTGCCACATCGTAGCGTTGGGCGAGTGTCAGCAGCACCTTCTTGCGCGCCTCGGGCATGATGTAACCCATGGGGTTGTTGCAGTTGGGGGTGATCTGGATGAGCTTGATCGGCCATTGCTCGAGGGCCAGTTCGAGGGCTTCCAGGCTGATGCCGGTGATGGGGTCGGTGGGGATTTCCAGGGCCTTCATGCCCAGGCCCTTCAGCGTCTGCATGGCGCCGTGGAAGCTGGGTGAATCGACCGCGACGATGTCACCGGGTTCGCATACCGCGCGAATACTGCACGACAGCGCCTCGTGGCAGCCGGTGGTCACCACCAGGTCGGCCGGGCCCAGGCGGCAGCCGGAGTCGAGCATCAGCCGGGCGATCTGCTCGCGCAGCAGGGCGTTGCCGTGGATGTTGTCATAGTACAGGCCGGGCATGTCCATGCGCCGGCTGATCTGCGCCAGGCTGCGCAACAGTGGCTTGAGCGTGGGACTGTCGACGTCGGGCATGCCACGGCCGAGCTGGATCACGTCCGGGCGCGGGGTGGCGCGCACCAGCTCCAGCACTTGCTCCCACTGGGAGATATCCACAGGACGCTGGGCTGGGCGGCTGATGGCTGGCAGGGCTGGTAGCTGGCGGTCCTCGGCGACGAAGTAGCCGGACTTGGGGCGCGGCGAGACCAGGCCGTTGTCCTCCAGAAGGCGGTAAGCCTGCTGCACGGTGCTCAGGCTGACGCCGTGCTCCACGCTCAGGGCGCGCACTGACGGCAGGCGCTGGCCGGGGCGATACAGGCCCTGCTCGATGCGTGAACCGAGCAGTTCGGCGAGGTTGAAATAGAGGGTCACTGCATACTCCTGCTCAGCTGATGACCAAGGACCGGTAC
The DNA here is from genome assembly GCF_024749165.1 of Pseudomonas sp. B21-023. NCBI lineage: Bacteria > Pseudomonadati > Pseudomonadota > Gammaproteobacteria > Pseudomonadales > Pseudomonadaceae > Pseudomonas > Pseudomonas sp. B21-023. The sequence continues at coordinate 5,737,263 of NZ_CP087190.1, read as the reverse complement.
AGATAGGCGAAAAATACCGCATGCAGCCCTATTTGCGCCAATTCTGTATGGGAATAATAAGTCGATTTTGGATCTGTATTGGCATGGGGTGTACCCGCATGCTGTCTCCACGTCAGGTACTGAACGGAGGACGTGGTGATGGGTGGCATGAGCGATGTGCGCTTGCAACTGTTGGCCAGCGAACTGGAGTCGGAGCAGCGTCCCCGGGTCTTCAGCGCGCCTCAAGGCATGGGTCGTTGGAGCCTGATGCTGCATCGCTGGCGCACCCGCAGGGCCCTGTTGCAGCTGGAGGATTACCAACTGCGCGATATTGGCATTAGCTGGGAGCAGGCTCGGCATGAGGCGAGCAAGCCCTTCTGGCGTGACTAGACCAGCTCTTTGAGTCGATACCAGAGCATCCCCAGTGCCAGCAGCGGCGAACGCAGCAGTTTGCCGCCGGGGAAGGTGGTATGCGGGACCTTGGCGAACAGATCGAAGCGCCCGCTCTGCTGGCCACTGATGGCCTCGCCGAGCAGGCGTCCGGCGAGGTGGGTGGCGTTGAGCCCGTGGCCCGAATAAGCCTGGGCGTAGTAGACGTTGGGCTGGCTGGCCAAGCGGCCGATCTGCGGCAGGCGGTTGGCACCGATGCCGATCATGCCGCCCCATTGGTAATCAATGCGCACATCGGCCAGTTGCGGGAACACCTTGAGCATTTTCGGGCGCATGTAGGCGGCGATGTCCTGCGGGTCGCGCCCGGAATAGTGGCAGGCGCCGCCGAACAGCAGGCGTTTGTCGGCAGAGAGGCGATAGTAATCCAGCGCCACGCGCTGGTCGCATACCGCCATGTTCTGCGGCAGCAACTGGCGGGCGCGCTCCTCACCCAAGGGCTCGGTGGCGATGATGTAGCTGCCGGCGGGCAGCACCTTGCCACCCAGTTCGCGGTTGAGGTCGTTGTGGTAGGCGTTGCAGCACAGCACCAGCGTCTTGGCGCGCACCCTGCCTTGGGCGGTATGCACCTTCACTTCCGGGCCGTAGTCGATGCGGGTCACTTCCGACTGCTCGTACAAGCCGACACCCAGGCGCCTGGCCACGGCGGCTTCGCCCAGCGCTAGGTTGAGTGGATGCAGGTGACCCGAACCCATGTCGATCAGGCCGCCGACATAGCGATCAGAACCTACTACCGAGTGCATGTCGCCGGGCTGCACCAGGCGCAGTTCGTGACGATAGCCCAGGCTGCGCAGTTCCTCGGCGTCCTCGGCGAAGCCTTCCAGTTCGGCGGGCTTGTTGGCCAGGTCGCAGTAGCCCCAGGTCAGGTCGCAGCCGATGCCATGGCGCTCGACGCGCTCGCGTACGATTTCCACGGCTTCCAAGCCCATCAGCTTCATGCTGCGCAGGCCTTCTTCACCGATCACCGGGAGAAACTGCTCCAGGCCGTGGCCGACGCCCCGGATGAGCTGGCCACCGTTGCGGCCGCTGGCGCCCCAGCCGAGCTTGCGTGCTTCCAGGAGGATCACCGACAAGCCGCGTTCGGCCAATTCGATGGCGGTGTTCAGGCCCGAGTAGCCACCGCCGACAATGCATACGTCGGCGCTGTGCTCGCCTTGCAGGAACGGGTAGTCGGGGTGTGGCGCGCTGCTGGCAGCGTAGTAGGAGGCGGCGTGTTGCGCGCTGTGGACCATGTGTCGTTTCCTGGGTGCAAGGCGAAAAGGCGAGGATAGGCAACCGGCCAATCGCGGGGCAAGTCGCATCGGCGCACCGCCGCTCCCACGATGATTCCTGCGATTGCCTTATAATCCAGCACTCATGTCCCAGATGCGCCGTTTATGTCCTGCAACCGCCACAAGATCCATTTCCTGCGCGAGCTCATCCCCTCGTTCGAGTGCGAGCCCGGCTGCCATGACTGCTGCGGCCCGGTCACCACCTCGGCCGAGGAAATGGCCCGCCTGCCGCGCAAGACCCAGGCCGAGCAGGAAGCCGCGCTGGAGCGCCTGGACTGTGTGCACCTGGGCCCGAACGGCTGCACCGTATATGAAGAGCGCCCGATGATCTGCCGCCTGTTCGGCACCACGCCGCGGCTGGCCTGCCCCAGGGGGCGGGGCCTGGAGCAGCCGATCGACCCGGCGGCCGAGCAGCTGGTTCACACCTATATCGCCAGTACCCGCCAGGTGCTGGTGTAAGGCTTCAGTCCGGAATCGGCAGGCACAGGCTCTCTTTCACTTCTTCCATCACGATGTAGCTCTTCGACTCGCGCACATGGGGCAGCTTGAGCAGGATGTCGCCGAGCAGCTTGCGATACGACGCCATCTCCGAGATCCGCGCCTTCACCAGGTAGTCGAAATCCCCGGATACCAGGTGGCATTCCAGTACATGGGGCAGCTTGAGCACGGCGCGGCGGAACTCCTCGAAGGTGTCGCCGGACTTGTAGTCCAGGCTGATCTCGACGAACACCAGCAAGCTGCCCTTCAGGTGCTGCGGGTTGAGCCGGGCGTTGTAGCCCATGATGATCCCCTCGCGTTCCAGGCGCCGCACCCGTTCGGTGCAGGGGGTGGTGGACAGCCCGACCTTCTCGCCCAGTTCGGTGAAGGAGATACGCCCGTCATTCTGCAGGATCCGCAGGATGTTGCGGTCGATCTTGTCCAGTTCACGCTTGCTCTGGTGCTGGGTTCTCATAGGGGATGCCCCTCCGTGAAAGGCAATTTTGCCGAGAATTCTCGCCAAATATAGCTGCTTATATAGTGAATAGCACTGGTCGGAGATTCTTATACTGCGCGCATCCATGCCATTTCAACAAAAGACTGCGGCAAGCCGCGTGCGAGGGATACAACAATGCGAGTTCTGGTACTTGGTAGCGGTGTGATCGGTACCGCCAGTGCCTACTATCTGGCCCGGCAAGGTTTCGAGGTGACGGTGGTCGATCGCCAGCCGGCGGTGGCCATGGAAACCAGCTTCGCCAACGCAGGCCAGATCTCGCCCGGCTATGCCTCGCCCTGGGCCGCACCGGGCGTGCCGCTGAAAGCCATCAAGTGGCTGCTGGAACGCCACGCGCCCCTGGCCATCAAGCTGACCGGAGACGTCGACCAGTACCTGTGGATGGCCCAGATGCTGCGCAACTGCACCGCCAGCCGTTATGCGGTGAACAAGGAGCGCATGGTGCGCCTGTCCGAGTACAGCCGCGATTGCCTCGACGAGCTGCGCGCCGAAACCGGCATCGCCTACGAAAGCCGCAGCCTGGGAACCACCCAGCTGTTCCGCACCCAGGCGCAGCTGGACGCCGCGGCCAAGGACATCGCAGTGCTGGAGCAGTCCGGTGTACCGTACGAGCTGCTCGACCGTGACGGCATTGCCCGGGTCGAACCGGCCCTGGAGAGCGTGAAGGGTATCCTCGCTGGCGCCCTGCGCCTGCCCAACGACCAGACTGGCGACTGCCAGATGTTCACCACCAAGCTCGCCGAGATGGCCATCAAGCTGGGTGTCGAGTTCCGCTTCGGCCAGGACATCCAGCGCCTGGACTTCGCCGGTGACCGCATCAACGGCGTCTGGATCGACGGCAAGCTGGAAACCGCCGACCGCTACGTGCTCGCCCTGGGCAGCTACTCGCCGCAGCTGCTCAAGCCGCTGGGCATCAAGGCACCGGTCTACCCGCTCAAGGGCTACTCGTTGACCGTGCCGATCACCAATGGTGACATGGCGCCGACTTCGACCATCCTGGACGAGACCTACAAGGTCGCCATCACCCGTTTCGACAACCGCATCCGTGTCGGCGGCATGGCCGAGATCGCCGGTTTTGACCTTTCGCTTAACCCGCGTCGACGCGAAACGCTGGAGATGATCGTCAACGACCTTTATCCTCGCGGCGGCGACCTGAGCCAGGCGAGCTTCTGGACCGGCCTGCGCCCGGCCACTCCGGATGGCACCCCGATCGTCGGGGCGACCAAGTTCCGTAACCTGTTCCTCAACACCGGTCACGGCACCCTGGGCTGGACCATGGCCTGCGGTTCCGGTCGCCTGCTGGCCGACCTGATTGCGCGCAAGAAGCCGCAGATCAGTGCCGAAGGCCTGGACATCTCGCGTTATGGCAACAGCCGTGAGATCGCCAAGCACGGCCAGCCGGCACCTGCGCACCAGTAAGGGCTGCCCGCTTCATCGCGAGGCAAGTCGCATCGGCGCACCGTCGCTCCCACGAACACTGTAGCGTTGCGGTGGGAGCGAGCTTGCCTCGCGATGTGAAGTGAAAACGATTGACCTGTTCCCTCACCCCGGCGCGGTGGGTACCTACCCCCACTTGCCGCGCCGGGGCTTTATCGATAACCAGAACTGCCAGAAGGCTGCCGCCATGCGTCCCGCCCGTGCCCTGATCGACCTCCAAGCCCTTCGACACAACTACCGCCTGGCCCGTGAGCTGACCGGCGCCAAGGCCCTGGCCGTGGTCAAGGCCGATGCCTATGGCCATGGCGCGGTGCGTTGCGCACTGGCGCTCGAAACCGAGGCCGACGGTTTTGCCGTAGCCTGCATCGAGGAGGCCCTGGAGCTGCGCGCGGCGGGCATCAAGGCACCGGTACTGTTGCTCGAAGGTTTCTTCGAGGCCAGCGAGCTGGCGCTGATCGCCGAACATGATCTGTGGTGCGTGGTGCATTCGCCATGGCAGTTGGAAGCGATCGAGAAGACCTCGGTGCACAAGCCGCTGACCGTCTGGTTGAAGATGGACACCGGCATGCACCGTGTCGGCGTGCACCCCAAGGACTACGCCGACGCCTACCAGCGCCTGCTGGCCAGCGGCAAGGTCTCGCGCATCGTACTGATGAGCCACTTCGCCCGCGCCGACGAGCTCGACGCCGCCGCTACCGCACAGCAGGTCGCCGTGTTCGAGGCCGCCCGCCAGGGGCTGGCCGCCGAGTGCAGCCTGCGCAACTCGCCGGCCGTGCTGGGCTGGCCGAGCATCAAGAGCGACTGGGTGCGCCCGGGCATCATGCTCTACGGCGCCACGCCGTTCGAAGTGGAGCAGGCCGAGGCTGCTCGTCTGCAGCCAGTGATGACCCTGCAATCACGCATCATCAGCGTGCGCGAGCTGCCCGCCGGCGAGCCTGTGGGCTATGGCGCCAAGTTCGTCAGCCCTCGGCCGACGCGGGTCGGCGTGGTCGCCATGGGTTATGCCGACGGCTACCCGCGCCAGGCACCTACTGGCACGCCAGTGGTGGTGGCCGGCAAGCGCACCCAGCTGATTGGCCGCGTGTCGATGGACATGCTCTGCGTCGACCTCACAGACGTGCCCGAGGCCACTATCGGCAGCCCGGTCGAGTTGTGGGGCAAGCAAGTGCTGGCCAGCGACGTGGCCATGCAGGCCGGGACCATTCCGTACCAGATCTTCTGCAATCTCAAGCGCGTGCCGCTGGACTATATCGGCGAATAAGGCGCTGAAGCGGACAGGCTGCGGGGCTGTGTGTTGTAAATACTGAACGGCATTGCCATCATATCGTTCACACTCCCCCAACCTCGACCGTTTCTGGAGGCGCAAGCTTTGGACGTCGGTGAACGACTGCAAGCCATCCGCAAGCTCAAGGGCCTGTCCCAGCGCGAACTCGCCAAGCGCGCGGGGGTGACCAACAGCACCATCTCGATGATCGAGAAGAACAGCGTGAGCCCGTCGATCAGCTCCCTGCGCAAAGTGCTCAGCGGTATCCCCATGTCCATGGTCGAGTTCTTCTCGGTGGAACTCGCGCCCGAAAGCCCAACCCAGATCGTCTACAAGGCGCACGAGCTGATCGACATCTCCGATGGCGCGGTGACCATGAAATTGGTCGGCAAGTCGCACCCCAATCGCGCCATCGCGTTTCTGACCGAGGTCTACCCGCCGGGCGCCGACACGGGGGCGGAAATGCTCACCCATGATGGCGAAGAGACCGGCATTCTTCTCGAAGGTCGCCTGGAACTGGTGGTCGGCACCGAGATCTTCATCCTCGAGGCCGGTGACAGCTACTACTTCGAAAGCACCCGCCCGCACCGCTTCCGCAACCCGTTCGAGGAGCCGGCCCGGCTGATCAGCGCGGCCACCCCGTCGAACTTTTGATCCAGCGCAGTGCATTGAAGGGTCAATACCCTTTCCCTGAGTGTGGTCGTTTCACGCCTTCCAGGTTCCCGCTATACTTTTCAACGCTCGCAATTCCGTGGCCGCGGGCGTGATTAGCCACCATGAGGGTGTTCGCGTGAACCAAATCAAGAAGATGCTGGCCGTACCAGCAGCCGTATTCGCCCTTTGGGCAATGAGCGCAACCGCTGCAACCAACGACGACATCGCCAAGCGTCTCGAGCCGGTCGGCCAGGTGTGCGTCCAGGGCCAGGAATGCAAGGGCATGGAAGTGGCCGCCAGTGCCGGTGGCGGCGGTGCCAAGACGCCGGACGAGATCATCGCCAAGCATTGCAATGCCTGCCATGGCACCGGCCTGCTGAACGCGCCGAAGATTGGCGACACCGCCGCGTGGAAAGAGCGTGCCGACCACCAGGGCGGTCTTGATGGCATCCTGGCCAAGGCCATCACCGGGATCAACGCCATGCCACCGAAGGGTACCTGCGCCGATTGCTCGGATGAAGACTTGAAGGGTGCGATCAAGAAGATGTCCGGGCTGTGAGCCGGACCTGACTTGTATAAAGCCCGCCTCTGATGGCGGGCTTTTGTTTTTGGGCCGGTAGCCCTATTGCGGGGGCGGTGCAGGCAACCAACCCGCTGCGACTTGTGTCCAATCCTTGAACCCACGGATGACTCAGGAGGCCCAGATGTATCGCTGCTCCATCGACCAGGCTGTCGAACAGGCCCTGGCCCGACTGCCCAGCCATATCCACATGGGCCTGCCGCTTGGCCTGGGCAAACCCAACGCCTTCGTCAACGCGCTGTACGCGCGGGTTCGCGATCTTCCCGAGCGTCGGCTGACGATCTACACCGCCCTGTCCCTGGGCCGGCCCGCGCTGGGCGACGGTCTGCAGCGTCGTTTCCTCGAGCCCTTCGTCGAGCGTGTGTTCGCCGACTACGAAGAGCTCACCTATCTGGCCGACCTGCGTGCCGACCGGCTCCCGCCGAACATCCGCGTCGAGCAGTTCTTCATGCAGCCCGGCAGCCTGCTGCACAGCGACACGGCCCAGCAGGCCTACGTCAGCAGCAACTACAGCCACGCCGCCCGCGACATCAACGCCAAGGGTTTGAACCTGATCGCACAACTGGTGGCTTGCACGCCCGAGCGGCCCGATCACCTGAGCCTGGCCTGCAACCCCGACATCACCCTCGACCTGTTGCCGATGATCGCCCGACGCCGCGCTGAGGGCGAGACCATCCTGCTGCTTGGTCAGGCCCATGACCAACTGCCGTACATGCCCGGGGACTCCGAGCTGGGCCTGGAACAGTTCGACCTGCTGATAGATCAGCCTGAGCGACGCCGGCTGTTCTCGACGCCGAACATGCCGGTGAATACCCAGGACCATTGCATCGGCCTGCATGCCAGCACTCTGGTGCGCGACGGCGGCACCCTGCAGATCGGCATCGGAGCCATGGGCGATGCGGTGGCGGCGGCGCTGCTGGCGCGCCAGGGTGATAACGAAGGCTATCGTGCGCTACTCGATGAGCTGGATATCAGTCCATGGCAGGCGCTTATCGAGCGGGAAGGGGGGCTGGATACCTTCGCCCAGGGGCTGTATGGCTGCAGCGAAATGTTCGTCAACGGGTTGCTTGCCCTGGCTGAAGCCGGGGTGGTGCGCCGCCCGGCCGACGAGCACGGCGTGCTGATTCATGGCGGCTTCTTCCTTGGCCCACGGGCGTTCTACCAGCGCCTGCGCGAGATGCCGCTGGAGCAGCGCGCACGCTTCGCCATGACTGCCATCAGCTACATCAACGAGCTGTACGGCCAGGAAGAGCGCAAGCGCCGTCAGCGCCGGGATGCGCGCTTCATCAATACGGTATTCGGCATGACCTTGCTGGGTGCCGGTGTCGCCGACCAGCTCGAAGATGGCCGGGTGCTCAGCGGCGTGGGCGGGCAGTACAACTTCCTGGCCCAGGGCCATGCGCTGGAGGGCGGTCGCTCGATCCTGTTGCTGCGCAGTTGGCGCGAGGCCGGTGGCGAGGTGACCTCCAACCTTTACTGGACCTACGGTCACTGCACCATACCTCGGCACTTGCGAGACATCGTAATCACCGAATACGGCATCGCCGACCTGCGCGGGCAGACCGACAGCGAGGTGATTGCGCGGTTGCTGGCGATCAGTGACTCTCGTTTTCAGCGCGAGCTGATGGAGCAAGCCAAGGCGGCGGGCAAGCTGGCGAAGGATTTCGTGCTGGATGCGCGCTATACCGACAACACTCCCGAGCGCCTGGAGGCAACCCGCGCGCGGCATGCGCGATTGTTCCCGGAATATCCGCTGGGCAGCGATTTCACAGCCGAGGAGCGTGACTTGTTGCGGGCGCTGAATTGGCTCAAGAGCAAGTTCAAGCTGAGCGAGGTGCTGGAACTGGGCAAGGCGGCGCTGGATGCGCCGGCGCCCGAGGCCTATGCAGCGCAGTTGGCGCGCATGGGGCTGGGGGAGCCACAGGGGCTGAAGGAGGAGTTGTACCAGCGGCTGCTGCTGGCGGGCTTGGCGGCGACCTGAAAGATTGCCGGGGCTGCTTTGCAGCCCAATCGCCGGCAAGCCAGCTCCCACAGGAGTACCGCAGGGCTTTGACCTTGTGCGGTACCTGTGGGAGCCGGCTTGCCGGCGATGAGGTCGGTACAGGCTTACTCGATGAAGGTGACCACGCCACCTTCCAGCGACTTCACCCGGGCCAGCGACTCGACGCGGTAGCCCTGGCTGTCCAGCTCGGCGCGGCCGCCCTGGAACGACTTCTCGATGACGATGCCCAGGCCGGCCACGGTGGCGCCGGCCTGCTTGATGATCGAGATCAGCGCCTGGGACGCCTTGCCGTTGGCCAGGAAGTCGTCGATCACCAGCACGCGGTCGCTGCTGTTGAGGTGGCGCGGCGAGATGGCCACGGTGTTCTCGGTTTGCTTGGTGAAGGAGTACACCGAGGCAGTCAGCAGGTTCTCGGTCAGGGTCAGCGACTGGTGCTTGCGGGCGAAGATCACCGGCACGCCGAGCTTCAGGCCGGTCATCACCGCCGGGGCGATGCCCGAAGCTTCGATGGTGACGATCTTGGTCACGCCCGAATCGGCGAACAGGCGAGCGAACTCGTCACCGATCAGCTGCATCAGCGCCGGGTCGATCTGGTGGTTGAGAAACGCATCGACTTTGAGTACCTGGTCGGAAAGCACGATGCCTTCTTCGCGAATCTTCTGATGCAGTGCTTCCACTTTTTTTTCCTCGATGTAGCAAAGGTGGCCGCAAATAGCGGCAAAGTTTAAGAATAATGGTTGATCAGCGTTTGAGCATTGCCCGGATATCGGCCAGGGCGTTGTTGCCGCGCGCGGCCTTCACTTCCACGGGCGCATCGTCCAGGCCTTCCCAGGCCAGGTCGTCCGGCGGCAGTTCATCCAGGAACCGGCTCGGTGTGCAGTCGATGATTTCGCCGTACTGCTTGCGCTTTGCGGCGAAGGTGAAGGCCAGGGTCTGGCGCGCGCGGGTGATGCCCACGTAGGCCAGGCGGCGTTCTTCCTCGATGGTGTCGGCCTCGATGCTCGAGCGGTGGGGGAGGATCTCCTCCTCCATGCCCATGATGAACACGTAAGGGAATTCCAGGCCCTTGGAGGCGTGCAGGGTCATCATCTGCACGCCCTCGGCGTTTTCTTCCTCTTCCTGCTGGCGCTCGAGCATGTCGCGCAGCACCAGCTTGCCGATGGCGTCCTCAATGGTCATGTCACCCTCTTCGTCCTTTTCGAGGGTGTTCTTCAGCGCTTCGACCAGGAACCAGACGTTGCTGATACGGAACTCGGCAGCCTTGTCGCTGGCGGTCTGCTGGCGGATCCAGTTCTCGTAGTCGATGTCGCGGATCATCTCGTGCAGCGCGGCGATCGGGTCGTCCAGGGCGACTTTGTGGCGTACCCCGTCGAGCCAGTGCTTGAAGCGCTGCAGGCGCTCGGTGTAGCGGGCGTCGAGGTGCTCGCCCAGGCCCATCTCCTCGCTGGCGGCGTACATCGAGATGCCGCGCTCGGTGGAATAGTTGCCGAGCTTTTCCAGCGTGGTCGAGCCGATCTCGCGGCGCGGCACGTTGATGACACGCAGGTAGGCATTGTCGTCGTCGGGGTTCACCAGCAGGCGCAGGTAGGCCATCAGGTCCTTGACCTCCTGGCGGCCGAAGAAGCTGTTGCCGCCGGACAGTCGGTACGGCACCTGGTGGTGCTGCAGCTTCAATTCGATCAGCTTGGCCTGGTAGTTGCCGCGGTAGAGGATGGCGAAGTCGCTGTACGGGCGGTTGGTGCGCAGGTGCAGGGTGAGGATTTCCATGGCCACGCGCTCGGCCTCGGCCTCCTCGTTCTTGCAGCGGATCACGCGGATCTCATCGCCCACGCCCATCTCGCTCCACAGCTGCTTTTCGAAGGCATGCGGGTTGTTGGCGATCAGCACGTTGGCACAGCGCAGGATGCGGCTGGTGGAGCGGTAGTTCTGCTCGAGCATGACGATCTTCAGGGAGGGGTAGTCCTCCTTGAGCAGCATCAGGTTTTCCGGGCGCGCGCCACGCCAGGCGTAGATCGACTGGTCGTCGTCGCCGACCACGGTGAACTGGTTGCGCATGCCGATCAGCATCTTCACCAGCAGGTACTGGCTGGCGTTGGTGTCCTGGTACTCGTCCACCAGCAGGTAGCGCACGCGGTTCTGCCAGCGTTCGAGCACGTCGGGGTGTTCCTGGAACAGCTTGACCGGCTGCAGGATCAGGTCGTCGAAGTCCACCGCGTTGAACGCCTTGAGCGTGCGCTGGTAGTGGGTGTAGACGATGGCCGCGGTCTGCTCGCGCGGGTTGCGCGCCTTTTCCAGGGCCTCGGGCGGCAGGATCAGGTCGTTCTTCCAGGCACCGATCATGTTCTTGATCTCGTCGATGCCGTCGTCGCCGGAGTATTCCTTCTGCATGATGTCCGACAGCAACGCCTTGATGTCGGACTCGTCGAAGATCGAGAACCCCGGCTTGTAGCCCAGGCGGTCATGCTCCTTGCGGATGATGTTCAGGCCCAGGTTGTGGAAGGTACACACGGTCAGGCCCCGGCCTTCCCCCGGACGCAGCAGGGTGGCGACTCGCTCCTTCATCTCGCGCGCGGCCTTGTTGGTGAAGGTCATGGCGACGATGTACTGGGCGCGGATGCCGCAGTTCTGGATGAGGTGGGCAATCTTGCGCGTGATCACGCTGGTCTTGCCGGAGCCTGCACCGGCGAGCACCAAAAGAGGGCCGCCGACGTAGTCGCGGGCTTCCTGTTGCCGGGGATTGAGTCGGGACATGCTAGAAACCGGGGGTAACCAGAAAATAGCCGCGCATTCTAGCAGGCATGGGGTGGTTAATGCGCGACCGTCTGCCGTTGTGATGCAGGGCGCGAATCGGATTTGCCGCATCTGCTACTTTCGCGCAGGATGCACGTCAGATTGCGTCGGGATGGTGGCCAGGGACGGGCAATGACTAAAAGTGAAAATCATTTCCAATTAATCGGGTAGGATTGCCCGCGCTCGCCGTTCCACCGCCCACATCTAAGGAGCCCGCTTGTCCACGCCTGTCGAACCCCTGCGTTTGCTGCTGTTGGCTGATGAGCCGGAGTGGGCCGTGCACCTGCGCGACTGCTTGCAACCTATGGGTGGCAGCGTCGTGCTGCTGACCGCGCCGAACTGGGCGGCGGTGGACAGCCTGTTCGCCAACGACCGTCAGGCCGTGGTGCTGGCCACGCCCGAGCTGCAGCCCGCGCCGGGGCGTTGCGAGCTGCCGACGATCCTGCTGCTCGAGCAGGAACCGGCCAGCGCGCCGCTGGGCGCCAGCGACTGGCTGGTGCTGGCGCAACTGACTACCGACACGCTGCGTCGCTCCCTGCGTCACGTGCGTGAGCGCGGCGTACTGGTGGCTACCCTGCAGCGCCTGGCCGAACAAGACCCGCTGACCGGCATCGCCAACCGCCAGGGCTTCCAGGCCCTGCTGACCGCGCGGCTGGCCGAGAACGAAGGCCGCGGCCTGGCCCTTGGTCATCTCGACCTGGACAACTTCCGCCATGTCAACGACGCCCTCGGTCACCAGGGCGGCGATCGTTTGATCCTGCAGGTGGTCGCCCGCTTGAAGCACCAGCTGGAGGCGAGCGACCAACTGGCGCGCCTGGGCAGCGACGAGTTCGCGTTGTTGATCGACACCCGGCGTGACCCCAACCGCGCCGAGTGGATGGCCGAGCGCATCACCGAGGCGCTCACCGAGCCCTACTGGGTCGACGGCGAGAGCCTGCTGCTCGGCTGCAGCCTGGGGATCGCCCATGCCCGCGCCCAGGCGGGCGCCGACCCGCTGATGTGGCACGCCCATATCGCCATGCGCCAGGCCAAGGGCAGCCAGGGCTGCACCTTCCACGTATTCAATGAGCGTATCAATCGCAACGCCCGCAGCCTCGCCGACCTGGAAAGCGAGTTGCGCCGCGCCCTGCGCCGCGACGAGCTGGAACTGCACTACCAGCCGCGGCTGAACCTTGCCGACGGGCGTATCGTCGGGCTCGAGGCGCTGGTGCGCTGGAACCATCCCGAGCGCGGCCTGCTGGCGCCCAGCGAGTTCGTGCCGTTGGCCGAGCAGAGTGGGTTGATCGTGCCACTGGGTTACTGGGTGATCTCGCGGGCCCTGAGCGATATGCAGGCCCTGCGCGAACGTGGCCTGGCACCGCTGCACATGGCGGTGAACCTGAGCTTTCGCCAGTTCCAGGACAGCCAGTTGCTGGCAACCCTGAGCCGGCTGATCGTCGAGCACGGGGTCGATGCGCGCTGGCTGGAGTTCGAGCTGACCGAAACGGCGGTCATGCGCCGCAACGAGTTGGTCCGCCAGACCATGGATGCCCTCGGGCGCCTGGGTGTGCGCTTCTCGCTGGATGACTTCGGCACCGGCTTTTCATCGTTCGTGCACCTGAACAGCTTGCCGATCACCTTGTTGAAGGTCGATCGCAGCTTCGTCGGCGGCATGGAGCAACGCGAAGAGAATGCCAAGCTGGTACACGCGATGATCAACCTGGCGCACAACCTCAACCTGGAGGTGGTGGCAGAAGGGGTGGAGAGCGAGGAGCAACTGGCGCTGCTGCGGGCGTTCGGTTGCGACCAGGTGCAGGGCTTCCTGGTCAGTCGGCCGTTGCCGGTGGAGGCGTTGATCGAGTACCTGTTGCAGGTGCCCACCCCGGGTTTGGTGCAGACCCTTTAGGCCCAGTCGCCGGCAAGCCGGCTCCCACAGGTGTTGCGCCGTTCTTGTGGAGCCGGCTTGCCGGCGATGCGCCGCGTCAGCGGCGCCCTGTTGCCTTTGGATCAACCCGCCAGCATGCGCCCGGTTTCTTCCAGGTTCTCGTGCCAGCTCAGCGCCTCGCGCAGGATATGCGGGGTATGCCCGCCACGCTGGCAAGCGCGCTCGAAGTAGTCGTTGAGCGCGGCGCGGTAGTCCGGGTGCACGCAGTTGTCGATGATCACCCGGGCGCGCTCGCGCGGCGCCAGGCCGCGCAGGTCGGCCAGGCCCACCTCGGTCACCAGGATGTCCACGTCATGCTCGGTGTGATCGACGTGGCTGACCATTGGCACCACGCTGGAAATCGCACCACCCTTGGCAATCGACTTGGTGACGAAGATCGCCAGGTGGGCGTTGCGGGCGAAGTCGCCCGAGCCGCCGATGCCGTTCATCATCCTGGTGCCGCAGACGTGGGTCGAGTTGACGTTGCCGTAGATGTCGAACTCGAGCGCCGTGTTGATGCCGATGATCCCTAAGCGACGTACCACTTCAGGGTGGTTGGAGATCTCCTGCGGACGCAGCACCAGCTTGTCCTTGTAGCGCTCCAGATTGCCGAACACATCGGCATTGCGGCGGCTCGACAGGGTGATCGAGCTGCCTGAGGCAAAGCTCAGCTTGCCGGCGTCGATCAGGTCGAAGGTCGAATCCTGCAGCACTTCGGAGTACATGGTCAGGTTTTCGAACGGCGACTCGATCAGGCCGCACATCACCGCGTTGGCGATGCTGCCGATACCGGCCTGCAGCGGCCCGAGGTTGTTGCTCATGCGGCCGGCATCCACCTCGCCCTTGAGGAAGGCGATCAGGTGGTCGGCGATGCCTTGGGTCTCATGATCGGGCGGCAGCACGGTGGACGGCGAGTCCGGCTGGTCACTGATGACGATGCCGACGATCTTCGCCGGGTCGATCGGGATCGCGGTGCTGCCGATGCGGTCGTCTACCTTCACCAGCGGGATCGGCGTGCGGGTCGGACGGTAGGTCGGGATGTAGATGTCGTGCAGGCCTTCGAGGTTGGCGTTGTGCGACAGGTTGATCTCGACGATGACCTGCTTGGCGAAGATCGCGAAGCTGGCCGAGTTGCCCACCGAGGTGGTCGGCACGATATGGCCTTGCTCGGTGATCGCCACCGCTTCGATGACCGCGATGTCCGGCAGGGTCAGTTGCTTGTTGCGCAACTGCTCGACGGTTTCCGACAGGTGCTGGTCGATGAACATCACCTTGCCGTCGTTGATGGCCTTGCGCAGGGTGCTGTCGACCTGGAACGGCATCCGCCGGGCGAGTACGCCGGCTTCGGTCAGTTGCTTGTCCAGGTCGTTGCCCAGGCTGGCGCCGGTCATCAGGCTGATCTTCAGCGGCGACTGCTTGGCGCGCTCGGCCAGTGCGTGGGGCACGGCCTTGGCTTCGCCGGCGCGGGTGAAGCCGCTCATGCCGACGGTCATGCCGTCCTCGATCAGGCCAGCGGCGTCAGCCGCACTCATTACCTTGCTGTGCAGGGAGGACAAGCGGATACGATCACGGTACATGGATTGTTATCTCAGGCTACTGAAGCTACTGGAAGCGCAGTCTAGAGATTTCGCCCGGTGCCGTCCCGCGACCATGGTCGTATGAGCGGCCCGGAAATAGAGCCGTTGATCTGGATCAGGCAAATGCGACAAACCCCGGAAATGGCTTCCCGGGGTTTGTCTTGTACAAGCGGTCGCGATGGTCGTTGGACCTACTCCACAGCCTTGACCATGTCCTCGATGACCTTCTTCGCGTCACCGAACACCATCATGGTCTTGTCCAGGTAGAACAATTCGTTGTCCAGGCCGGCATAGCCGCTGGCCATGGAGCGCTTGTTGACGATGATGGTCTTGGCCTTGAAGGCCTCGAGGATCGGCATGCCGGCGATCGGCGACTTCGGATCATTCTTCGCCGCCGGGTTGACCACATCGTTGGCGCCCAGCACCAGCACCACGTCGGCCTGGCCGAACTCGGCGTTGATGTCTTCCATCTCGAACACCTGGTCGTACGGTACCTCGGCCTCGGCCAGCAGCACGTTCATGTGCCCGGGCATGCGCCCCGCTACCGGGTGGATCGCGTACTTCACGGTCACGCCGTTGTGGGTCAGCTTTTCGGTCAGCTCCTTGAGCGCGTGCTGGGCGCGGGCCACCGCCAGGCCATAGCCTGGGACGATGATCACGCTGTCGGCGTTGCTCAGCAGGAACGTGGCGTCGTCGGCCGAACCGGATTTCACCGGGCGTTGCTCTTTCGAACCCGTTGCGGCACCGGCATCGACGTCGGCACCGAAGCCACCGAGGATCACATTGAAGAACGAACGGTTCATCGCCTTGCACATGATGTACGAGAGGATCGCGCCGCTGGAACCGACCAGGGAGCCGGCGATGATCAGCATCGAGTTGTTCAGCGAGAAGCCGATACCGGCTGCTGCCCAGCCCGAATAGCTGTTGAGCATCGACACCACCACCGGCATGTCGGCGCCGCCGATCGGGATGATGATCAGCACGCCCATGACGAAGGCCAGGGCCAGCATCAGGGTGAAGGCGCTGTAGTGGCCGGTGAAGGTGAACAGCAGCCCCAGGGCGATGGTCGCCAGGCCCAGGATCAGGTTCAACTTGTGCTGGCCGGCGAACTGTACCGGTGCGCCCTGGAACAAGCGGAACTTGTACTTGCCCGACAGCTTGCCGAAGGCGATCACGGAACCTGAGAAGGTGACGGCGCCGATGGCCGCGCCAAGGAACAGCTCGAGGCGGTTGCCGGTGGGGATCGGGTCGCTGATGGCGGCGACGATGCCCAGCGACTGTGGTTCGAGCACGGCGGCGATGGCAATGAATACCGCGGCCAGGCCGATCATGCTGTGCATGAACGCGACCAGTTCGGGCATCTTGGTCATCTCCACGCGCTTGGCCATGATCGAACCCGCGGTACCACCGACCAGCAGGCCGACGATCACGTAGCCGATACCCGCTGTCGCAAGCTCAGCCCCAAGCTTATAGATG
Organism: Pseudomonas sp. B21-023; assembly: GCF_024749165.1. Classification (NCBI taxonomy): domain Bacteria; kingdom Pseudomonadati; phylum Pseudomonadota; class Gammaproteobacteria; order Pseudomonadales; family Pseudomonadaceae; genus Pseudomonas; species Pseudomonas sp. B21-023. Next base: position 5,720,892 of record NZ_CP087190.1, on the reverse strand, counting down.
AGGCCCACCGTGGTGAGGATCGCGATGCCCATGCCGATCATGCCGAACAGGTTGCCGCGCCGCGAAGTGGTCGGGTGCGAGAGGCCCTTGAGCGCCTGGATGAAGCAGACCGAGGCGACCAGGTACAGAAGCGTTACCAGATTCATGCTCATGCTTACTTCTGCGCCTCGTTCTTGGTTTTCTTCTTGAACATTTCCAGCATGCGGCGGGTGACCAGGAAGCCACCGAACACGTTGACCGCGGCCAGCGCCACGGCCAGGGTGCCCATGATCTTGCCGGCCGGGGTCACGGTCAGCGCTGCGGCCAGCATGGCGCCGACGATGACGATCGCGGAAATGGCGTTGGTGACTGCCATCAGCGGTGTGTGCAGGGCCGGGGTGACGTTCCACACCACGTGATAGCCCACGTAGATGGCCAGCACGAAGATGATCAGGTTGTAGATGCCGTGGGAAATCAGCATGTCTTCCATTGTCGTGCTCCTCAGCTGTTCTTGCGCACGACCTGGCCGTCGCGGCACATCAGGCACGCGGCGACGATGTCGTCTTCGAGGTTGATGACCAGGTTGCCGTCCTTGTCGAACAGCAGCTTCATGAAGTCGAGCAGGTTGCGCGCGTACAGCGCCGAGGCGTCGGCACCGACCTGGGCCGGCAGGTTGGTCGGGCCGACGAGGGTCACGCCGTTCTCCATCACCACCTGGTCGGCCACGGTCAGCGGGCAGTTGCCGCCTTGGGCTGCGGCCAGGTCGATGACCACCGAACCGGGTTTCATCTGCGCCACGGTCTCGGCGCTGAGCAGGGTCGGCGCTTTGCGTCCGGGAATCAGCGCGGTGGTGATGACGATGTCCGCCTGCTTGGCTCGCTCGTGCACGGCCTGGGCCTGGCGCTGCATCCAGCTGGCCGGCATTGGCCGGGCGTAGCCGCCCACGCCTTCGGCGCACTCGCGTTCCTCGTCGGTCTCGTAGGGCACGTCGATGAACTTGGCGCCAAGTGACTCGATCTGCTCCTTTACCGCCGGACGCACGTCGGACGCCTCGATCACCGCGCCCAGGCGCTTGGCCGTGGCGATGGCCTGCAGGCCGGCCACGCCGGCACCGAGGATCAGCACGCGGGCGGCCTTTACGGTGCCCGCCGCGGTCATCAGCATGGGCATGAAGCGTGGGTAGTGGTGGGCGGCCAGCAGCACGGCCTTGTAGCCGGCGATGTTGGCCTGGGACGACAGCACGTCGAGGCTCTGCGCGCGTGAGGTGCGCGGTGCGGCTTCCAGGGCGAAGGCGGTGATGCCGCGCTCGGCCATCTTGGCGATCAGTTCGTTGTTGAACGGGTTGAGCATGCCTGCCAGCAGGCTGCCGCTGTTGATCAGCGCCAACTCCTGGTCACTGGGCGCGACCACCTTGAGCACCAGTTGCGCGCCGAAGGCGTCGGCGGCTTCGCCCAAGTTGGCGCCAACGGCCTCATAGGCACTGTCCGGAATGCTGGCCTTTAGCCCTGCCCCCCGTTGCACGGTGACCTGATGGCCCTGGCCAACCAGTTTCTTGATGGTTTCCGGGGTTGCGGCGACCCTTGTCTCACCCGTCTGCGTCTCGAGAGGAACACCAATGTGCACGACTTTGTCTCCTGCGGTGACCTTTTGTCTTTATAGGAACCAGCGCACTTCGGGTGGTGCGGCTGGGTGGTCGTAGAGCACGACCCCGCCGGATCCGGGGCGGGGGAGGCATTTTGCAGACGAACCCGAGGGCCTTCAACCGGTTCTGAAGCGAAACGAAGTCAAAACTACAAGTCACCCTGTGACCGTATGTCGCAACGATTTGCCCTCAACCCGTCAAGCACGCGCTATGCGGAGCTTAGGAGAAAATTTGAAAAAAATTCCGCTATTTTCGTTCTCAGTTTGCTGAATGTCGCAAAATCAGCTGCAAACCCGCGCAGTAACTAGGGTTGCTATGTTTTTCAGGGTGAACGGAACAGATTACGAATTTGCGACAAATCCATATATCTGTAGGTGTTAAAAATAATTGACTACGGGGTCAGCTTTACCCGCTTTACCCTATTTCGTGGCGGTGTATCGTTGCGCCTGCGCCACCAGCCAGTCGCGGAACGCCCGTAGCGAGGCGGACTCGACCTTCCGCTCGGGGATCATCAGATGGTAGGCCTTGTCACTGGTCAGGGCATGCCTGTTAGCGACCATCAGTCGGCCCTCCTGCAGCTCGCGCTGGATCAGGAACGGTGGAATCAGCGCAATGCCCATGTCATGCATGGCGGCCTGGGCGAGCATCGAAAACAGCTCGTAGCGCGGGCCGGTCATGTCGCGTTCGACGCTCATCCCCAAGCCGTCGAACCATTGTCGCCAGGCATAAGGGCGGGTGGTCTGCTGCAGCAGTGGCAAGTCGGCAATGCGCTGGGCGTCGAGGCTGGCTTGCCCTTCCAGCAGGGAAGGGCTGCACACCGGCACGGGGTTCTCGCCCATCAGTCGGTGGGATTGGGTGCCCGACCAGTCGGCGTCGCCGAAGTAGATGGCGGCATCGAAGGGCGTGTCGGCGAACAGGAAGGGGCGGGTGCGGTTGGTCAGGTTGACCGTGACCTCCGGGTGACGCTGCTGGAAGTCTTTCAGCCGCGGCAGCAGCCACTGGGTGCCGAAGGTCGGCACTACCGCCAGTTCGATCACATTGGCGCCTTGCTGGCGCATCACCGAAAGCGTGTCGCGCTCCACCGCATCCAGCTGTGCGGTTACCTGGCGACTGTAGGAGAGCCCGGCTTCGGTCAGTTTCACGCCCCGGCGCGAGCGACGGAACAGCTCGACATTGAGGAAGGCCTCCAGGCTGCCGATCTGCCGACAGACGGCGCCCTGGGTCAGGGCCAGTTCCTGTGCGGCCTTGGTGAAGCTCTCGTGACGTGCGGCCGCCTCGAAGCAGACCAGGGCGGTGGTGCTGGGAATCTTTCGGCGCATGTACGTGAACCTCACATGTCAGGCGTTGAGCAGGGCATTTGGATGATTACGAAGTGAGAAAATATCACTAAACGGTGCGCAATCCTCGTTTGTCCCTCACGCCAAACAGGCCTAGGATCAATCCAGCACAACAATTCGTTCCCATCTTTCGAGGAATCCGCACATGGCTGGCAAGGCAAGCTTCAACTGGATCGACCCGCTGCTGCTGGATCAGCAGCTCACTGAAGAAGAGCGCATGGTCCGTGACAGCGCCTATCAGTTCGCCCAGGACAAGCTGGCGCCCCGTGTGCTGGAGGCGTTCCGTCATGAACAGACGGATCCGGCGATTTTCCGTGAGATGGGTGAAGTCGGCCTGCTCGGCGCGACCATTCCCGAGCAGTACGGCGGCAGTGGCCTGAACTACGTCTGCTACGGCCTGATCGCCCGCGAGGTGGAGCGTATCGACTCCGGCTACCGCTCGATGATGAGCGTGCAGTCGTCGCTGGTCATGGTGCCGATCAATGAGTTCGGTACCGAGGCACAGAAGCAGAAGTACCTGCCGAAGCTGGCCAGTGGCGAATGGATCGGCTGCTTCGGCCTGACCGAGCCCAACCATGGTTCCGATCCGGGCTCGATGATCACCCGCGCCCGCAAGGTCGACGGTGGTTATCGTCTGAGCGGCAGCAAGATGTGGATCACCAACAGCCCGATCGCCGATGTGTTCGTGGTCTGGGCCAAGGACGATGCCGGCGATATCCGTGGCTTCGTGCTGGAGAAAGGCTGGGACGGCCTCAGTGCTCCGGCAATCCATGGCAAAGTCGGCCTGCGTGCTTCGATCACCGGCGAGATCGTCATGGACAACGTGTTTGTGCCGGAAGAGAACATCTTCCCCGATGTGCGCGGCCTCAAAGGCCCGTTCACCTGCCTGAACTCGGCCCGCTACGGCATCTCCTGGGGTGCGCTGGGTGCCGCCGAGGCCTGCTGGCACACCGCTCGCCAATACACCCTGGATCGTCAGCAGTTTGGCCGCCCGCTGGCTGCCAACCAGTTGATCCAGAAGAAGCTGGCTGACATGCAAACCGAGATTACCCTGGCTCTGCAAGGCTGCCTGCGCCTGGGCCGGATGAAGGACGAAGGGACCGCGGCGGTCGAGATCACCTCAATCATGAAGCGCAACTCTTGCGGTAAGGCCCTGGACATTGCTCGCCTGGCGCGGGACATGTTGGGTGGCAATGGCATTTCCGACGAGTTCGGCGTCGCCCGCCACCTGGTCAACCTCGAGGTGGTCAACACCTATGAAGGTACTCACGACGTGCACGCGCTGATCCTTGGGCGCGCGCAGACCGGCATCCAGGCGTTCTATTAATAGAGGAGCCAGGCCATGGGCGCGCTTTCCCATCTGCGGGTGCTGGATCTTTCCCGGGTATTGGCCGGCCCCTGGTCCGGCCAGATCCTTGCCGACCTTGGGGCGGATGTAATCAAGGTGGAGCGCCCCGGCGCGGGTGACGACACCCGCTCCTGGGGGCCGCCTTTCCTGCGCGATGCCCAGGGCGAGAATACCAGCGAGGCGGCCTACTACTTATCGGCCAACCGTAACAAGCGCTCGGTGACCATCGACTTCACTCAGCCCGAAGGCCAGCGCCTGGTGCGCGAGCTGGCGGCGAAGTCGGATATCGTCATCGAGAACTTCAAGGTGGGCGGGCTGGCAGCCTACGGGTTGGATTACCAAAGTCTGAAGGGCATCAACCCGAAGCTCATCTATTGCTCGATCACCGGCTTCGGCCAGACCGGGCCATATGCCAAGCGTGCTGGCTATGACTTCATGATCCAGGGGCTGGGCGGCCTGATGAGCCTGACCGGGCGTCCGGAGGGGGAGGAGGGCGCGGGGCCGGTGAAGGTGGGGGTGGCACTCACTGACATCCTGACCGGGCTGTATTCCACCGTGGCGATTCTTGCGGCCTTGGCGCATCGTGATCAGGCGGGGATAGGTCAGCATATCGATATGGCGTTGCTGGATGTGCAGGTGGCCTGCCTGGCCAATCAGGCGATGAACTACCTCACCACTGGCAATCCGCCACGGCGGTTGGGCAATGCGCACCCCAATATCGTGCCCTACCAGGACTTCCCGACGGCGGATGGCAATTTCATCCTTACAGTGGGTAACGATGGTCAGTTCCGCAAGTTCGCTGAAGTAGCGGGGCAGGCTCATTGGGCGGATGACCCGCGCTTTGCCACCAACAAGCAACGGGTGGCCAACCGGGCTGAGCTGATTCCGCTGATTCGTCAGGCGACGGTGTTCAAGACCACGGCTGAATGGGTCACTGAGCTGGAGACGGCGGGTGTGCCATGCGGGCCTATCAATGACCTGGCGCAGATGTTCCAGGACCCGCAGGTATTGGCGCGTGGGCTGGCGGTGAATGTTCCACATCCGCTGGCGGGCAGCGTGCCGCAGGTGGCCAGCCCGATCCGGTTGTCGGAGACGCCGGTGGAGTATCGCCATGCGCCTCCATTGTTGGGGGAGCACACCGAGGCGGTGCTGATGGATGTGCTGGGGCTGAGTGGGGAAGCGGTGCAGGTGCTTCGGGGCGCAGGTGTGCTGTAACACGCGCTATAGATAGAAAGAAGCGGGGCGGCCGGCAGGCCGCCCCGCTTTGCTTTTCAACAATCTGAAGGTTTTATGAAATAAACGGTTGACGGGGTTTCAGATCCCCTTATAATGCGCCCCACTTCCAGCGACATCGGAACGAAAAACTCCTTGAATATCAATGAGTTGATCGATCAGGAGGGTTGCGGAAGTGCTTCGATCGTCAGGTCGGCAGCGGTGAAAAAGGCAGTTGACAGCAGGTTGTAACGCTGTATGATTCGCCTCCCGCTACGAGAGATCGCAGCGAGTCAAGTGTTTGAAGTTGAACGGGTTTCTCGCAAAATACTTCAAAATAAACGCTTGACAGCAAATGAGGAAAGCGTAGAATGCGCGCCTCGGTTGAGACGAAAAGCGCTTAACCAACCGTTCTTTAACAAATTGAATCAAGCAATTCGTGTGGGTGCTTGTGAGTACGGACTGATAGTCGCCAAGATTATCAGCATCACAAGTGGCCATGCGAGAAATCACATAGTCATTTGAGATTGCTGAGCCAAGTTTAGGGTTTCTTAAAAACCCAAGCAGTATTGAACTGAAGAGTTTGATCATGGCTCAGATTGAACGCTGGCGGCAGGCCTAACACATGCAAGTCGAGCGGATGACGGGAGCTTGCTCCTTGATTCAGCGGCGGACGGGTGAGTAATGCCTAGGAATCTGCCTGGTAGTGGGGGACAACGTTTCGAAAGGAACGCTAATACCGCATACGTCCTACGGGAGAAAGCAGGGGACCTTCGGGCCTTGCGCTATCAGATGAGCCTAGGTCGGATTAGCTAGTAGGTGAGGTAATGGCTCACCTAGGCGACGATCCGTAACTGGTCTGAGAGGATGATCAGTCACACTGGAACTGAGACACGGTCCAGACTCCTACGGGAGGCAGCAGTGGGGAATATTGGACAATGGGCGAAAGCCTGATCCAGCCATGCCGCGTGTGTGAAGAAGGTCTTCGGATTGTAAAGCACTTTAAGTTGGGAGGAAGGGCAGTAAGTTAATACCTTGCTGTTTTGACGTTACCGACAGAATAAGCACCGGCTAACTCTGTGCCAGCAGCCGCGGTAATACAGAGGGTGCAAGCGTTAATCGGAATTACTGGGCGTAAAGCGCGCGTAGGTGGTTCGTTAAGTTGGATGTGAAAGCCCCGGGCTCAACCTGGGAACTGCATCCAAAACTGGCGAGCTAGAGTATGGTAGAGGGTGGTGGAATTTCCTGTGTAGCGGTGAAATGCGTAGATATAGGAAGGAACACCAGTGGCGAAGGCGACCACCTGGACTGATACTGACACTGAGGTGCGAAAGCGTGGGGAGCAAACAGGATTAGATACCCTGGTAGTCCACGCCGTAAACGATGTCAACTAGCCGTTGGAATCCTTGAGATTTTAGTGGCGCAGCTAACGCATTAAGTTGACCGCCTGGGGAGTACGGCCGCAAGGTTAAAACTCAAATGAATTGACGGGGGCCCGCACAAGCGGTGGAGCATGTGGTTTAATTCGAAGCAACGCGAAGAACCTTACCAGGCCTTGACATGCAGAGAACTTTCCAGAGATGGATTGGTGCCTTCGGGAACTCTGACACAGGTGCTGCATGGCTGTCGTCAGCTCGTGTCGTGAGATGTTGGGTTAAGTCCCGTAACGAGCGCAACCCTTGTCCTTAGTTACCAGCACGTTATGGTGGGCACTCTAAGGAGACTGCCGGTGACAAACCGGAGGAAGGTGGGGATGACGTCAAGTCATCATGGCCCTTACGGCCTGGGCTACACACGTGCTACAATGGTCGGTACAGAGGGTTGCCAAGCCGCGAGGTGGAGCTAATCTCACAAAACCGATCGTAGTCCGGATCGCAGTCTGCAACTCGACTGCGTGAAGTCGGAATCGCTAGTAATCGCAAATCAGAATGTTGCGGTGAATACGTTCCCGGGCCTTGTACACACCGCCCGTCACACCATGGGAGTGGGTTGCACCAGAAGTAGCTAGTCTAACCTTCGGGAGGACGGTTACCACGGTGTGATTCATGACTGGGGTGAAGTCGTAACAAGGTAGCCGTAGGGGAACCTGCGGCTGGATCACCTCCTTAATCGAAGACATCAGCCTGCTGATGAGCTCCCACACGAATTGCTTGATTCATTGTGTAAAGACGATGCTGTAACGCGACCCTGTTATAGGTCTGTAGCTCAGTTGGTTAGAGCGCACCCCTGATAAGGGTGAGGTCGGCAGTTCAAATCTGCCCAGACCTACCAATTACTTGGTGCGGCCTAGAATACGGGGCCATAGCTCAGCTGGGAGAGCGCCTGCCTTGCACGCAGGAGGTCAGCGGTTCGATCCCGCTTGGCTCCACCACTCTTTCAGGTTTCGCAGCACTGCTCAGAACTTAGAAATGAACATTCGGCGATGAATGTTGATTTCTGACTTTTGTCAGATCGTTCTTTAAAAATTCGGATATGTGATAGAAATAGACTGAACACCCGTTTCACTGCGGGTGGATCAGGCTAAGGTAAAATTTGTGAGTTCTGCTCGAAAGAGCGACGTGCGAATTTTCGGCGAATGTCGTCTTCACAGTATAACCAGATTGCTTGGGGTTATATGGTCAAGTGAAGAAGCGCATACGGTGGATGCCTTGGCAGTCAGAGGCGATGAAAGACGTGGTAGCCTGCGATAAGCTTTGGGGAGTCGGCAAACAGACTGTGATCCAGAGATCTCTGAATGGGGGAACCCAGCCAGCACAAGCTGGTTATCTTGTACTGAATACATAGGTGCAAGAGGCGAACCAGGGGAACTGAAACATCTAAGTACCCTGAGGAAAAGAAATCAACCGAGATTCCCTTAGTAGTGGCGAGCGAACGGGGACCAGCCCTTAAGCTGGTTTGAGATTAGTGGAACGCTCTGGAAAGTGCGGCCATAGTGGGTGATAGCCCCGTACACGAAAATCTCTTGCCAGTGAAATCGAGTAGGACGGAGCACGAGAAACTTTGTCTGAACATGGGGGGACCATCCTCCAAGGCTAAATACTACTGACTGACCGATAGTGAACCAGTACCGTGAGGGAAAGGCGAAAAGAACCCCGGAGAGGGGAGTGAAATAGAACCTGAAACCGTATGCGTACAAGCAGTGGGAGCCTACTTGTTAGGTGACTGCGTACCTTTTGTATAATGGGTCAGCGACTTATATTCAGTGGCGAGCTTAACCGAATAGGGGAGGCGTAGCGAAAGCGAGTCTTAATAGGGCGCTTTAGTCGCTGGGTATAGACCCGAAACCGGGCGATCTATCCATGGGCAGGTTGAAGGTTAGGTAACACTGACTGGAGGACCGAACCGACTACCGTTGAAAAGTTAGCGGATGACCTGTGGATCGGAGTGAAAGGCTAATCAAGCTCGGAGATAGCTGGTTCTCCTCGAAAGCTATTTAGGTAGCGCCTCATGTATCACTGTAGGGGGTAGAGCACTGTTTCGGCTAGGGGGTCATCCCGACTTACCAAACCGATGCAAACTCCGAATACCTACAAGTGCCGAGCATGGGAGACACACGGCGGGTGCTAACGTCCGTCGTGAAAAGGGAAACAACCCAGACCGTCAGCTAAGGTCCCAAAGTCATGGTTAAGTGGGAAACGATGTGGGAAGGCTTAGACAGCTAGGAGGTTGGCTTAGAAGCAGCCACCCTTTAAAGAAAGCGTAATAGCTCACTAGTCGAGTCGGCCTGCGCGGAAGATGTAACGGGGCTCAAACCATGCACCGAAGCTACGGGTATCACCTTTAGGTGATGCGGTAGAGGAGCGTTCTGTAAGCCTGTGAAGGTGAGTTGAGAAGCTTGCTGGAGGTATCAGAAGTGCGAATGCTGACATGAGTAACGACAATGCGAGTGAAAAACTCGCACGCCGAAAGACCAAGGTTTCCTGCGCAACGTTAATCGACGCAGGGTTAGTCGGTCCCTAAGGCGAGGCTGAAAAGCGTAGTCGATGGAAAACAGGTTAATATTCCTGTACTTCCAGTTATTGCGATGGAGGGACGGAGAAGGCTAGGCCAGCTTGGCGTTGGTTGTCCAAGTTTAAGGTGGTAGGCTGAGATCTTAGGCAAATCCGGGATTTCAAGGCCGAGAGCTGATGACGAGTGCTCATTAGAGCGCGAAGTGGTTGATGCCATGCTTCCAAGAAAAGCTCCTAAGCTTCAGATAACTGGGAACCGTACCCCAAACCGACACAGGTGGTTAGGTAGAGAATACCAAGGCGCTTGAGAGAACTCGGGTGAAGGAACTAGGCAAAATGGCACCGTAACTTCGGGAGAAGGTGCGCCGGTGAGGGTGAAGCACTTGCTGCGTAAGCCCACGCCGGTCGAAGATACCAGGCCGCTGCGACTGTTTATTAAAAACACAGCACTCTGCAAACACGAAAGTGGACGTATAGGGTGTGACGCCTGCCCGGTGCCGGAAGGTTAATTGATGGGGTTAGCGCAAGCGAAGCTCTTGATCGAAGCCCCGGTAAACGGCGGCCGTAACTATAACGGTCCTAAGGTAGCGAAATTCCTTGTCGGGTAAGTTCCGACCTGCACGAATGGCGTAACGATGGCGGCGCTGTCTCCACCCGAGACTCAGTGAAATTGAAATCGCTGTGAAGATGCAGTGTATCCGCGGCTAGACGGAAAGACCCCGTGAACCTTTACTATAGCTTTGCACTGGACTTTGAGCTTGCTTGTGTAGGATAGGTGGGAGGCTTTGAAGTGGGGACGCCAGTTCTCATGGAGCCATCCTTGAAATACCACCCTGGCAACCTTGAGGTTCTAACTCAGGTCCGTTATCCGGATCGAGGACAGTGTATGGTGGGTAGTTTGACTGGGGCGGTCTCCTCCCAAAGAGTAACGGAGGAGTACGAAGGTGCGCTCAGACCGGTCGGAAATCGGTCGTAGAGTATAAAGGCAAAAGCGCGCTTGACTGCGAGACACACACGTCGAGCAGGTACGAAAGTAGGTCTTAGTGATCCGGTGGTTCTGTATGGAAGGGCCATCGCTCAACGGATAAAAGGTACTCCGGGGATAACAGGCTGATACCGCCCAAGAGTTCATATCGACGGCGGTGTTTGGCACCTCGATGTCGGCTCATCACATCCTGGGGCTGAAGCCGGTCCCAAGGGTATGGCTGTTCGCCATTTAAAGTGGTACGCGAGCTGGGTTTAGAACGTCGTGAGACAGTTCGGTCCCTATCTGCCGTGGACGTTTGAGATTTGAGAGGGGCTGCTCCTAGTACGAGAGGACCGGAGTGGACGAACCTCTGGTGTTCCGGTTGTCACGCCAGTGGCATTGCCGGGTAGCTATGTTCGGAAGAGATAACCGCTGAAAGCATCTAAGCGGGAAACTTGCCTCAAGATGAGATCTCACTGGAGCCTTGAGCTCCCTGAAGGGCCGTCGAAGACTACGACGTTGATAGGTTGGGTGTGTAAGCGCTGTGAGGCGTTGAGCTAACCAATACTAATTGCCCGTGAGGCTTGACCATATAACACCCAAGCAATTTGCGCTGAGGCCAAATTGTGGTGGTGAAGACGAAACGAACCGAAAGTTCGCGACGAACCACAAATATCGCATATCCGAATTGGCTGGCATGTCTGCAAAGACGTACTGGCAACCGAATTTCTTGACGACCATAGAGCATTGGAACCACCTGATCCCATCCCGAACTCAGTAGTGAAACGATGCATCGCCGATGGTAGTGTGGGGTTTCCCCATGTGAGAGTAGGTCATCGTCAAGATTCATTTCGCAAAACCCCTATCTGCGCGAGCAGGTAGGGGTTTTGTCTTTAAGTAGAGACTACAGAGATTCGCAGGTGCGTCCCCAGGACGGACCAGCACACAGAATTTCTTGACGACCATAGAGTATTGGAACCACCTGATCCCATCCCGAACTCAGTAGTGAAACGATGCATCGCCGATGGTAGTGTGGGGTTTCCCCATGTGAGAGTAGGTCATCGTCAAGATTCAATTCCAAAGCCCCTGATCGCGATGCGATCAGGGGCTTTGTCTTTTCAGGGTATTGATGCGTGAAGTTCCCGCGTGAGATCGTCCAGCTCCCTGCGCTGGCACGAAGGGAACAGTATTCAAAAGCACAGCACGGCCCCTGTAGGAGCGGCTTCAGCCGCGATCACCCGCGAAGCGGGTGCCAGACACCGAGTTGCTTGCATCGCGGCTAAAGCCGCTCCTACAGAGGTCTCTTTTTGCTGTGCAACAGCACAGCCCGAAGAGCTATCCCCGCCCCCCTGATGTTCAAGACAAAAAAAGGCCGCTCCCGGTCGGGAGCGGCCTTTTTGCCATCGGGGCACACGCCCCTTCCAGTGATATCAGCTCAGCAGGTTACGCACATTTCCCATCGCCTCATCGGCAAAGCCCTGCAGAAATGCCTGGAAGCCCGGCAGTGCCTCCGGCCCGCCTTCCCATGGCTCGGCCTGGATGGTCCAGGTAGCCCGGCTGTGTTGGAGATCGATCGCCTGCACTTGCATGGCCGCCCACAGATTGCCGATGTTCAAACTGGTGTAGATCAGGCTCCAGGTCATGTTCATGGCCTGATCGTCACGGGAGTTCAACTGCTCGATCACCACGTTGCCATCCTTGAACAGCTTCTTGCGCACCGAGCGCACGCCGCTGCCGGTCATCTCGATATGCGCCAGGGCAGGAATGAACACCGGGAAGCCAGCGAAGTTGCCGACGATGTTCCACACGTTGGCCGCCGGCGCGGCGATCTCCACGCTGGAAACCACAAGACAGCCTTGCGGGTTGCGGATCAGGGTATCGGGTTTGAGTGCTTGCATTGGGATGTTGCTCCTGTTGTACATGAAAGGGATCAGATAAAGCCGATGTCGGCCAGGTAGCGGCAGCCGCGACTGAGCAGCGCCGGGTCCTTGCTTGGGTAACGGGCGCCCATGCGCTGCACGCCGGCACGAGCGTTGTCGTGGGCGATGCCGGAGATGTCACCGATGTCTTCTTCGAAACCGTCCAGGTAGAAGCCCAGGACGTCGTACAGCGCGTTGTCGCTATCGACCCTGGCCAACTGGCGCTGCCATTGCTCGATGCTGACCAGTTCGAAGGCATGGCCCTGGGCATGGAACGAAGCCAGGTAGTCACGCCAGCGCAGGGGTTCGGGGTTGTGCAGGTTGAACACGCACCGGCCGGCCTGGTGACGGCTGCTGTGGAAAGCGATGAAGCGGGACAGGAAGTCCACCGGCATGAGGTCGAAGTCGATCTCCAGCTCCGGCACCTGGCCCAACTGCAGCGAGCCCTTGAGCATCAGCATCAGCCGGTTGCGCTGAGGCTGGCAGGCCCCTGTGCGGCTATCGAAGGTGATGTTGCCGGGGCGGAACAGGTTGACCCACACGCCTTGTTCACGGGCACGGCTGAGGATGCGCTCGCCGACCCATTTGCTCAGGTTGTAGCCATTGCGGATGTAGATCGGCGGGGTGTCTGCGGGGTCGCTCTCCAGCACATGGCCCTCGCCATCCACGGCGCTGCAGGCGGACAGGGTGGAGACGAAGTTGAAGATTTTCTTGCGACGGCCCTCACACAACCGCAGGCATTCGAACAACGGCTCGATGTTGTCGGCTGCCAGTACCTCGTAGTCGAGCACATGGTTGACTTGCGCGGCGTTGTGCAGCAACGCGCCATAGTTGCTGTCCAGGTAGTCGTAGTCGGCCTGGGCCAGACCCAGTAGTGGCTTGCGCAGGTCCGCTTCGAATACCCGCACGCGGCTGCGGTCCAGGGTGACGTGGTTGTCCCGCAGGGCCTGGGAGAAACGCTCATCGGCGGATAACCCTGCGGCGCTGCGTACCAGGCAAGCGACTTCACTCGCGCCCCACTCCAGCAGGGCCTCGACCAGATGCACGCCAAGGAAGCTGTTGGCCCCGGTGACGATCACCTTGTGCACATCGCCCAGGCGCTCCAGCGGTTGCACCTGCAGGCCCAGTTCGCGGTTGGCGTCCTGCTCCAGGCGTACCAGGGAGGTTTGCAACGCCTCGTGATCGCCATCGAGCAGCGCGCCCAGGCGCTGCAAGGTCGGCTGTTCGATGAAGCGGTTGATGGCCACCCCCTGGCCGAAGTGCTCCCTGACCTCCAGCAGCAAGCGCGACAGCAGGATGGAGTGACCGCCGAGATTGAAGAAGCTGTCGTCGGCGGAAATTTCGCTTTGTGGGAGCTCCAGCAGCGTGCTCCACAGGCGACGCAGGCGCTCCTCGGTCGCGGTCCGTGGTTCGATGCGCTGGCTGGTTGGCAAGGTCAGTGGACGCAACGACAACACCCGGCGATCCACCTTGCCGTTGGCGGTATAGGGCATCTGCTGCAGTACCTGATAGAACGTCGGGCGCATGTAGTCGGGCAGGTGTCGCTCGGCATGCTCGCGCAGCAAGGCTTCGGCATCGGCCCGTTGCGGGTGGGCAAGGAAGGCCAGGACCCGCCGCTGGGCGTCGATCACCACCGCCACCTGGGCGAACAGCTGGCTATCGCGCAGGCAGTGCTCGATTTCTTCGGGTTCGACCCGGAAGCCACGGATCTTCACCTGGTTGTCTCGCCGGCCGCACAGCTCTATACCTTGTTCGGTCCATTTGCCGATGTCCCCCGTACGGTAGGCGCGCAGTGTGCGGCCCGCGGGCAAGCTCAGCTCGACGAAACGTTCGGCGCTCAGTTCGGAGTTGTTCAGGTAACCCAGGCCGACACCTGGCCCGGCGATGTACAGCTCGCCGGGGGTCTGCTCACAAACCGGCTGCAGGTGCTGGTCGAGTATCAGCACCTGGGTGTTGGCAATCGGCAGCCCCAGGTTGCGGTTGTCGTCGCCTGCAGCGAACACCCGGGTTGTGGCCAGCACGGTGGTTTCGGTCGGCCCGTAGATGTTGTGCATGTGGCATTGCCCGGCCAATCGAGCGATGACTTCCGGTTCGCAGACGTCGCCACCGGTCACCAGGTGACGCAGGCCCAGGTGCAGATCACGGGGAAGGATACTCAGCAGCGCCGGTGGCAGGAACGCGTGGCTCACCTCCTCTCTGTGGATAAGTTGTACCAGCCGCTGCGGATCGCGACGCTGGTCCTCACTGGGCAAGACCAGTTCCGCGCCACAGGCGAACGTCGGCAGGATATCCAGCAGCGAGGCGTCGAAGCCGATGGTGGAGAACTGCAGTACCCGGCTGTGCCGGTCCAAGCCCACATGCTCGCGATACCAGGCCATGAAGTGCGCCAGGTTGCCCTGGGTGAGCAACACGCCTTTGGGTTGGCCGGTGGTGCCGGAGGTGTAGATCGCCACGCAGGCCTGGTCGGCGGCAGCCTGGCGCAACGCCAGGCTGGGCAGCGGCAAGTCCTGCGGCAAAGGAAGGTTGCGCACATCAACATCAGGGATATCCACAGGCGCCTGACCGTCGTGCAGCAGAACGCAGGCGCCAGCGTCGTCGAGGATCAGCTGGCGGCGCTCGGCCGGCGTGGCCGGATCCAGTGGCAGGTAGATGGCGGCGCAGCCCAGCACCGCCAACAGGCTGGCGTAGAGCTCGGGTGACTTGCCCATGCACACGGCGACCACAGGCGGCTGTTCCCCGGCGTTGGGCAACAGCGGCAACAAGGCCTGCTGGATGACGGCGGTGCGGGCATGCAGCTGCTCATAAGTGCAACGCAGGCCGTCGTGGTTCACGGCATGACACTCTGCGTACACACGCAGACTGTGTTCCAGGTCGCCGATCAGGTCTGTTTCGGCCTTCTCCAGCAAATCGGCGCGTAGCGTGCGGTTGAACGGATGTCGGTAAGCCAAAGTGTCCAGCCAGTCCAGGCTGTGTTCGCGCTCCTGATCTCCCGGGTTCACCGCAGGCGTTTCCTGCAAATGCAATGGGTTGCGGGCGAAGCGGGTGACCTGCAGTGCCAGTTGCTCGCACAGGGCTTGCAAGGTGTCCTCACGCAGCTGTTGGCCATTACCGGAGCGCGGCGTGTGTATCGGCACGCGATGGATCAGGCGCTGGGCGCTGGCACTGCCGCACCAGCACAGGGCCTCCAGTTGCGGCAGGGTGTCGGCGCAGCTCGCACCCAGGCGCAGCCTGAGCAGCGGCGTGCCGCCCAGGGGCTGCCAATCACTGCTGCTCAGTGCCAGGCTGCCATCCTCCACCACCAGGTCGGGATGGGCCGACAGCTGCCGGGGCAAGGCCTGGGCGCTATCGGCCCTGGCCGAGCCATGTCCGTGCTCGGCGAGCATGCGGGCGAACTCCTCCAGGGGCGGGCTGATGCCCACCAGAAGTATGTCGAGGCGTCTCATGTCTAGGTCCTCAGGGCAGATAGTCGCGCAGGGCGTCCTGTACGCAGGGCGACTCGAGCATCGAGCTGCTGCGGAAGAAACGCAGGATGTTGCCCAGCAGCGGATGCTGGCGGTTGATCGGGTAGGCCAGGCCCAGCACTTCCTCGCGCAGGGCCTGGCGCACCGTGTCGGTCACCGGCAAGGCGTCGATCAGGGCACAGTCGAAAGCCTGCTGGATGTCGTTGGTCAGGTACTGGCGCAGGAACAACGGCAGTACCTTGGCGATCATCTGGCGATCCGCCTCGGGCGCGGTATGCCAGTAGATGCGCGTCAGGCGCGCCCAGAAGCTCGAGTGACGACCTTCGTCCAGCAGGTGATCGGCCATCAGGCCCTTCACCGAGGGCTTGACCGAGTCGTCGCGGGCAAAGGCCGCGACATCGTCGGTCAGGGTGTTCTCGGCGATGCCCACGCAGATCAGCTCCAAGGCGTCACGCAGGGCCTCGGGTACCTGTTCCAGCGCGGCTGGAATGGCGCGGCTGAGTTCGATTTCCTGGGGCAGGGCGATCGGCTCGATCCCGGTCAGGGCGATGGTTTGCTGCAGGAAGTCCATCGCCACCAGGGCGTGATAGTCCTCGTCCACCACCACGGTCATCGCGTCGTAGCGGCAGGCGAACGGGAAGCGCACGGCAAAGCGGTCCTTGGCGATGCGCCGGGCGGTGCGGTCGACGATCTCGGTCTCGAAGATCACCACGTCATTGATGAACTTGTAGAGGCTCTGTACCAGCACGAAGTCGCGCAGCTGCGGGCACTCGCGCTGGAACGTCGCGCCGAGCACCAGGGGCTGGCGGCTCAGGGGGTAGATCAGGCGCTGGTCATCCTCCACCAGGCGCCGGGGCCGGGTGCGAATGGTCGCCCTGGCCTCCCAGGCCTCGGCAAAGGAGCGATACTCGAGGGCATTCATGGGGTGACCTCGGCAACAGCCGCTTTCAGCGATGTACGCAGGCGGTCCCACAGGGCCATGCGGCTGTCCACCGCGGCGATGGCGGCCACGTAGACGTCTTCCTGGCGCAGCGGATCATGATCGACCAGGCGTGCCAGCAATTGCTCGGCGGCGGGGCCGTGGTCCTCGGAGTCGACTTCGATGTGACGTTGCAGGTAGTAGCGGAAGGTCGGCGCCTGCTCGGTACCGATGCCCCACTCGTCGAGAATTTGTTGGAACATCGCTGGAATGACGCTTTCCCGCCCATGCAGGAAGGCGGCGGCAACTTGGTGGGCCGGTGCCTCGATGGCCACTTTGAGGGTGTCGCGAACGAATCGCTGCGCGGCTTCACTGGCGCCGCAGCGTTGCAGCGCGTCGAATGCCGCGACGCCTTGTTGCTGCAGGCTGACGAAGCGCTCGATGGCCTGGGTGCTGGCACCGACTTCGCGCATGGCATCCAGGTACAGCTCGAAGTGGCTGTAGTGACCATGATCGAGGCGATCGTCCGATTCCTCGCCCAGGACGATCTCGTTGATCAGGCGCGCCGCAGCCGGGTCCCTTGGTGGCAGCCAGGGCAGGCTGACGCAGGTCAGCTCCTGCTGCAGGCGCTTGGTCAGCGACATGAAGTCCCAGACGGCAAACACGTGGGTTTCCATGAACCCACGCAGCGTCTCCAGAGAATCGATTTCGGAAAATAGCGGGTGCAGGGAAAGTTCATGTTTCTTGTCGGAAAGTGTGCGCTTCAATGTGCTCATGATGAGATCCGTTTAGAGGTGATATGCAGGGACGTTATGCTCTGGAAGTTGCAAGGCAACTAAATGCCGGGCGAATGAAGGCCTCGAGTGAAAACTCGAATTCGAACAACAGGCAGAGGCCAGCAGGGCTTGTTTGGCGAGGTGTCCACGGTGACGCCTGGCCGCCCTTGGCTGGCGATATAAAAGTTAGAACAACTTCAAAGTTGGTCGCAATTGTTTTTTTGATTATTTTATGTTCGGACTTTTCTTGAAATATAAGTACCTGAATAAAACATTGAGTAAGTTTTATTTTGGCAATACGTGCTCCTTCCGATAATTAACGATCAGAAAAATAGACACAGAGTGAATGCCTCACTCGGAGCACGAATGAACGGAGATGGAGAGAGGGACTATTGAGGGGCGGCTGATCGCTTGCGGTCCTTGCCCCGGTGCCAGGTTCCTTCTGCAGGTGAATGAAGAGGCAAACGGCCAGGTCCACGTCTGATGATCAGCGGCCGCTGCGGGGGGTAGAGTGTGCCCAAAATGCTGGCACTGCCATGGCCAGGCACTGACCAGGCAGCGGAAAAGCCTTGATCAGCGCACGGATGGCAAGAGGAGAATTAGAAGCTCAGCAACCCGAGGTGGGCGTTGAAGATGCGCACCAGGCGCTGGTTCAGCAGCGAAGTATCGACCGCTTGCACCGGTAGCTCAATCAGCTCCAGCTCCCGGCGTACCAGGCTGTGCCAGCCGAGCATCGCCGCCAGCGAGCCCGGCGGATAGAGCACGGTCATGGGGATATGCAGGGGCAGGTAAGTGGTGCTGAATTGTGGGCTGTCACAGCTTGAAACAAACAAGTGACGAGTCAGGCCCGGACAAGCACCTTGCACTTGCTGGATCAGGGCCAAGGCGATGTGCGCGCCCAGGCCTTGGGCAAACACGGCATGTGGCTGCATAAGGTAGGGCTGGAGCTGCTCTACCAGGGCCTGGGTCAGGCGCCCGGAAATGGGCAGAGATTGTTCGAAGTCGGCAATGGAGGGGACATCGACCGCGACCAGCTCGATGGGGTCGCTCAGGGTCGTTGCCCAGGTGCGGTACTGGGCAAGTTGCTGCCGTGTGTTTGCCAGGCAGATCAGGCGAATCCTGGGCGGCTGGTCGGGCATGGTGTCCTGTCGAGTCTGCACGTGCACTGCCGTTCCTTGTGGCGGATCGTGTCGACGCAGCGGGTGGTCGCCAGGGGCGGCTGCGCGGTTGGGCAGGATCAGTTGGCCGATTGCCTGTCGAGGTACTTCCTGATGGTGCGCGCGGCATGGTTGAGGTGTTCTTCCAGGAGCTTCACGGCCTCGTCCACCAGTCTGTCGTTGGCGGCATCGACAAGGGCAATGTGGTCATCCTGGGTGAGTTTGCCCAGGCCCATCGAGGACAGATGGAAACGCAGGAAGCGTTCCTCTTCGTTCAGCTCGATCTCGATCATGCGCAGCAGTTTCTGGTTCTGCGCCTTGCTGTAGAGGGCCATGTGGAACAGGCGATTGAGCCGGCCGATTTCGGCATGACGAGTCTCGGTCTCCAGTTGACGGATGTAAGCCCTGGCCTGGGCGATGTCGCCGGCATCGAGCAAGGGGATCGACTGGCGCAACGCCTCGGTCTCGAGCAGTACACGCAGGGCGTACGTGTCGACGGCGTCTTCACCGATCAATGGCGCTACCACGGCGCCTTTGTGCATCACCACCTGCAGCAGCGACTGGGCTTCGAGTTGGCGCAGCGCCTCGCGCACAGGCATGCGACTGACACCGAACAAAGTCGCCAGCTCTTGCTGGCGCACGGCGGTGCCCGGGGGCAGGCGGCCATCAAGGATGGCACTGCGCAGGCGCTCTTCGATAACACCCCGGGCCAGGTGCGGTGGTACTTGTTCGCTACCCAGTACGGTGCTCAGGAGTTTGGGTTTCTCAGCCACGCGGGGTTCGCCTCGGCAACATGAAAATTGGATCCAATAACCCTAGTGAGGGAAGGGGGCGCTTGTCAAACGGATTGATCAAGCGATGCGCCGTGGCGCAGAGTCAAAACGCGGCTATCGTGAAGCAAGTTGCCGGCATTGGGAAGATAGCCAAGGTCGCCAGCCCTTGTACGAAGCGGGTTTGCCGACAGTTGGCAGCATGATCGCACGGTGCCATTGTCTTTTGCGTCTCCAGCCCGCACCATCGCTGCTTTCGACTGATCTGAACGGGTGTCCGCAGTGGCGATACCTTGGCCTCTCAATGCGACCGCACGCCGGCTCGGCCTTGCCGTGCTGCTCGGCTGTCTGTGGCTGGGCGTGTCCCAAGCGGATTGGGACTTCTCGCAGATCAGTCGCCGCGCTCAGGCGCTCTACGGCCCGATGGGCGCGGGCCAGGGGCGTATCGATGCCTGGCAGAACCTGATGGTGACACAGAAGCAGGGCAGCGAACTGGAGCAGCTGCAGGTGGTCAACCTGTTCTTCAACAAGCAGCTGCGCTATGTCGAAGACATCGACCTGTGGCACGAGGTCGATTACTGGGCCACGCCGGTACAATCGCTGATAAAGGGTGCGGGCGACTGCGAGGATTATGCCATCGCCAAGTACTTCAGCCTGCGGCGCATGGGCATTCCGGCGGAAAAGCTACGCATCACCTACGTAAAGGCCTTGCGCCAGAACCGTGCGCACATGGTCCTGACCTATTATTCAAGCCCACAGGCCCAGCCGCTGGTGCTGGACAGCCTGATGGACGCGATCAAGCCGGCCAGCCAGCGTACCGACCTGCTGCCGGTGTATGCCTTCAACGGTGAAGGCCTGTGGCTGACCGGCGCGGGCGGCAACAAGAAGGTCGGCGACACCAAGCGCCTGTCGCGTTGGCAGGATCTGCTGAAGAAAATGCAGGCCGAAGGGTTCCCGGCCGAACCGGTTTACTGAAGGAGCACAGATGTCACTGTTCAAACAATTGCTGCTAGCCATTTGCCTGTTCCTGGTGATCGCCTTCAGTGGCAGCTTCATGGTCAGCCTGGAGAGCTCGCGCAGCCAGTACGTCAACCAGCTGCGTTCCCATGCCCAGGACGCCGCGACCGCGCTGGCGTTGTCGCTGACGCCGAACATCGACGACCCAGCGATGGTCGAGCTGATGGTCAGCTCGATTTTCGACAGTGGCTACTACTCGAGTATCAAGGTCATCGACCTGGACTCCAACGCCGTGTTGGTCGAGCGCCACGCCGAGCCTGACGCCGGCGGTGTGCCGGGCTGGTTCATCCAGCTCATCGGCCTGGAGCCGGCCGGTGGTGATGCCCTCGTCAGCCGCGGCTGGCAGCAGGCGGCGCGGGTCGAGGTGATCAGCCACCCGATGTTTGCCCTGGGCAAACTCTGGCAGAGCGCCCTGGGTAGCCTTGGCTGGCTGCTGCTGTGCGGCGCGGTGAGCGCGGTGCTCGGGGCACTGCTGCTGCGCCGTCAGTTGCGCCCGCTCGACTACATGGTGGCGCAGTCCCACGCTATCGCCCGTCGTGAGTTCCTCAGTCTGCCCGAGCTGCCACGCACCCCCGAGCTGCGCCGAGTGGTGCAGGCGATGAACCAGATGGTCGAGAAGCTCAAGGCACTGTTCACCGAGCAGGCCGAGCGCAGCGAGAAGCTGCGGGCGGAGTCGTACCAGGACAGCCTCACCGGCCTTGCCAATCGACGTTACTTCGAAATGCAGCTCAATGCCCGGGTCAGCAACCTGGAGGAGGCCCGTACCGGCTACCTGCTGCTGCTGCGGGTCCAGGACCTGGCCGGGCTCAATGCCCGCCTGGGTGGCCAACGCACCGACCAGTTGCTGCAGGCGGTGGGTGAGCAACTGCGCCGTACCTGTGCGAACTACCCGGAGACCAACGACCTGATCACCCGCAGCCGTGGCGGCGAGTTCGCGGTGCTGGCGCCGGGCATGGTCCATGACGAGGCGATCCAGCTGGCCCAGGCCCTGGAGGCTACCTTGCAGAGCCTGCACGAGACCGGTGCCAGCGATGTCGACCCGGTGGCCTGCATCGGCCTTGCCCCCTACAGCCCCGGCGATGCGCCGCAAGCGCTGCTCAAGCTCGCCGACGAGGCCCTGGCCCGCGCCGAGAGCCAACCCGCGCCGGGCTGGGTATGTCTGGAGCAGGGAGCCGCGGGCCAGGCCG
Organism: Pseudomonas sp. B21-023; assembly: GCF_024749165.1. NCBI lineage: Bacteria > Pseudomonadati > Pseudomonadota > Gammaproteobacteria > Pseudomonadales > Pseudomonadaceae > Pseudomonas > Pseudomonas sp. B21-023. The sequence goes on along the minus strand of NZ_CP087190.1, from coordinate 5,699,251 downwards.
CCGACAGTCACCATGCCTGGCACACGCGCCTGGACCAGGCGCTGGGCAAGGGCCAGTTCGAACTGTTCTTCCAACCGGTCGTGGACGCCAAGGCGCCGGAGCGGGTGCTGCACTACAAGGTCATCTCGCGCCTGCACGATGAGGAGGGCGAAGCCCTGGCGGCCGGCCGCTTCCTGCCCTGGCTGGAGCGCTTCGGCTGGATGGCGCGGCTGGACCTGCTGGTGCTGGAGAAGGTGCTCAAGCATCTGCAAGGGCATGGCGAAGCGCTGGCGCTGAACCTGTCGGCCGCCACCCTGGCCGACCCCAAGGCGTTGCAGCGCGTCTATGAGCTGTTGGGGCAGCACGGCGCGCTGGGGCAGCGACTGACCTTCGAGATCGGCGAGGAGCAGCTGCCCGAGCAGTCAGTGCTCGAGCAACTCACCCGGCGCCTGCGCACCCTGGGCTTCAGCCTGGCACTGCAACGCTTCGGCGGGCGCTTCAGCATGATCGGCAACCTGGCCCACCTGGGTCTGGCCTACCTGAAGATCGATGGTGGCTACATCCGCAACATCGACCAGGAACGGCACAAGCGCCTGTTCATCGAAGCCATCCAGCGGGCTGCGCACAGCATCGACCTGCCGCTGATCGCCGAGCGGGTGGAGACCGAAGGGGAGTTGAAGGTGCTGCGGGAGATGGGCGTGCAGGGTATCCAGGGGCAACTGGTGGGTGGGCCGGCGCCCTGGCGTTAAGCTGGCTCGGCGTTATCGCGGGGCAATTCGCACCGCGATGCGCCGCCAGCATGATCAGATCAGCCCGCCTTCCTCATCTTCCTCGATCAGGTTGTTCAGGCTACCCAGCGCCTTGCGCGCGGTGGAGCGGTTGAGCAATTTGGCCTGGGCGCCGGGCGGCAGGTCGGTGATGCTGAACACGCCTTTGGCAGTCAGCACCTCGATCAGGTCTTCCAGTACCCGGATCATGTCCAGATCGCTCTGCTTGAGCTGCTTGAGGCTGTTCTCAACGACATCGTCGGCGAACCATTCCTGGATCTCGGCACTGTCGGCGGGGACCATGTCCGTAAATCCATCAAACCCGGCGGCTTCCACTCGCAGCAAACGGCCGTCAGCGTCGCGTTGCACGTAGAACATGGCGGCGTCCCTCGTCACGATGATTCCTTGTTGGTAGTCAGCAGCATAGGCAAAGTTCACCGGGCGTGTAGGCCCGGTGCACGAGTATGCGCGTGAAGCGTTGGCGGGGAAAGCCCGCCCCCGACGCGGCGGCCGTTGCCGGCTGCCGCGGGGGTGGGGATCAGCTGTTGGAGTTGTCGATCTTGATGGTCGGGTCGCCACCGCTGATCAACGAGTTGATCGTGGTGTTGGACCAGTTGACCCCTTCAAGCTTGATGCTCACATCGGCGTTGGCCAGGCCGCCGGCGGCGTTGAGCTTGCCTTCGGTGCTGACTTGCAGGGTCGACTCGCCATTGACCGTGGTGATCTTCAGGAAGTTGTCGATGGTGCTGGCCTTCTCGCCCTGGAGCAGGTCGCTCAGGTCGAGGCGGTCGCCTTCGCTTGCCTTGAAGTCCTTGATCACGTCATTGCCCAGGTCGCCGGCCTTCCACACGAAGGTGTCGGCACCACTGCCACCGGTCATGATGTCATCGCCCTTGCCGCCGATGAGGATGTCATTGCCTGCACCGCCAAACAGGATGTCGTTGCCTTCACCGCCGAGCAGGGTGTCGTTGCCGGTGCCGCCGAGCAGGATGTCGTTGCCCTTGCCGCCGTCGATGTAGTCGTTGCCACCCTGGCCGAAGATGATGTCGTTGCCGTTGCCGCCAAGCAGGGTGTCGGCGCCGTCGTTGCTGCGTGAGACGTCGAACTCGGTGTAGTGCTCGGTGATGTACTTGTGCATCGCCCGTGCGTCCACGCTGCCCGCGTCTACGCCCAGCTTGTCGGCGACATAGCCGCGGATCGCCTCGACACCGGTACCGGCAACACCGTCGAAGACCATCAGGTCGCCGAAGATGATGTCGTTGCCGTCGCCACCATTGACCGTGTCGTTGCCCGGTTGGGTAACTTCGGTATGGCCGAGGATGGCCTCGGCCAGCTTGCTCGGGTCGATGTTGGTCTGCGGCTTGCCGTCGGTGTCGTACGGTTTCAGGTCGTTGGTGTTGACGCCGTTGTTGAGGCCGATGGCCTCGACGGTGGACAAGCCTGACAGGAGCTTGAAGCTGTCCATCGAGTTGTTCAGGGCCGCGTTGTCTGTGTAGTTGCCGTAGCCACCACGCGAAGACAGCTCGTAGGTGCCGTTACCTTCCGCGTGCAGCTCGCCCGATACGCCGTATTTCCAACCGTTGCGGTAGTACTGCACTTGCAGGTTACCGGCGTTGTCGATGCTGACGTAGTTGGTGTTGCTGCTGTCGATGTAGCCGTTGTACGCCATGCCCGGCTTGTAGTTGATCGAAGCCAGGAAGGTGTCCAGGGTGATGCCCGAGGTGCCCAGGGTCGGGTTGGAGTTCTCGTTGGTCTGGTAGTAGGTCGGCTTGCCATCGGTGATGAAGAACGTCTGGTTGCTGCCGGTATTGCCACCATCCTTGAGGTTCTGGAACCAGTTGGCGGTGGTCTTGAAGGCGTCCTCGTAGTTGGTACCGCCGTCTGCCCGCAGGTTGTTCAGGGCATTGAGCAACTGTTGCAGGCCGGCATCGTTCAGGGTCACCGAAACGCTGCTCTTGACCTGGGTGGCGAAGTCCACCAGGAGGATGTTCACGGTACCCGACTGGTCGCCCTTGACGCTGGCGGTCAGGGTCTTGAACACCGATTCCAGGGATTTCTTCGCCGCGTCCACGCCGGACGAACCCATGCTGCCCGAGGTGTCGACGATGAAGGCGAGGTTGTAGTCCTGGCCCGGCACCACGTGCAGGCCGGTGACGTCGGCAACCACTACATCGTTGCCGTCGGTGCCGGTGATGTTGTCGCTGTCCGAGGACAGGTTGCTGGTGGTGTAGGCCTGCGGGTAGACGGTGACCTTGATGGTGCCTTCGCTGGTCGCGGTGCTGCCGCCGACGCTCTCGGTGGAGGTCGAGCTGACCTTCACGTCAAACTGGCCCTGGTAGTAGGCCGGCGGCTTGATGGTCAGGCTGCCCAGGTTCCAGCCGGTAACGTCCACCGCGTCCTTGCCGACGGTGAAGGTATGGCCGGCATTATCGGCCAGCACCGAGCCTGCCGGGATGCCGCTGAGCTTGACGCTCAGGGACTCGGAGCCGTCGGTGTCGGTGAGGTTGGTGCTGATGCCCACCAGCTTGACCGGGGCGCCGTTCTCGCTGCCTTCGTTGAGCTTGTAACCGTCGTAGTAGCCCTGGTTGTTGCTGCCGTGCAGGTCGCCAACGGTGACGCCGGCATTGTTAAGGTCCTTGACGCTCGGGTACATCGGGATGTTCGAGCTGTTGAGGTCGGTGACCGCGCCGTTGCCCACCTTGATGTTGACGTCCAGGCTGCCGGGGCCGGCCTGGTTGGCGTTGTAGATCTCCAGGGTGTAGTAGCCGCTGGTGGTCGGGGTGAAGCTGCCGGAGATGGCGCCGCTGGCCGAGCCCCAGGTGCCGCTGGCGACGTTCTTGCCGCCCACTACGATCTGCAGGCTGTCATCGGCGGTGCCGCTGAACGCGTAGGTCTTGCCGGCTTCCAGGTAGATCAGGCCGGAAGTCTTCGAGCCGCTGCCCGCAGTCACGCTGGCAACGGTGTCGACACCGGTGACGGTCTCGCTCTTGCTGGCGTTGCCGGCATTGGCGAAGACGTTCTTCAGCGCGTCGCCGGTGATGCCGTTGCCATTGCTGCCAAGGCCGGAGAGGCTGTTCCAGGTTTCCTTGAGCAGGCCGATGGAGTTGACGTTGTTGTTGCCGATGTTCAGGTCAGGCTTATCGGCCACAGGCGCGATATCGACCTTCATGGTCACTTCGCCGCCGGCGTTGGTGCCGTCGTTGGGCTTGTACTTGATCTGCGCGTAGTCGGCCTGCTTGTTGCCCACGCCGCTGCCGCCATAGCCGTCGACGCCCGACTGGTTGGCCAGCGGCACGAACTTGAGCTTGCCGGCGGCGATGTCAGCCTGGCTGATATTCTGGTTGAGCGAGACATCGACCCACGAGGTGCCGTTGAAGAACTTCAGGCCGCCCAGGTCCGGCAGCTTGCTGATGGTCACCGAAAGACCAGTGTTGCCATCGGCGTCGCTGACGTTGAAGTCGCCCCACTTGAACACGTAGTCGGTGTCTTCGCTGCCGGTCACCGCGCCGCCGGTCGACACCGGCGCATGGTCGTTGTCGATGATGGTGGTGGTGACGCTGGACTTGCCGGCGTCGACCTGCAGGTTCTCGAAGCCGCCGCCCGTGGCACCGCTGATCTTGACTGTGAAGTTCTCCGAGCCCTCGACCAGCTTGTCGTCGATGGTCTTGATGTCGAAGGTGGTGCCGCTGCTGCCGGCCGGGATCTTCACGGTGACCACACCGGTGAAGTCCTGGCCGTCGGTGGCGGTGCCGCTGTAGGTCAGGGTGATGGTCACCTCGGACTTCGACGGGTTGCTCAGGGTCAGGTTGTAGTGGGCGGTGTCGCCTTCGGTCACCGAGGTGTCGCCGCTGATGCCGACGGTGGTCAGGTCGCCCTGGCCGCTCGGCTCGTCGGTAACGCTGGTGGTGACGGTGTTGCTGCCCAAGGTCAGTTTCTCGAAGTTGTCGCCACCAGCGACCGACTCGATCTTGTTGACGATGTTCGGCTGGCCACCGAGGTACGGATCGTCCTTGGCGGTAATGGTGAAGGTACCGCTGGCACTGCCAGCCGGGATGCTGACTTTGGTGCCATCGGTCAGGGTGAAGGTCAGGCCGTTGTGGCCGATTACCGACAAGCCTTGGGCGTTGGTCAGGGTCACGGTGTAGGTGACCTGGCCGCCCTCGACGACGGTGGTCTTGTCAGCGGACAGCGTGGCGACCACTTCACTGATGGTGTCGTTGATCTGCACGGTGGCGTTGCCGCCCAGTTCGAGGTTCTCGAAGGTCTTGCCGGTAACTGCGGCGTCAGTGATGCCGACGGTCAGCGAGCTGCCGTCCTTGAACACATCGTCGCCCTGGGCGGCGGCCTTGTACTCGACCTGGGTCTGGCCAGCCGGGATCACCACCTTGGCGCCGTTGGACAGGGTCACGGTCAGGTCCTGCGCCAGTTTCTGGCTGACCTTGACGGTGAAGCTAGGCTGCTGGTCTTCGGTAACGTTGCCATTGCCGACGATGGTGACCGAGACCTTGTCACCCTGGTTGCCGGTGCCTGGTGTGCCCGAGCCCGGCTCGTCAGTGACGGAGGTCTTCACTTCGTTCTGACCCAGGGTCAGCTTCTCGAAGTTGTCCGCGCCGGTGACGCCGGTGATCTTGTTGTTGATGGTTGGCTGACCACCGACGAACACGTCGTCCGGCGCATTGATGGTTGCGGTGCCAGTGGCGCTGCCGGCCGGGATGCTGACTTTGGTGCCATCGGTCAGGGTGAAAGTCAGGCCGTTGTGGCCGGTGACCGACAGGCCCTGGGCGTTGGTCAACGTTACGGTGTAGGTGACCTGGCCGCCTTCGCTGACAGTCGTCTTGTCTGCAGACAGGGTGGCGACCACTTCGCTGACGGTGTCGTTGATCTGAACGCTGGCGTTGCCGCCGAGCTCGAGGTTTTCGAAGGTCTTGCCGGTGACCGACGCATCGGAGATGCCGACGGTGAGGGTGTCGCCGTCCTTGAACACGTCATCGCCCTGGGCGGCGGCCTTGTACTCGACTTGGGTCTGGCCAGCCGGGATCACCACCTTGGCGCCGTTGCTCAGGGTCACGGTCAGGTCCTGCGCCAGCTTCTGGCTGACTTTGACGGTGAACGACGGTTGCTGGTCTTCGGTGACGTTGCCATTGCCGACGATGGTGACCGAGACCTTGTCGCCCTGGTTACCGGTGCCCGGCGTGCCCGAACCTGGCTCGTCGGTGACGGAGGTCTTCACTTCGTTCTGGCCGAGGGTCAGTTTTTCGAAGTTGTCGGCGCCGGTGACGCCGGTGATTTTGTTGTTGATGGTTGGCTGACCACCGACGAACACGTCGTCCGGCGCATTGATGGTTGCGGTGCCAGTGGCGCTGCCGGCCGGGATGGTGACCTTGGTGCCATCGGAAAGGGTGAAGGTCAGGCCGTTGTGGCCGGTGACCGACAGGCCCTGGGTATTGGTCAGGGTCACGGTATAGGTGATCTGGCCGCCTTCGGACACGGTGGTCTTGTCGGCGGACAAGGTGGCCACGACTTCACTGATGGTGTCGTTGATCTGCACGGTGGCGCTGCCGCCGAGCTCGAGGTTCTCGAAGGTCTTGCCGACCACGCTGGCATCGCTGATGCCAACGGTGAGCGGGCCGCCGTCCTTGAACACATCGTCGCCCTGGATCGGCGCCTTGTATTCGACCTGGGTCTGGCCGGCGGGAATCACCACCTTGGCACCATTGCTCAGGGTGACGGTCAGGTCCTGGTCGAGCTTCTGGCTGACCTTGACGGTGAACGATGGCTGCTGGGCTTCGTTGACATCGCCGTTGCCGACGATGGTGACCGAGACCTTATCGCCCTGGTTGCCGGTGCCTGGAGTGCCCGAGCCCGGCTCGTCGGTGACGGAAGTCTTCACTTCATTCTGACCCAGGGTCAGTTTCTCGAAGTTGTCGGCGCCGGTGACACCGGTGATCTTGTTGCTGATGGTGGCTTGGCCGCCGATGAACACGTCGTCCGGCACGTTGATGGTGGCGGTACCGGTGGCACTGCCGGCCGGGATGGTGACCTTGGTGCCATCGGAAAGGGTGAAGGTCAGGCCGTTGTGGCCGACTACCGACAAGCCTTGGGCGTTGGTCAGGGTCACGGTGTAGGTGACCTGGCCGCCCTCGGCGACGGTGGTCTTGTCAGCGGACAGCGTGGCGACCACTTCACTGATGGTGTCGTTGATCTGCACGGTGGCGTTGCCGCCCAGTTCGAGGTTCTCGAAGGTCTTGCCGGTAACTGCGGCGTCGGTGATGCCGACGGTCATCGAGCTGCCGTCCTTGAACACGTCGTCGCCCTGGGCGGCGGCTTTGTACTCGACCTGGGTCTGGCCGGCGGGGATCACCACCTTGGCGCCGTTGGACAGGGTCACGGTCAGGTCCTGCGCCAGTTTCTGGCTGACCTTGACGGTGAACGACGGTTGCTGGTCTTCGGTAACGTTGCCATTGCCGACGATGGTGACCGAAACCTTGTCACCCTGGTTGCCGGTGCCTGGTGTGCCCGAGCCCGGCTCATCAGTGACGGAGGTCTTCACTTCGTTCTGACCCAGGGTCAGCTTCTCGAAGTTGTCCGCGCCGGTGACGCCGGTGATCTTGTTGCTGATGGTCGGCTGACCACCGACGAACACGTCGTCCGGCGCATTGATGGTGGCGGTGCCAGTGGCGCTGCCGGCCGGGATGCTGACCTTGGTGCCATCGGTGAGGGTGAAGGTCAGGCCATTGTGGCCGGTGACCGACAGGCCCTGGGCGTTGGTCAGGGTCACGGTGTAGGTGACCTGGCCGCCTTCGGACACGGTGGTCTTGTCGGCGGACAAGGTGGCCACGACTTCACTGATGGTGTCGGTGATCTGCACGGTGGCATTGCCACCCAGCTCCAGGTTTTCGAAGGTATGGCCCGGAACCGTGGCATCGGTGATGCCGACGGTCAGCGAGCTGCCGTCCTTGAACACGTCGTCGCCCTGGGCGGCAGCCTTGTACTCGGTCTGGGTCTGACCGGCCGGGATCACCACCTTGTCGCCGTTGGACAGGGTGACAGTCAGGTCGTATCCAAGCTTCTGGCTGACCTTGACGGTGAACGAGGGCTGCTGGTCCTCGGTGACATTGCCATTGCCGACGATGGTGACGGACACCTTGTCGCCCTGGTTGTCGGTGCCCGGGGTTCCAGTGCCCGGCTCGTCGGTCACGGAGGTCTGCACCTCACCTTGGCCGAGGGTCAGTTTCTCGAAGTTGTCGGCACCGCTGACGGTCACCAGTTTGTTGCTGATGGTCGCCTGGCCGCCGACGAACACATCGTCCGGTGCATTGATGGTGGCTGTGCCGGTAGCGTTGCCGGCCGGGATGGTGACCTTGGTACCGTCGGACAGGGTGAAGGTCAGGCCATTGTGACCAGTGACCGACAGACCCTGGGCGTTGGTCAGGGTCACGGTATAGGTGATCTGGCCACCTTCGGACACAGTGGTCTTGTCGGCGGTGAGGGTCGCGACGACTTCACTGATGGTATCGGTGATCTGCACAGTGGCGTTGCCACCGAGCTCCAGGTTTTCGAAGGTCTTGCCGGTGACTGCGGCGTCGGTGATGCCGACGGTCAGCGAGCTGCCGTCCTTGAACACGTCGTCGCCCTGGGCGGCAGCCTTGTACTCGGTCTGGGTCTGACCGGCGGGGATTACGACCTTGTCGCCATTGCTCAGGGTCACGGTCAGGTCCTGCGCCAGTTTCTGGCTGACCTTGACGGTGAACGACGGCTGCTGGTCTTCGGTGACATTGCCGTTGCCGACGATGGTGACGGTGACCTTGTCGCCTTGGTTATCGGTACCTGGAGTGCCGGTGCCTGGCTCGTCGGTCACGGTCGTGGTGAGCGTGTTGTCGCCGAGGGTGAGTTTCTCGAAGTTTTCTGCGCCGCTGACGCCTTCGATCTTGTTGACGATCGCAGGCTGACCGCCAACGAACACGTCGTCCGGGGCCGTGATGGTGAAGGTGCCGCTGGCGCTGCCGGCCGGAATGGTGACTTTGGTGCCATCGGTCAGGGTGAAGGTCAGGCCGTTATGGCCGGTGACCGACAGGCCCTGGGCATTGGTCAGGGTCACGGTATAGGTGATCTGGCCACCTTCGGTGACGGTGGTCTTGTCAGCGGTGAGGGTCGCGACCACTTCACTGATGGTGTCGGTGATCTGCACCGATGCGTTGCCACCCAGCTCCAGGTTCTCGAAGGCCTTGCCATCGACGGCAGCATCGGTGATGCCGACAGTCAGGGTGTCGCCATCCTTGAAGACGTCGTCACCCTGGGCTTTGGCTTTGTACTCGGTTTCGGTCTGACCGGCTGGAATGACGACTTTGTCGCCGTTCGACAGGGTTACGGTCAGGTCGTGGTCGAGCTTCTGGCTGACCTTGACGGTGAAGGCTGGCTGCTGGTCTTCGGTGACATCGCCTTTGCCGACGATGGTGACGGTGACCTTGTCGCCCTGGTTGTCGGTGCCTGGCGTGCCAGTACCCGGCTCATCGGTCACGGTTGTGGTAACCGAGTTGTCGCCGAGGGTCAGCTTCTCGAAGTTGTCGCCACCGGCAACCGATTCGATCTTGTTGACGATGCTCGGCTGGCCACCGACAAATACGTCGTCCGCAGCGGTGATGGTGAAGGTGCCGCTGGCACTGCCGGCCGGAATGGTGACCTTGGTGCCATCGGTCAGGGTAAAGGTCAGGCCGTTGTGGCCGTTGACCGGCAGACCCTGGGCATTGGTCAGGGTCACGGTGTAGGTGATCTGGCCGCCTTCGGTGACGGTGGTCTTGTCGGCGGTCAGGGTCGCTACGACTTCGCTGATGGTGTCGTTGATCTGAACGCTGGCGTTGCCGCCGAGCTCGAGGTTCTCGAAGGTCTTGCCGGTGACCGAGGCGTCGGAAATCCCTACGGTCAGGGTGTCGCCATCCTTGAAGACGTCATCGCCTTGGGCGGTCGCCTTGTACTCAACCTGGGTTTGACCCGCTGGGATCACGACTTTATCGCCGTTGCTCAGGGTTACGGTCAGGTCCTGACCGAGTTTCTGGCTGACATTGACGGTGAAGCTTGGCTGCTGGTCTTCGGTGACCGCGCCGTTGCCGACGATGGTGACGGAGACTTTGTCACCTTCGTTGCCGGTGCCCGGAGTGCCGGTGCCTGGCTCGTCGGTGACGGAGGTCTTCACTTCGTCCTGACCCAGGGTCAGTTTTTCGAAGTTGTCGGCACCAGTCACGCCTTCCAGTTTGTTGGTGATGGTCGGCTGACCGCCGACGAATACGTCGTCCGGCGCATTGATGGTGATGGTGCCGGTGGCGCTGCCCGCTGGCACGGTGACCTTGGTGCCGTCGGTCAGGGTGAAGGTCAGGCCGTTGTGGCCGGTGACCGACAGGCCCTGGGCGTTGGTCAGGGTGACGGTGTAGGTGATTGGGCCGCCTTCGCTGACGGTAGTCTTGTCGGCGGTCAGGGTTGCGACCACTTCGCTGACGGTGTCGTTGATCTCAACGCTGGCGTTGCCGCCGAGCTCGAGGTTCTCGAAGGTCTTGCCGGTGACCGACGCATCGGAAATGCCGACGGTGAGGGTGTCGCCATCCTTGAAGACGTCATCGCCTTGGGCAGTGGCCTTGTACTCAACCTGGGTTTGACCCGCAGGGATCACGACTTTATCGCCGTTGCTCAGGGTTACGGTCAGGTCCTGACCGAGTTTCTGGCTGACCTTGACGGTGAAGCTTGGTTGCTGGTCTTCGGTGACCGCGCCGTTGCCAACGATGGTCACGGAAACCTTGTCGCCTTCGTTGCCAGTGCCGGGCGTGCCAGTACCTGGCTCATCGGTCACGGTCGTGGTGAGGGTGTCCTTGCCGAGCGTGAGCTTCTCGAAGCTATCCGCGCCGCTGACGCTTTCGAGCTTGTTGACGATCGAAGGCTGACCGCCGACAAACACGTCGTCCGGCGCGGTGATGATGAAGGTGCCGCTGGCACTACCCGCAGGAATATTGACCTTGGTGCCATCGGTCAAAGTGAAGGTCAGGCCATTGTGGCCGTTGACCGGCAGACCCTGGGCATTGGTCAGGGTCACGGTATAGGTGATCTGGCCACCTTCGGTGACGGTGGTCTTGTCAGCGGTGAGGGTCGCGACCACTTCACTGATGGTGTCGGTGATCTGCACCGATGCGTTGCCACCCAGCTCCAGGTTCTCGAAGGCCTTGCCATCGACGGCAGCATCGGTGATGCCGACAGTCAGGGTGTCGCCATCCTTGAAGACGTCGTCACCCTGGGCTTTGGCTTTGTACTCGGTTTCGGTCTGACCGGCTGGAATGACGACCTTGTCGCCGTTCGACAGGGTCACGGTCAGGTCATGGTCGAGTTTCTGGCTGACCTTGACGGTGAAGCTTGGCTGCTGGTCTTCGGTGACATCGCCTTTGCCGACGATGGTGACGGTGACCTTGTCGCCCTGGTTGTCGGTGCCTGGAGTGCCGGTACCTGGCTCGTCAGTCACGGTGGTGGTGACCGAGTTGTCGCCGAGGGTCAGCTTCTCGAAGTTGTCGCCACCGGCGACCGATTCGATCTTGTTGACGATGCTCGGCTGGCCGCCGACGAACACGTCATCCGGTGCGGTAATGGTGAAGGTGCCGCTGGCGCTGCCGGCCGGTACGGTGACCTTGGTGCCATCGGTCAGGGTGAAGGTCAGGCCGTTGTGGCCATTAACCGGCAGACCCTGGGCATTGGTCAGGGTGACGGTGTAAGTGATCTGGCCACCTTCGGTGACGGTGGTCTTGTCGGCGGTCAGTGTCGCGACGACTTCGCTGACGGTATCGGTGATCTGCACGGTGGCATCGCCACCCAGCTGCAGGTTCTCGAAGGTCTTGCCATCAACGACTGCATCCGTGATGCCGACGGTCAGCGAACTGCCATCCTTGAAGACGTCATCGCCCTGGGCATCCGCCTTGTACTCGACCTGGGTCTGGCCAGCCGGAATCACCACCTTGGCGCCATTGCTCAGGGTGACGGTGAGATCCTGGTCCAGCTTCTGGTTGACCTTGACGGTAAAGGACGGCTGCAGGTCTTCGGTGACATCGCCGTTGCTGACGATGGTGACAGATACCTTGTTGCCGGTATCCGGATCATCAGTGACGGTAGTGGTGAGTGTCTCCTTGCCGAGCGTCAGCTTCTCGAAGTTGTCCGCGCCGCTGACACCTTCGAGCTTGTTCACGATCGAGGGCTGGCCGCCGACGAATACGTCGCTCGGGGCGGTGATGGTGAAGGTCCCGCTGGCGCTGCCGGCCGGAACGGTGACTTTGGTGCCATCGGTCAGGGTGAAGGTCAGGCCGTTATGGCCGGTGACCGCCAGGCCCTGGGCATTGGTCAGCGTCACGGTGTAGGTGATCTGGCCACCTTCGGTGACGGTAGTCTTGTCGGCGGTGAGGGTCGCGACCACTTCACTGATGGTGTCGGTGATCTGCACCGAGGCGTTGCCGCCCAGTTCCAGGTTCTCGAAGGCCTTGCCATCGACGGCAGCATCGGTGATGCCGACAGTCAGGGTATCGCCGTCTTTGAAGACGTCGTCGCCCTGGGCCTTGGCCTTGTATTCGGCTTCGGTCTGGCCTGCTGGGATCACCACCTTGTCGCCGTTGGACAGGGTTACGGTGAGGTCATGGTCGAGCTTCTGGCTGACCTTGACGGTGAAGGCCGGTTGCTGGTCTTCGGTGACATCGCCTTTGCCGACGATGGTGACGGTGACCTTGTCGCCCTGGTTGTCGGTGCCTGGAGTGCCGGTGCCCGGCTCGTCAGTGACGGAGGTCTTCACTTCGTCCTGACCCAAGGTCAGTTTTTCGAAGTTGTCGGCGCCGGTGACGCCTTCCAGCTTGTTGGTGATGGTTGGTTGACCACCAACGAACACGTCATCCGGAGCGGTGATGGTGAAGGTACCGCTAGCACTGCCCGCAGGAATAGTGACCTTGGTGCCATCGGTCAAAGTGAAGGTCAGGCCATTGTGACCGTTAACCGGCAGACCCTGGGCGTTGGTCAGCGTCACGGTGTAGGTGATCTGGCCGCCTTCGGTGACGGTGGTTTTGTCAGCGGTCAGGGTTGCGACGACTTCGCTGATGGTGTCGGTGATCTGCACCGAGGCGTTGCCGCCCAGTTCCAGGTTCTCGAAGGTCTTGCCGGTGACCGACGCATCGGAAATGCCGACGGTGAGGGTGTCGCCATCCTTGAAGACGTCATCGCCTTGGGCAGTAGCCTTGTACTCAACCTGGGTTTGACCCGCAGGGATCACCACTTTATCGCCGTTGCTCAGGGTTACGGTCAGGTCCTGACCGAGTTTCTGGCTGACCTTGACGGTGAACGACGGCTGCTGATCTTCGGTGACTGCGCCGTTGCCAACTATGGTCACGGAAACCTTGTCGCCTTCGTTGCCAGTGCCGGGCGTGCCAGTACCTGGCTCATCGGTCACGGTCGTGGTGAGGGTGTCCTTGCCGAGCGTGAGCTTCTCGAAGCTATCCGCGCCGCTGACGCTTTCGAGCTTGTTGACGATCGAAGGCTGACCGCCGACAAACACGTCGTCCGGCGCGGTGATGGTGAAGGTGCCGCTGGCACTACCCGCAGGAATAGTGACCTTGGTGCCATCGGTCAAAGTGAAGGTCAGGCCATTGTGGCCGTTGACTGGCAGACCCTGGGCATTGGTCAGGGTCACGGTGTAAGTGATCTGGCCACCTTCGGTGACGGTGGTCTTGTCGGCGGTCAGGGTTGCGACGACTTCGCTGATGGTGTCGGTGATCTGTACCGAGGCGTTGCCACCCAGCTCCAGGTTCTCGAAGGCCTTGCCATCGACAGCGGCATCGGCGATGCCGACAGTCAGGGTATCGCCGTCTTTGAAGACGTCGTCACCCTGGGCTTTGGCTTTGTACTCGGTTTCGGTCTGACCGGCTGGGATGACGACTTTGTCGCCGTTCGACAGGGTTACGGTCAGGTCGTGGTCCAGTTTCTGGCTGACCTTGACGGTGAAGGCTGGCTGCTGGTCTTCGGTGACATCGCCTTTGCCGACGATGGTGACGGTGACCTTGTCGCCTTGGTTATCGGTGCCTGGGGTGCCAGTACCCGGCTCATCGGTCACGGTTGTAGTAACCGAGTTGTCGCCGAGGGTCAGCTTCTCGAAGTGGTCGCCACCGGCAACCGACTCGATCTTGTTGACGATGTTCGGCTGACCGCCGACGAATACGTCGTCCGCAGCGGTAATGGTGAAGGTGCCGCTGGCACTGCCGGCCGGAATGGTGACCTTGGTGCCATCGGTCAGGGTAAAGGTCAGGCCGTTGTGGCCATTGACCGGCAGCCCCTGAGCGTTGGTCAGGGTCACGGTGTAGGTGATCTGGCCGCCTTCGGTGACGGTGGTCTTGTCGGCGGTCAGGGTCGCGACCACTTCACTGATGGTGTCGGTGATCTGCACCGAGGCGTTGCCACCCAGTTCCAGATTCTCGAAGGACTTGCCGTCAACGGCAGCATCGGTGATGCCGACAGTCAGGGTGTCGCCGTCTTTGAAGACGTCGTCGCCCTGGGCTTTGGCTTTGTACTCGGCTTCGGTCTGACCGGCTGGAATGACGACTTTGTCGCCGTTCGACAGGGTCACGGTCAGGTCATGGTCCAGTTTCTGGCTGACCTTGACGGTGAAGGCTGGCTGCTGGTCTTCGGTGACATCGCCCTTGCCGACGATGGTGACGGTGACCTTGTCGCCCTGGTTGTCGGTGCCTGGAGTGCCGGTACCTGGCTCGTCGGTCACGGTGGTGGTGAGCGAGTTGTCGCCGAGGGTCAGTTTCTCGAAGTTGTCGCCACCGGCGACCGATTCGATCTTGTTGACGATGCTCGGCTGGCCGCCGACGAACACGTCATCCGGTGCGGTGATGGTGAAGGTGCCGCTGGCGCTGCCCGCCGGAATGGTGACTTTGGTGCCATCGGTCAGGGTGAAGGTCAGGCCGTTATGGCCGGTGATCGACAGGCCCTGGGCATTGGTCAGGGTGACGGTGTAGGTGATCTGGCCGCCCTCGGACACGGTGGTCTTGTCAGCGGTGAGGGTCGCGACCACTTCACTGATGGTGTCGGTGATCTGCACCGAGGCGTTGCCACCCAGTTCCAGGTTCTCGAAGGCCTTGCCATCGACAGCAGCATCGGTGATGCCGACGGTCAAGGTATCGCCGTCCTTGAAGACGTCATCACCTTGGGCTTTGGCCTTGTACTCGGCTTCGGTCTGGCCAGCAGGGATCACCACCTTGTCGCCATTGGACAGGGTGACAGTCAGGTCGTGGTCGAGCTTCTGGCTGACCTTGACGGTGAAGGCCGGTTGCTGGTCTTCGGTGACATCGCCTTTGCCGACGATGGTGACGGTGACCTTGTCGCCCTGGTTGTCGGTGCCTGGAGTGCCGGTGCCTGGCTCGTCTGTGACGGAGGTCTTCACTTCGTCCTGACCCAGGGTCAGCTTCTCGAAGTTGTCGCCACCGGCAACCGATTCGATCTTGTTGACGATGCTCGGCTGGCCGCCGACGAATACGTCGTCAGGAGCGGTGATGGTGAAGGTACCGCTGGCACTGCCGGCAGGAACGGTGACCTTGGTGCCATCGGTCAGGGTAAAGGTCAGGCCATTGTGGCCGTTGACCGGCAGACCTTGGGCATTGGTCAGGGTCACGGTGTAGGTGATCTGGCCACCTTCGTTGACGGTGGTCTTGTCCGCAGTCAGGGTTGCGACGACCTCACTGATGGTGTCGGTGATCTGGACGGAAGCGTTACCGCCCAGCTCCAGATTTTCGAAAGCTTTGCCGTCAACGGCAGCATCGGTGATGCCGACGGTCAAGGTATCGCCGTCCTTGAAGACGTCATCACCTTGGGCTTTGGCCTTGTACTCGGCTTCGGTCTGGCCAGCAGGGATCACCACCTTGTCGCCATTGGACAGGGTGACAGTCAGGTCGTGGTCGAGCTTCTGGCTGACCTTGACGGTGAAGGCTGGCTGCTGGTCTTCGGTGACATCGCCTTTGCCGACGATGGTGACGGTGACCTTGTCGCCTTGGTTATCGGTGCCTGGGGTGCCGGTACCTGGCTCGTCAGTCACGGTGGTGGTGACCGAGTTGTCGCCGAGGGTCAGTTTCTCGAAGTTGTCGCCACCGGCGACCGATTCGATCTTGTTGACGATAGAAGGCTGGCCGCCGACGAACACGTCATCCGGTGCGGTGATGGTGAAGGTGCCGCTGGCACTGCCTTCCGGAATGGTGACCTTGGTGCCATCGGTCAAAGTGAAGGTCAGGCCATTGTGACCGTTGACCGGCAGACCCTGGGCGTTGGTCAGCGTCACGGTGTAGGTGATCTGGCCACCTTCGGTGACGGTGGTCTTGTCTGCGGTCAGGGTTGCGACCACTTCGCTGATGGTGTCGGTGATCTGAACCGAGGCGTTGTCACCCAGTTCCAGGTTCTCGAAGGACTTGCCGTCAACGGCAGCATCGGTGATGCCGACAGTCAGGGTATCGCCGTCTTTGAAGACGTCGTCGCCCTGGGCCTTGGCCTTGTATTCGGCTTCGGTCTGGCCTGCTGGGATCACCACCTTGTCGCCGTTGGACAGGGTTACGGTGAGGTCATGGTCGAGCTTCTGGCTGACCTTGACGGTGAAGGCCGGTTGCTGGTCTTCGGTGACATCGCCTTTGCCGACGATGGTGACGGTGACTTTGTCGCCCTGGTTATCGGTGCCTGGCGTGCCAGTGCCCGGCTCATCGGTCACGGTCGTGGTGACCGTGTTGTCGCCGAGAGTCAGCTTCTCGAAGTTGTCGCCACCGGCGACCGACTCGATCTTGTTGGCGATAGAAGGCTGGCCGCCGACGAACACGTCATCCGCAGCCGTGATGGTGAAGGTACCGCTGGCGCTGCCGGCCGGAACGGTGACTTTGGTGCCATCGGTCAGGGTGAAGGTCAGGCCGTTGTGGCCATTAACCGGCAGACCCTGGGCATTGGTCAGGGTGACGGTGTAAGTGATCTGGCCACCTTCCGACACAGTGGTCTTGTCGGCGGTCAGGGTCGCGACGACTTCGCTGATGGTGTCGGTGATCTGCACCGAGGCGTTGCCGCCCAGTTCCAGGTTCTCGAAGGACTTGCCGTCAACGGCAGCATCGGTGATGCCGACAGTCAGGGTATCGCCATCCTTGAATACGTCATCGCCCTGGGCCTTGGCCTTGTACTCGGCTTCGGTCTGGCCAGCAGGGATCACCACCTTGTCGCCATTGGACAGGGTGACGGTCAAGTCGTGGTCGAGCTTCTGGCTGACCTTGACGGTGAAGGCCGGCTGCTGGTCTTCGGTGACATCGCCCTTGCCGACGATGGTGACGGTGACCTTGTCGCCTTGGTTGTCGGTGCCTGGAGTGCCGGTACCTGGCTCGTCGGTCACGGTGGTGGTGACCGAGTTGTCGCCGAGGGTCAGCTTCTCGAAGTTGTCGCCACCGGCAACGGATTCAATCTTGTTGACGATCGAAGGCTGGCCGCCGACGAATACGTCGTCAGGAGCCGTGATGGTGAAGGTCCCGCTGGCACTGCCTGCCGGAATGGTGACCTTGGTGCCATCGGTCAGGGTGAAGGTCAGGCCATTATGGCCGCTGACCGGCAGACCCTGGGCATTGGTCAGGGTCACGGTGTAGGTGATCTGGCCACCTTCGGACACAGTGGTTTTGTCGGCAGTGAGGGTTGCGACCACTTCACTGACGGTGTCGGTGATCTGCACGGTGGCATCGCCACCCAACTGCAGGCTCTCGAAGGTCTTGCCCGCCACGCTGGCATCGGTCACGCCGAGGGCCACGGAGCCGGCGTCCTTGAATACGTCGTCGCCCTGGGCCGGCAGGCTGTAGGTGGCCTGGGTCTGGCCGGCGCTGATGACCACAGTGGCGCCATTGGACAGGGTCACGGTCAGGTCATGGTCGAGCTTCTGGCTGACCGATACAGTGAAGGTCGGCTGTTCGGTCTCGGTCACGTTGCCATTGCTGGCGATGCTGACGGTCACCGTGTCGATGCTGTCGCTGATCACGGTCTGGGTCGGCGTAGTGTCGGGTTCCAGCTTCTCGAAGTTGCCACCGGTGACACCAGTGATGCTGGTGCTGACCGTGCTGCCGTTGACGAATACGTCGTTAGCGGGGGTCTGGAAGTCGACGCTGCCAGTGCTTTCGCCGGCCTTGACGGTAATAGTCTGGCCATTGGACAGAGTGACTGTGACCGGAGTCTGGGCCGGGTTGGTCAGGGTCACGGTGTAGGTGATCACGCCGCCTTCGGTGACGCTTGGAGTCGCGGTCAGAGTGGCGGTGGTGGTGTCGATCGAGTCGTTGATCTTCGTTTCCGCTGGTGCCGGGTTCGGCTCCAGTTTCTCGAAGTTGCCGCCCGTTGCCTCCGTGATCGTGGTACTGACAGTACTGCCGTTGTTATAGACGTCGTTGGCCGGGGTCTGGAAATCGACGCTGCCGGACGACTTGCCAGCCTCGATGGTGACGGTCTGGCCATTGGACAGAGTGACGGTGACCGGAGTCTGGGCCGGGTTGGTCAGGGTCACGGTGTAGGTGATCACGCCACCTTCGGTCACGCTTGGGTTGGCGGTCAGCGTGGCAGTGGTGGTATCGATGGTGTCGGTGACCTCGGTCACCGCCGGCGTGGTGCTTGGCGTGACGATCAGGCCGTTGCCGCCGCTGGTCCCGGTGATGGTCGCGGAGATCTGGCCGCCATCGATGTAGGGCGTGTCGTTGGCCGGGACATTGACGTTGACGGTGCCGGTGGTCTGGCCCGCCGGGATCACGATGACAGCGCCATTGGACAGGGTCACGGTCAGGTTGGTCAGCGGTGGCTGGCCGACGGTGGCGGTATAGACAATTACGCCACCCGCCTCGGTGATCGTGGGAGTGGCGCTCAGGGTCAGGCCTGTGGTGAGCGGGGCGTTGGTGGTGTTGGTACTGGCGTTGTTGCCGTCCAGCCCGCCCAGCTCATCGATACCCAGCCCGTTGGCAAAGCCTATTGGGCCGGTGGGGAAGCCGATGGTCGGGTCGACCACCCCGGCGGTTTCCTGGAGCAGGACGAAGCTATGCCCGCCGCCTACCGAACCGCCGCCTGCCGCGGCCGGGCCGGCTGCGGTGGCCTCCAGTTCGGTGGTCGGGTCGACGCCGGCGGCGATGGCTTGTTGCAGCTCCTCGACCGAGGGCGCCGCTTGGGCGGTGGCCTGGCTCAGGTCGATGCTGCTGTCGGGGGCGTCGGCACTCCACTGGGTGTCGCGACCGAGGTCGAGCAGGCGGCCGTCGGCCAGCTCCAGAGTGACCGCGCCGCCAGTGCCGGTGTCTACCTGTTCACCGGCAAGCAGGCGATCGCCTTCGATCAGTACGCGCCGGATGCCTTCTGGGGAAACTGCGATGACTTGGCCAACAATGCTTTTGACGATGGCAACAACAGTGCTCATTGGACTCTCCGGACTACCCGTTCAGTTGGCTTCCATGCCCGGCCGGCATACGAAGGCGGCGACTGATGGAATGTTTCAATAATGTTTTTGACGCATAATTGCGTCAATTTTACGTCTATAATTTCTGGCTATTAAGTTTATGCCAAACTATTGACCTTCTGGCTGCCATCCTAAACAATCGCCAAGGTAATGTCACATTGATATTTGGCCAGCCAAGCCCTTTCTTTTGTATTAATCCGCACTGCCTATTCGGAAGCTTCCTACATACAGATCAGGGTTCGCCATTTTCCAAGGCAGGCACGGCTTCGATTGTGATTTGGGACAACAGCTCTCTCGGGAACCAGTAAAAATGCGTGCGTCACTGTTCACCGCTCTTCCTTTCGCTCTCGCCGCCTCTTTCGCTCAAGCACAAACCTTGCCTGAAGCCATGCAGAAGGCCCTCGAGGTACACCCGGAAATCCAGGCCGGCGTGAACGCCCGTACGGCTGCGGATTACCAACTGCGTGCAGCCCAGGGCGGCTATTTGCCGCGGGTCGATGTGACGGCCGGTTATGGCCGCGAGGGCACCGACAGCCCAAGCACCCGCAACCGCTGGGAGACGCTCAACCGTGGCGAATCGGCGATCCGCCTGCGGCAGATGGTCTTTGACGGTTTTGCCACCTCCAGCGAGGTCGGGCGTCAACAAGCCACCGTCAACGCTCGCGCCTATTCATTGCTGGGCACCTCCGAGCGTACCGCGCTGACCGTCGCCCAGGTCTACCTGGACGTCCTGTCGCGCCGTGAGATGGTGCGCCTGGCCGAAGAAAACCTGCGCAACCATGAGCGCATCCTCGACCAGATCAAGTTGCGCACCAGCCGTGGCGTAGGCCGCATGGCCGACCTCGACCAGGCTGAAGCGCGCCAGGCCCAGGCCCGCAACAACCTGATCACCGAGCAGACCAACCTGGCCGATGCCAACACCAACTACCTGAGCGTCGTCGGGCAAATGCCCGACGAGTTAAGCACGCCCGCGCCATTTGTCGACCTGCTGCCGGCCACCCTCGAAGAGGCGCGTCACCAACTGGTCGAAGAGAGCCCGATCCTGCGTTCGGCCGAGTCGGACATCGCGGCTGCCGAGAAGCAATACGAAGCGGCAAAGTCTACTTTCTATCCGCGTTTCGATGCCGAACTCGGACGAACGGCCGACAACAACCTCGACGGCGCGGTGGGCCACAACAACGAGTGGCAGGCCATGCTGCGCATGAACTTCAACCTGTACGCCGGCGGCAGCAACAAGGCGGACCTGGAATCGAAGTCGTATCTGGCCAACCAGGCCCTGGACATTCGCAACAACGCCTTGCGCCAGCTCAATGAGGAGTTAGGCTTGGCATGGAATGCTCTGGAAAACGCCAACGCCCAGGTGCCGATCGCACAGCAGTACGTCGATCACAGCAACCGGGTGCGCAGCGCCTACCAACAGCAGTTCGGCCTGGGCGAGCGAACCCTGCTCGACTTGCTCGACAGCGAGAATGAAACCTTCACCGCCCAGCGTCGTCTGGTAGAGGTGAAGAACATACAAATGTTTACTCAGTACCGAATCAAGGCGACCATTGGCCAGCTGCTCAAGAGCCAGGGTGTCGTAGCCCCGATGGCCACCGTTGTGCAGAACGACCTGAAACCCAAGGTGAACCTGCCAGGCATGAACTGAAAGGCGCCTTGAACCCACCCCCGCAAGGATGAAGAGAGCGCCGCGTGGAATCCGAAGTCAGTCGAGTCCAACTCAGCCACGATCCACGCAGTCAGCATGACGACCCGCTGCTGGACAGTCTGCTGACCCTGTGTGTCCTGCATCAGAAGCCCGCCAGCCGGGCCATGCTGACCACCGGGCTGCCCTTGCCCTCGCAACGCCTGACCGCCGGGCTGCTGCCGCGTGCGGCCGCCCGGGCCGGGCTGCAGGGGCGCCTGTTGCAGCGCAAGCTGGAGCAGATACCCAGCATCGCCATGCCGGCGATGCTGCTGCTCAAGGAAGGCCGCTGCGCGGTGCTGCTGGGTTGGGAAAACGAGGACACCGCGCGGCTGCTGCTCAGCGAGAGCGACGGCGGCGAAGTGCATGTCACCCGTGAGGCGTTGCAGGGCGACTACAGCGGCAAGGTGTTCTTCGCCCAGCCCCAGCACAAGTTCGACGTCAACCACGGCAACCTGATCCCACGCGCGCGCTCCTGGTTCCGCGACACGCTGCTGCGCAGCAAATGGCTGTACATCGATGCCATCGCCGCCAGCCTGGTGATCAACCTGATCGCCCTGGCCGCGCCGCTGTTCGTGATGAACGTGTACGACCGCGTCGTGCCCAACCAGGCCACCTCGACGCTATGGGTGCTGGCGGTAGGTATCGCCGGGGCCTATGTCTTCGACCTGATTCTGAAGGGGCTGCGCAGTCTCTGTCTGGACCTGGCCGGCAAGAAGACCGACCTGATCATCTCGGCGACGCTGTTCGAGCGCATCGTCGGCATGGCCATGAAGTACCGCCCGGCGCGGGTCGGCAGCTTCGCCCAGAACATCCATGAGTTCCAGGGCCTGCGCGACTTCCTCGCCTCGCTGACGCTGACCAGCCTGATCGACCTGCCGTTCACCCTGCTGATCCTGATGGTCATCGCCATCATCGGCGGGCACCTGGTGTGGATCCCGGTCCTTGCCTTCCCCTTGGCCCTGGGTATCGGCTACGCGTTGCAGAAGCCGCTGATGGCGACCATGGAACGCACCATGGCCCTGGCCTCCGAGCGCCAGTCGAGCCTGATCGAGACCCTGGCCGGCTTGGACGGGATCAAGGTCAACAACGCCGAGAGCGAGCGCCAGTACATGTGGGAGCAGACCCTCGGCACCCTCAGCCGCCTGGAACTGCGGGTCAAGGTGCTGTCGGGCCTGGCCATGAACATCACCCTGCTGATCCAGCAGTTGGCCGGCGTGGCGATGATCTGCGTGGGCGTGTACCTGATCATCGACGGCAACCTCAGCATGGGCGGCCTGGTGGCCTGCTACATGCTCAGCGGTCGCGCCCTTGGCCCGCTGGGCTCGCTGAACGGCCTGCTGGCCCGCTACCAGCAAGCGAAGGTGACCATGGTCGCCACCGACCAGATGATGGAACTGCCCCAGGAGCGCAACTTCGAAGAGCGTCCGCTGAGCCGCCAGGTCCTGCAGGGCGCCATCGAGTTCCGCGGCGTCGAGTTCACCTACCCGAACCAGCAGAACCAGGCGCTCAAGGGCATCAACCTGAACATCCGCCCAGGCGAGAAGGTCGGCATCATCGGCCGCAGCGGCTCGGGCAAGAGCTCGCTGGCCAAGCTGATCGTCGGCCTGTACGAGCCGGACAACGGCTCGCTGTTGGTCGATGGCGTGGACATCCGCCAGATCGACGTCAGCGAACTGCGCCACAACATCGGCTATGTGCCCCAGGATATCCAGCTGTTGGCCGGCACCCTGCGCGACAACCTGGTCAGTGGCGCCCGCTACATCGAGGACGAGTTGATTTTGCAGGCCGCTGAGTTGGCCGGCGTGCACGAATTCGCCCGCCTGCACCCCGACGGCTACGAGTTGCAGGTCGGCGAGCGCGGGCAGAACCTCTCCGGTGGCCAGCGGCAGAACGTCGCCCTGGGGCGGGCACTGCTGCTCAATCCGCAGATCCTGCTGCTCGACGAACCCACCAGCGCCATGGACAACACCGGTGAGGAGCGCCTCAAACAGCGCCTGGCCGCGGTCATCGAGAACAAGACTGTGCTGCTGGTCACCCACCGGGCGTCGCTGCTGTCGCTGGTGGACCGGTTGATCGTCATCGATCGTGGACAGATCGTCGCGGATGGCCCGAAAGCCGCCGTCATGGATGCGCTGAAGAAGGGGCAGATCAGTGTTGCATAAGCTGGATATGGGGCGTTTCAAGGACAGCCTGCGCCGCTACTTCAAGGGCTCCGAGTCGCTGGCCGGGCAGCCGCTGCCCGAGGTCAACAAGGCGCTGATCGAGGACGCGCCGCGAGTGGTGCGCCTGACCATCTGGGGGGTGATCGCGTTCTTCCTGTTTCTCATCGTCTGGGCCAGCGTCGCGCCCATCGACGAGGTGACGCGCGGGGAGGGCAAGGCCATCCCGTCGTCCAAGGTGCAGAAGATCCAGAACCTCGAAGGTGGCATCGTTGCCGAGATCTTCGCCAAGGAGGGGGAGATCGTCGAAGTCGGCCAGCCGCTGCTGCGTCTGGACGAGACCCGCTTCGCCTCCAATGTCGACGAGACCGAGGCTTCGCGTCTGGCCATGGCCTTGCGCGTGCAGCGCCTCACGGCCGAGGTCGAGGACAAGCCGCTGCAGATCGACGAAGAGCTGCGCAAGGCCGCGCCGAGCCAGGCCGCCAACGAGCAATCGCTGTACCAGAGCCGTCGCCAGCAGTTGCAGGACGAGATCGGCGGCCTGCAGCAGCAGTTGGTGCAGAAGCAGCAGGAGCTGCGCGAGTTCAATTCCAAGCGCGCCCAGTACGCCAACAGCCTGCAGCTGTTGCGCCAGGAAATCTCGATGTCCGAGCCACTGGTGGCTCAGGGTGCTATTTCCCAGGTCGAGGTACTGCGCCTGCGCCGCGCCGAGGTCGAGAACCGGGGCCAGATGGACTCCACCACCCTGGCCATCCCGCGGGCCGAGGCGGCGATCAAGGAGGTCGAGAGCAAGATCGAGGAGACCCGCGGCAAGTTCCGCAGCGAGGCACTGACCCAGCTCAACGAGGCCCGTACCGAGCTGAACAAGGCCACTGCCACCAGCAAGGCGCTGGACGACCGCGTGCACCGCACCATGGTCATCTCGCCGGTGCGCGGTATCGTCAAGCAGCTGCTGGTCAACACCATCGGCGGCGTGATCCAGCCGGGCAGCGACATCATCGAGATCGTGCCGTTGGACGACACCCTGGTGGTCGAGGCGAAGATCCTGCCCAAGGACATCGCCTTCCTGCACCCGGGCCAGGAAGCCACGGTCAAGTTCACCGCCTATGACTACACCATCTATGGCGGGATGAAGGCCAAGCTCGAGCAGATCGGTGCCGACACCATCACCGACGAAGACAAGAAGACCACCTATTACCTGATCAAGTTGCGTACCGAGAAGAGTCACCTGGGCACGGAAGATAAGCCGCTGCTGATCATCCCGGGGATGGTGGCCACGGTGGATATCATGACCGGCAAGAAGACCATCATGAGCTACCTGCTCAAGCCGATCATCAAGGCGCGCTCCGAAGCCTTGCGCGAGCGTTGATCGCTCGATGGGGCGGAAATCCTGTGGGAGCGGGCTTGCCCCGCGATGGCGTTCGCCCAGGCAGCGAGGTTGTTGCTGCCGACGTCATCGCGGGGCGAGCCCGCTCCCACGCCCTCGCTTTGTAGGCTGGAGCAGGGCTTAGCATATTCATATGTATATGCAATAAAGGTATTTAAATTACGGTTATTATGACTTTATAGTCACCCCACTGCGTACCCGCTGACCAATCGGCGCGCCGCACGACTCGAACCCACACGGGCAATCCCCGTGCGTTTCCGATCGTTGCGCGCCCTGGAGTCGCGCACTGCGTGGGAGTGAACAATGCCAGCCGCCTCGAACGCCTTGTCGACCATCGACAGCGCCCAACCGCAAACCTTCGACATCCGCTCGTTCCCCGGCGCCGTTGGCGCCGAGATCATCGGCCTCGACCTGAGCCGTCCGGTCAATGCCGAGGATTTCATCCGCATTCACCGCGCCCACCTGGACCACCATGTCCTGGTGTTTCGCGACCAGCGCATCACCCCTGAACAACAGATCGCCTTCAGCCGCCGGTTCGGCGAACTGCAGATCCATGTGCTCAAGCAGTTCCTGCTCACCGGCCATCCCGAGATCCTGATCGTGTCCAACATCGTCGAGAACGGCCGCAACGTCGGACTGGGCGACGCCGGCAAGTTCTGGCACTCGGACCTGTCGTACAAGGAACTGCCGAGCCTGGGCTCGATGCTGCACGCCCAGGAGCTGCCCAGCGAGGGCGGCGACACCTTGTTCGCCGACATGCACAAGGCCTGGGACGCGGTGCCCGACGCCCTGCGCCGGGTCGTCGAGGGCCGCAGTGCCGCCCATTCCTATACCGCCCGCTACGCCGAGACCAAGTTCGAAGGCAACTGGCGCCCGACGCTGACCGCCGAGCAACTGGCCCAGGTCCAGGAGGTCATCCACCCGGTGGTGCGTACTCATCCGGAGAACGGCCGCAAGGCGCTGTTCGTCAGCGAAGGCTTCACCACCCGTATCGTCGGCCTGCCGGATGACGAAAGCCGCGACGTGCTGCAACAGCTGTACGCCCTGAGCGTGCTGGAGCAGAACATCTACCGCCATCAATGGCAGCCCCACGACCTGGTGTTCTGGGACAACCGCTCGCTGATCCACCTGGCCACCGGTTGCCCCGCGCACCGGCGCCGCAAGCTGTACCGCACCACCATCCAGGGCGATGCCCCGTTCTGACGACTGAGGAAATACACCATGCGCAAATCCATCAGCCGCCTGGCGGCAAGTATCGGCCTGGGCGCCAGCTTGGGTCTAGGCAGTCTGGCGGCGCCCACCGTGGCTCACGCCGAAGGGCAGATCCGCATCGCCGAGCAGTTCGGCATCGTCTACCTGCTGCTCAACGTGGTCCGTGACCAGCAACTGATCGAGAAGCACGGCAAGGAGCAGGGTCTCGACATCAAGGTCGACTGGGCCCAGCTCTCCGGTGGCGCGGCGATCAACGACGCGTTGCTGTCCGGCTCGGTGGACATTGCCGGCGCCGGCGTCGGGCCGCTGCTCACCGTGTGGGATCGCACCAAGGGCCGCCAGAACGTCAAGGCCGTTGCCTCACTGGGCAACTTCCCCTACTACCTGGTCAGCAGCAATCCCAATGTGAAGACCATCGCCGATATTTCCGAGAAAGATCGTATCGCCGTCCCAGCGGTGGGGGTTTCGGTGCAGTCGCGCTTCCTGCAGTATGCCGCCGCACGGCAGTGGGGCGACAAGGAATACAACCGCCTGGACAAGTACACCCTGGCCGTGCCGCACCCGGACGCCACTGCGGCCTTGCTGGCCGGCGGCACCGAGCTTAACGGGCACTTCTCCAACCCGCCGTTCCAGGACCAGGTACTGGCCAACAAGAACGTGCACGTGGTGCTCAACAGCTACGACCTGCTCGGGCCCAACTCACCGACCCTGCTGTTCGCCACCGAGAAATTCCGCAAGGACAATCCCAAGACCTACAAGGCCTTCGTTGATGCCCTTGCCGAAGCCGCCGACTTCGCCCAGAAAGACAAGGCCGCCGCGGCCGATACCTACATCCGCGTGACCAAGGCCAAGATCGACCGCGAGGCGCTGATCAAGCTGATCGACAATCCGCAGTACGAATTCACCGTCACTCCGAAGAACACCTACAAGCTGGCCGAGTTCCTCTACCGGGTCGGCGCGATCAAGCACAAACCCGAATCGTGGAAGGACTATTTCTTCCAGGATGAACGCCCGCTGCAAGGGAGCTGACCGCCAATGACCGCCCCATTGCCAGGCCACGCGGCCAGCACCCTGAGCCGTGTCGCCACGCCACCGCTGCTGGCGGTGGACAACCTGAGCCTCGAATACCGCACTGCCCAACGCGTGGTGCGGGCCACCCATCAAGTCAGCTTCGAAGTCGACCGCGCCGACCGTTTCGTCCTGCTCGGCCCGTCCGGCTGCGGCAAGTCCACCTTGCTCAAGGCCGTGGCTGGCTTCATCGAACCCCGGGAAGGGCGGATCCTGCTGCAGGGCCAGCCGGTACGCAGCCCTGGGCCCGACCGCATCGTGGTGTTCCAGGAATTCGACCAGCTGCCGCCCTGGAAAACGGTGAAGCAGAACGTGATGTTCCCGTTGCTGGTGTCCGGCCAGCTCAAGCGCGCCGAGGCCGAAGAGCGGGCGCTGCATTACCTGGAGAAGGTCGGCCTGGCCGCCTTCGCCGACGCATACCCCCATACCTTGTCCGGCGGCATGAAAGCCCGCGTGGCCATCGCCCGGGCACTGGCCACGCAACCGAAGATCCTGCTGATGGACGAGCCGTTCGCCGCGCTCGATGCGCTCACCCGGCGCAAGATGCAGGAGGAACTGCTGCTGCTGTGGGAAGAGGTGCGTTTCACCCTGTTGTTCGTCACCCATTCCATCGAAGAGGCGCTGGTGGTGGGCAACCGCATCCTGCTGTTGTCGCCGCATCCCGGGCGCGTGCGGGCCGAGGTGCACAGCCATCAGTACGACCTCGGCAGCCTCGGCGCCAGCGACTTCCAGGCCAGTGCCCGACGCATCCACCGGTTGCTGTTCGACGAGGCCGACGCCCCGCAAAACGCGGGTGATCTGGGTTTCAACGATATCCGTATTGCCTACTGAACAGGAGCCATTACATGACCACGACACCTGTACGCCAGGAATACGAAGTGCTGTTGCAACCCCTGCCCGGAGTGCCGCTGGAACGCGCGCTGCCGCTGGTGCAACGGTTGTGGCAACAGGGTTGGCTGCGCAAGGCTGTGATCCTGATACTGCTCGCGGCGGCCTGGGAGGCGGTGGCTCGCTACACCGGCAACGACCTGCTGCTGCCGGGCTTCCTGCAGACCTCCAGCGCATTGTGGGACGGGCTGCTCAGCGGCGAGCTGCCAGCCAAGGTCGGCGTTTCGCTGGTGGTGCTGCTCAAGGGCTATGTGCTGGGCATCGTCCTGGCATTCGGCCTGACCAGTCTGGCCGTCTCGACGCAGCTGGGGCGCGACCTGCTGGGCACGCTGACCTCGATGTTCAACCCGCTGCCGGCCATAGCCCTGCTGCCGCTGGCCTTGCTCTGGTTCGGCCTGGGCGACAACAGCCTGATCTTCGTGCTGGTGCACTCGGTGCTATGGGCGCTGGCGCTGAACACCTACGCAGGCTTTCTCGGTGTGTCCGAGACCCTGCGCATGGCCGGGCGCAACTACGGGCTGCGCGGCCTGCGTCTGGTGGTGCACATTCTGGTGCCAGCGGCGCTGCCGTCGATCCTGTCGGGGCTGAAGATTGGCTGGGCCTTCGCCTGGCGCACGCTGATCGCCGCCGAACTTGTGTTTGGCGCCAGCAGTGGCAAAGGCGGGCTTGGCTGGTACATCTTCCAGAACCGCAACGAGTTGTACACCGACAAGGTGTTCGCCGGGCTGGCGGTGGTGATCCTGATCGGCCTGTTGGTGGAGGGTCTGGTATTCAACACCCTCGAACGGCTGACCGTTCGGCGCTGGGGGATGCAGCGCTAGTGTGTTGCCTGTACCGGCCTCTCGCCGGCAAGCCGGCTCCCACAGGTATGGCGCAAGACTTGAGGGCCGCACGGTCGGTGTGGGGAGCCGGCTTGCCGGCGAGAGGCCAGATCAGCCAGCGGCGAAATCGGGGTCTAGTCCCGATACTTAGCCGCTGCGCTGGCCAATGTCCGCGCAATCTCCTCGCGCAATGCCTGCGGCGCTTCCACCACCAGCCCATCCCCCTGGCTCAGCAACCACCAGCGCAAGGGCCAGCCATCCGCCACGGTTGCCCGTAATCGGTGCCCCTGATCCAGCGCGGTCAACTGCATGTCCGCGGTCAGCGGCGTCTCGCGCAGACGGCGAGCGAGCAAGTCGCTGATCCACGCCTGCAGTTCGATGCCTTCCCCTTGGCCAGGCTGCAACGTATCGCCGCGCAAATACCCCTGCAGGTCGAAGTTCCCACGCAACTCGCCGCCGGCGTTGGCTGACCAGTGCCAGCCGAACGGGATGCTCTTGTCATTGCGCTCCAGCGGAAAGATCAGCGACAGCTCGTTGAGGTCGCGCTCGACCGTGCGCTTGCTGACATTGAAGCCCACGTCACGCAGGCGCCACACCAGTTCGGCACTGGTGATCCCGGGAGAGCGGCTGGGTAGCTGGCGCAGCAATGCCCATTGGCGGCTGAGGGTGGCGCGGGTGGTGGCGAACGGCAAAAGGAAACGTCCTTGTCTAGGCTTGCCGGCATAGGATGGCGGCACGGGCAGGGCATGGCAATTGGCCACAGCCTGCTCAGATCAAGGAAGATGCAATTGGTTGCCTGGGATCAATTCGTTCGCGACAGGTTTTGTCGTGGCATCGCGCAGAATCACGCCTCACCACAGTGGAGGTTGGAGCTGTGGGTCGTTCAATGAGGATGAACATGTCTGCCGCCAGCAATATCCATTCGCTGCTTGCCCGGCTTCTACCCGAGCGGATCGTTCCGGCGCCGGCCCGCCCCGGGCAGCGCCACCGGCTGTTCGCCGGGGTGGGCATGCCCGCCCAGCAGGCCCTGAGCGGCGAGCGCTTTGGCCTGATCGACCGCCTGGACGAGGCAGTCGACCTGCAGGCGGTCTATCACGACCTCTGCCGCCAGGCCCTGCTGGGCAATGTCGCGGCGCTCAATGACCTGGGCTGGATCTGGCTCAATGGCAAATACTGGCGCGGCGACACGGTGCTGGCGGGGCACCTGTTGCGCATGGCGGCGTTGCAGGGCAATGCTGCGGCCTGGTTCAACCTTGGGCAGCAGCAGTACTTCGGCAAGGGCGTCGATGTTTCCTACGTCAATGCGGCCGAATACTACGGCCATGCTTTCGAGCGGGGCATGGTGCATGCCGCCGCGGCGCTGGGCGATCTGTACGAGGAGGAGGTGTGCGAGGGCGACCAGGTGTGGCAGGTCGATCCGCTCGAGGCCTACCAATGGTTCCTGCGCGGCGCCGAGCGTGGCGAGAAGCGCTGCCGCTTCGAGGTGGGCTACCGCTTGCTGCATGGCGTGTATGTGGAGGCTGACACCAAGGCCGGCCTGTACTGGCTGGAACTGGCGGCGGCGACCGGGGTGATGCAGGCCGCCGAGGAGCTGGCGGTGCATTTCAGCAGCCGCGACGCGGCGCGCTACCTCGGCTGGCGCGACCAGGCGATCCAGCTGGGCAGCACGCTGGCGCTGACCATGAAGCTGGAAGACCAGATCCAGCCTTGAGCGCAGCGTGCCTGCAGGGATCATGAACAACCTTTCATCTTTTCCCTCCGTCACCTGCGGTTGACGACAGGGGGAGGGCAGGGCGTATATTGATAGTTAGCAAACTATGAATATCCTCGGTTCTCACATGTCCCTCGACGCACTGCACCTGAAGATCAGCAGCGGCATGGTTGTGGCTGCCCGCCACTGGCGCCGCCTGTGTCAGGGCGCCCTGACCGGCTATGGCATTTCCGAAGCCTGCGCCGTCCCCTTGCTGATGATCGTGCGCCTGGGCGATGGCGTGCATCAGGTGGCGGTGGCCCAGGCGGCCGGGTTGGAAAGCCCGTCGCTGGTGCGCCTGCTCGACCAACTGTGCAAGGCTGGCCTGGTATGCCGCAGCGAGGACCCTCTGGACCGTCGTGCCAAGGCGCTGAGCCTGACCGTCGAGGGCCGCGCCCTGGCCGAGTCCATCGAAGGCGAGCTGGTACGCCTGCGTCGTGAGGTGCTTGGAGGCATCGACCAGGCCGACCTGGAGGCCACCTTGCGGGTCATCCATGCCTTCGAACAGGCAGGCCTGCAGCCATGAATGGTTTCTTCAGCTCGGTCCCGCCGGCCCGCGACTGGTTCTACGGCGTGCGCACCTTCGCCGCATCGATGATTGCCCTGTATATCGCCCTGCTGATGCAGCTGCCACGCCCGTACTGGGCCATGGCCACGGTCTATATCGTCTCCAGCCCATTCCTCGGCCCGACCACCTCCAAGGCGCTGTATCGCGCCCTGGGCACCCTGCTGGGCGCAGGTGGGGCAATCCTGCTGGTGCCGCCGCTGGTGCAATCCCCGCTGCTGCTGAGCATCGCCATCGCCCTGTGGACCGGCACGTTGCTGTTCCTCTCGCTGAACTTGCGCACGGCCAACAACTACGTGCTGATGCTGGCCGGCTACACCCTGCCGATGATCGCCCTGGCGGTGGTCGACAACCCGCTGGCAGTGTTCGACGTGGCCTCGTCCCGGGCCCAGGAAATCTGCCTGGGGATCGTCTGTGCGGCGGTGGTTGGCGCGGTGTTCTGGCCGCGCCGGCTGGCGCCCGTGGTGGTCGGCGCCACCGGCAGCTGGTTCGGCGAGGCGATCCGCTACTGCGACACCTACCTGGCCCGCGAAGCCGGCGCCGACAAGGTCGGCGGCATGCGTGGCGCGATGGTCGCCACCTTCAACTCGCTGGAGCTGATGATCGGCCAGCTCGGCCATGAAGGCGCCGGCCCGCATACCTTGAAGAACGCCCGCGAATTGCGCGGGCGGATGATCCATCTGCTGCCGGTGATCGACGCGCTCGACGATGCCCTGATCGCCCTTGAAGGTCGCGCCCCGGCGCAGTTCGCGCTGCTACAACCGGTGCTGGGCAGCGCCCGTGAATGGCTCGAAGGCACCGCCGACAGCGCCTCGGTGGCACGCTGGACCGCCCTGCACGAGCAGATCGACCGCCTGCAGCCGGGCGCCGCCGCCCTCGACCAGCGCTCTGAGCTGCTGCTGTCCAACGCCCTCTATCGCCTGACCGAATGGGCCGACCTCTGGCAGGACTGCTGCAGCCTGCAGCACGCCCTGCGCAAGGACGATGCCACGCCCTGGCGCGCGGTCTACCGTCACTGGCGCCTGGGCCGGCTGACACCGTTCTTCGACCGCGGCCTGATGCTCTACTCGGTGTTTTCCACGGTCACCGCGATCGTCGTCGCCTGCGGCCTGTGGATCGGCCTGGGCTGGAACGACGGCGCCAGCGCGGTGATCCTCGCCGCCGTGTCGTGCAGTTTCTTCGCCGCCATGGACGACCCGGCGCCGCAGATCTACCGGTTCTTCTTCTGGACCCTGATGTCGGTGATCTTCTCTAGCCTGTATCTGTTCCTGGTGCTGCCCAACCTGCACGACTTCGCCATGCTGGTGCTGGCCTTCGCCGTGCCGTTCATCTGCGTCGGCACCCTGACCGTGCAGCCGCGTTTCTACCTTGGCACCTTGCTGACCATCGTCAACACCTCGACCTTCATCAGCATCCAGGGCGCCTACGACGCCGACTTCTTCACATTCCTCAATTCCAACCTGGCCGGCCCCGTGGGGCTGCTGTTCGCTTTTATCTGGACCCTGGTGGTACGCCCGTTCGGCGTGGAGCTGGCGGCCAAGCGCATGACCCGCTTCGCCTGGCGCGACATCGTCGAGATGACCGCGCCGGCCACCCTGGCCGAGCACCGCCAGGTCGGGGTGCAGATGCTCGACCGCCTGATGCAGCACCTGCCACGCCTGTCGCAGACCGGCCAGGACAGCGGCGTGGCCCTGCGCGACCTGCGCGTGGGCCTGAACCTGCTCGACCTGCTGGCCTACATGCCCCGCGCCGGCGCCCAGGCTCGCGAGCGCCTGCAGACGGTGATCGAGGAAGTCGGCGCGCACTACGCCGCCTGCCTGCGCGCCGGCGAGCGCCTGCATGCCCCGGCGGCACTGCTGCGCAACATGGAGCGCGCGCGCCAGGCGCTGAACCTCGATGAGCTTTACGAGCGGGGCGATGCCCGCACCCACCTGCTGCACGCCCTGGCCGGTTTGCGCCTGGCGCTGCTGCCAGGTGTCGAGGTGATGCTCGAGCCCGCCGAACAAACGCAACTGCCCCCGGGCCTCGACGGAGCACCCCTGTGATCGGTGAACTGGATATCAGCGGGGTGTTCCTGCCCACGCTGCTGGTGATGATGTTTGGCACCTACCTGTTGTACCTGGGGGTGCACGCGGTGCTGGTGCGCCTGCATTTCTACCGCCTGGTCTGGCACCGGGCGCTGTTCAACGTTGCCCTGTATGCCGTGCTGCTTGGCGCGGTGGACCACTTTTGCCGAAGCCTGATGCTGCCATGAAAAAACCTTTGCTGACCCTGGGCCGCGTGGTCCTGACCTTGCTGGTAGTGACCTTCGCCGCCGTGCTCGTGTGGCAGATGGTGGTGTACTACATGTTCGCCCCCTGGACCCGCGACGGTCATATCCGCGCTGACGTGATCCAGATCGCCCCGGATGTTTCCGGGCTGATCCAGCAGGTCGAGGTGCGCGACAACCAGACCATCAAGCGCGGTGACGTGCTGTTCACCATCGACCAGGACCGTTTCACCCTGGCCCTGCGCCAGGCCAAGGCAACCCTGGCCGAGCGCCAGGAAACCCTGGCCCAGGCCTCCCGCGAGGCCCAGCGCAACCGCAAGCTGGGCAACCTGGTGGCGGCCGAGCAGCTTGAAGAGAGCCAGTCCCGCGAGGCCCGCGCCCGCTCGGCGGTGAGTGAGGCCCAGGTGCAGGTGGATGTGGCCCAGCTCAATCTCGATCGCTCGGTGGTGCGTAGCCCGGTGGACGGCTACCTCAACGACCGCGCCCCGCGCGCCCACGAGTTCGTCAGCGCCGGGCGCCCGGTGTTGTCGGTGGTCGACAGTGCCTCGTACCACGTCGATGGCTACTTCGAGGAAACCAAGCTGGGCGGGATCCATATCGGCGACGCCGTGGATATCCGTGTGATGGGCGACCCCACCCGCCTGCGCGGCCGGGTGCAGAGCCTCTCCGCCGGTATCGAGGACCGCGACCGCAGCAGCGGCGCCAACCTGCTGCCCAACGTCAACCCGGCGTTCAGTTGGGTGCGCCTGGCCCAGCGGATCCCGGTACGCATCACCTTCGATGAAGTGCCGGCGGACTTTCGCATGATCGCTGGGCGTACCGCCACGGTGTCGATCATCGAGGACCAACGCCCATGAAACAATTGATCCTGGCGGGGCTGTGCCTGTCCCTCGGCGCCTGCATGATGGTCGGCCCGGACTACCAGCTGCCCAAGGAGGCCGCCGTGCAGCGCGGCGACCTCAACGGCCCGCTGCGCCAGGACGCCGACAGCGTGGTCTCGGCGCCAGTGCCCGAGGACTGGTGGCAGCTGTATCAGGATCAACGGCTCAACCAGCTGGTGCGCGAGGCGCTCGGTGCCAACACCGAGCTGCGCGTGGCTGCCGCCAACATCGCCAAGGCCCGCGCCCAGGTGGAGGTGGCCGAATCGCAGGGTGGCTTCAATGGTGGCGTCAAGCTGGGTGCCCAGCGCCTGCAGGAGTCCGGCGAAGCGTTCCTGCTGCCGGAGAAAGTGCCGGTGGCCAACATCGGCGAGGCGATCATCAGCGCCAGCTACCAGTTCGACCTGTGGGGGACTTTCAAACGCGGCACCGAGACCGCCAAGGCCAATGCCGATGCCGTGCAGGCCGCTGCCGACACCGCGCGCATCACCTTGGTGGCCGATGTGGTCAAGGCCTATGCCCAGGTGTGCTCGGCCAACGAGGAATACCACATCGCCCGCGAGTCGCTGGACCTGCAGCAGCAGGGCGTGCAGCTGACCCAGCGCCTGCGCGATGCCGGGCGTGGCGACGAGAGCCAGGTCACCCGTTCGCAGACCCAGTTCAAGTCGCTGCGCGCCGAGCTGCCGCGCTTCAAGGCCGAGCGTGAGGCTGGCCTCTACACCCTCGCCGCGTTGCTGGCCAAGCCTGTCGAACAATTGCCTGCCGGCACCGCCGATTGCGCCGAGCTGCCACAGCTGTCGCAACTGGTTCCGGTCGGCGATGGTGCGGCTCTGCTCAAGCGCCGCCCGGATGTGCGCCAGGCCGAACGCCAGCTGGCGGCAGCCACCGCCACCATCGGTGTGGCCACCGGCGCGCTGTACCCGGATATCAGCATCGGCGCCCAGGTGGGCACCATCGGCATCCTCGACAACCTCGGTGAGCCGGCCACCAACCGCTGGGGCTTCGGCCCGCAGGTCAGTTGGACCATCCCCACCAACGGCACCCGCGCGCGCATCCGCATGGCCGAGGCCTCGACCCAGGCGGCGCTGGCGCATTTCGATGGGGTGGTGCTGAATGCCATTCGCGAAACCCAGACCCGCCTGGCGCAATACAGCGCATTGCTCGACCGGCGTGATGCGTTGGCCGAGGCGGAGCGCTCCGCCAAGGAGTCGGCGGACCAGACCCATCTGCGCTATCAGGTAGGACGTGAGTCGTTCCTGGCCGACCTGCAGGCGACGCGGACCTACACCGATGTACGGGCGCAGCTGGCGGCGGCCAACAGCCAGGTGACAATGGGGCAGATTGGCGTGTTCCTGGCCTTGGGCGGCGGCTGGAAGAATAGCGCCAGGCCCTGAAATCCCTGGGGCCGCTGTGCGGCCCTTTCGTCGCGGTTCGCCGCCACGACAAGCCGGCTCCCACAAAGGCTGCACAGATCCCTGTGGGAGCCGGCTTGCCGGCGATGGAGGCAACACAGAAACATCACGTGTCACTCCATTTACGCCTCGCCCGCTGAGGGAACTAGCCTGACCTGTCATCAACAGGAGCAGGCATATGGATAGTCCTCATTCCGATCAACTCAGGCGTGGCAGGTTCTCCGAACCAGGCAGGCTTTACCTGCTCACCAGCAAGACCTTGAACCGCGTGCCGTATCTGGTCGATCTGCGATCGGCTCGGTTGCTGATTGCGCAGTTGCGCACTGTGGAGCAAGAAGGCATCGCCCGTTCGCTGGCCTGGGTTGTGATGCCAGATCATTTTCACTGGCTTGTGGAGCTTGGGGACGTGGATCTGAAAACGCTGATGCGCAGGGTCAAGTCGCGCAGTACGCGGATGATCAATGGATATCAGAGGCGCACCGGTCGCCTGTGGCAGCAAGGCTTTCATGATCGGGCATTACGGCGTGAGGAAGATGTGCGCGCTGTTGCGCGCTACATTGTCATGAATCCCAAACGGGCAGGCTTGGTTGAGAGGATCGGCGATTATCCGCATTGGGATGCCATCTGGCTTTGAATGGGTAGCTGTCATGGTTGCCTGTGCTGGCCTCATCGCCGGCAAGCCGGCTCCCACAAAAGCTGCTCCGATCCCTGTGGGAGCCGGCTTGTCGTGGCGACGAAGCGCGGCGAAAGGGCCGCATAGCGGCCCCGGCAATTCTGATTTGGTACAGAGATCTTGGGGCAGCTCTGCAGTACAGGGATTGCGTTTGGCTCAGGAGGCTTAGTTCAACACCCGCGCCGGCTCATCCGGCGGCAGGTTGTCCCGCCCACGCGGCTGTTTCGCCTGCCCGGGCACCGAGCCGCCCAACTGTTCGGCCAGCTGCTGCGCAACATCCTCGCCCAGCGCCTTCGACACATCCCGCACCACCCGCGGACGGTTCAGCGTCACGCGGCGGTCCTGGCTTTTCACCAGCTTGGTGTCCTGCCCCTCACCCATGGCGGTGAACGCCGAGGTGATCTCGTAGGTGCGGGTGTTGATCAGGCTGAAGTCGGCGACCACGGTCAGGCCCAATACCGCCGAGTAGCTGTCGGTGTGATCCAGCGAGTTGATGTCCTGCTGGAAGTCGATGTCCGACAGGGTGCCGAACAGCACGTAGTCGGCGCCCTTGAACGCACCGTTCTTGATGCGGCGGATCACGTCGTACACGTCTTCCTTCGAGTCGGCGGTGTAGGGGCGGCCCTGGACCAGTTGGAACATGCCGGTCTTGAGGATCTCACCCTTGATGTCGCCACCGAACTTGCGCAGTTCGGTCTGCTCGATGTAGCTGTTGAGGCTCTCGTACTCGCTGTAGCTCGACTGGCCGCTGGCGTGGTACATGCCAGCCTGGCCGCTGCTCTGGGCGTTGATGGTGTGGATGTATTCCTCCACCTGCGCCTGGTAGGCCAGGTCGGTCACCGCCACCTTGGGGGCCGCCTGCGCGCCGAAGGCGCAGGCCAGGCCAATGATTGCCATCCATGCACGCATCGATCAGCGCTCCGTGGTCTTGCGGATTTCTTTTTCGTCCATCCACTCGGCCAGGCCGCTTTCCACGTCGATCAGCTGCAGGCTGAACTTGTAGAACACGTCCTTGTAGTCGCTGCTGCGCTTGACGATCGAGCTGATGGAGCCTTCCAGGCGGTACTTGGCGGCGATCATGTTGCCGGTCTTGGCCACGGTCTTCTTCTTGTACAGGCCGCTCTGGTTCTGCAGCTTGAGCTGGTCGACCTGGCTCTGCATGTCGGTGTTGTCGCTGGCGAAGCGGGCGGCGCCGGACTTCATCAGCTGGGTCTTGATCGAGGTGGTGATCTCGCGGGTATCGATGTACTCGCTGGTCTTGTTCTTGACGTCGTACACCTGCACCACCGGGCGGCCGTGCAGCACGCCGGACTGGGCCAGCGAGCGGGTCATGCTCTCGGCGATCATCTGCAGGTCGGTGGAGCCGAACTCGTTGGTGACCAGCTCGACAGCCTTGCTGTCGCCGTAGCTGATGTTCTTGCCGCCGAGAACCGGCGAAGGGGTGCTGCAGCCGCTGACCAGGGCAATGGCGAGGGCGGCGAGGGAAAGGCGTGCAAACATCGAATGTGCTCCTGAAAGGGGTTACCGGGTGTGGACTTCGAGGCGGAAGTCGCGGGCTGCGGGGGTCGGTGCGATGGCGGGCAGGAACTTGGCCTGCTTGCCGTACAGCGGCAGGGCTTTCCAGCTCTCTTCATCGGCCACCGGGAAACCATCGCTGCCTAGCCAGGCGAAGCGGTAGAACAGGGTCTGGTTGCTGCGGCTGCTGTTGGTCAAAGCCACGTTGACGGTGAGGTAGCCGTTTTCGCGGGCGACGCGCATCTGGCCGATCTCGATGTCATCCAGCTGGCCCATGGTCACCACCTTGCTGGCGGCGCTGCCGGGGGCAGGGGGTGGAGTGGCGCAGCCGGCCAGGAGGGCGACGGCGGCCAGGGCGAGGCATGTTTTGCGCATGTTCGATCCTTGGGTTACTTGAGGCTGGCGACAGCGGTGGCTGCGGCCTGCGGGGCGACTTCGACGGACGGGCCGCCAGCGAACACGCGGTTGCCGACCACGCGCAGGCTGACCACCTGGTAGGGGCGATCGACTTTCACCGTGACTTGGGTGCCGCCGAGGCTCGACGGCAGGCTCAGGTGGTGTTCGCCCTGTTTGAGGCGTACACGGGCCACCTGGGTTTCGTCGGGCAGGGTGCGCCAGGTGCGGGTATCGGCACCCTCCAGCACGGTGGAGGCGATTCCCACCACCAGCCCGGCCATCGGGTTGGACTGGTTCAGGTTCTTCTGTGCCACGCCACGGCTGATGGCGCGCACGCTGGTGCGCAGGATGATGCCCGGCATGTCGTCGCGCAGGGCGCGGCGCGACATGGCGGTGGTGCTGTTGAGCGCGGTCAGGGCCAGGGCCTTGTCGTTGAGCTGGATCTCGCTCAGGTGCGCGGTGGAGGTGTCTTCCTTGATGATCGGGAACGACAGCGGGGTGATCACCAGGTTGTCCTGGATCGGCAGTGGCAGCGGGATACGGATCGAATCGCGGGCCGGGGCCAGGCCGGTCTGCACCACGATCAGCACGTCGCTTTCACCGGCTTTGGCGCTGCTCTTGTCCAGCGCCAGCAATGCCTGGTCCAGCAGCGCTGTGTTCGGGCGCAGCTCGGCGGCCTTGCGGTAGCCCGGCGCGGCCAGGCCTTTCTCGCCGAGAGCCTCGTAGACAAAGCCGGAGAGGTAATGGCTGAAGGCGCTCTGGTAGCTGTTCTTCAGGCCGACCACCTCAGGGGCGTCGAGGCTGGCGACCGGGTAACCCTGCAGGTCCTTGTATTCGGTCTTGATGCCTTCCTTCTCTGCCTCTTCCTCGCGCTTGAGGTATTCCTTGTCGCGCAGCTCGGCGATGATCGCTTCGCGCTCGTGGGTCTTCTTGATCTCGGTGCGGGCGCCGTCGAAATCGTTCTGCGCCAGCAGGTTCAGGGCCATCTGCGTGGTCAGCATGACTTTTTCGTAGTCGTAGCCTTCGTAGCGGCGGACCTTGTCGTTGACCAGGTAGCTGCCGAACTGGCTCAGGTACTTGTCGGTGTCGAACTTGACCGACTCCTCCCACTGGAACACCACGCTGTCGGCGGCGCGCCAGGCGTCCTGGCTGCCCTTGAGGTCGCCCTTGGAGCGCAGCAGCTCGCCTTTCTCGAAGTAGTAGAGCAGGTCTTTCTTGTCGCCCT
Source organism: Pseudomonas sp. B21-023 (assembly GCF_024749165.1). Taxonomy (NCBI): domain Bacteria; kingdom Pseudomonadati; phylum Pseudomonadota; class Gammaproteobacteria; order Pseudomonadales; family Pseudomonadaceae; genus Pseudomonas; species Pseudomonas sp. B21-023. Next base: position 5,660,110 of record NZ_CP087190.1, on the reverse strand, counting down.
TGTTGTTGCTTTCCAGCAGGGCGAGGGCGGCGTCGACATTGCCGGCGGCCAACTGCTTGTTGGTCTCCTGCAGTTCGCTGTCGTAGCTGCGGAACACCGAGCAGCCGGTGAGCTGCACGGCGGCGACCAGGGTCGCCAGGGTGAGGGCGCGGGATACCATCGGACTTCTTCTTTCCCTGAAACGGTTGGCCGCGTGGGCGGGGGCGGCAGATCCCTCTGTTTTATCGCCAGAACCTCTCGATGGAGGCGCCTTGATTGCTAATGGCTATTACGGCGGCGCGGGATTATACCCAAAGTAGTAGCTACGTGATGGCGAATTGCTTCGCATTTTCTGCAGGCGTGCCATCAGTCGGAAAACCGCTTGCCAGGCTGTCGACCGGTCAATTTGTCGCAAGATTTTTCATGAAATATGCGGTTGAGCCTTGAGCGGGGGGGGAGTGGAAGTGAACAATGTTCTCTTTCGTATTTCCGTCGAGATTGGCCATGATTTCCCGTTCCCGTCTGCTTGCCTGGCTGCCTGCCCTGTTGCTTGGCCCGGTACTGGCGCTGTGCAGCACCCCGACGCTGGCCGAAGCACCGGCCGAGGCGACCAAGGCGTTGCATCTGCTGGACTACATCGGTGCCGACTACCCGCCAACCGTGCGCGACGGCAAGGTGGTGGACGACGGGGAATACCGCGAGCAACAGGAGTTCAGCGGCGTGCTGGCCGAGCTGGTCAAGGGGCTGCCCGAGCATGCCGAACGCGGCGCCCTGGAGCAGGGTGTCCAGAGCCTGCGCCAGGCCATCGACCAGCGACAGGATGGCGCCGGTGTTGCTCGCCAGGCCCGCCAGCTGGGTGCACGCCTGGCCGTGGCCTACGAGGTCAGCCAGGCACCGGTGATCACCCCGGACCCGGCCCGCGGCGCATCTCTGTATGCCCAGAATTGCTCGATCTGCCACGGTGATACCGGCCTGGGCGATGGCCCGGCCGGCGTCGGCCTGGAGCCTGCGCCGGCCAACCTGCGCGATGCCGCGCGCCTCGACCAGCTCAGCCTGTTCGACCTGTACAACACCCTCGGGCTGGGCATCGAGGGCACCGAGATGCCCTCGTTCGCCGACCAGCTCGACGAGCGCCAGCGCTGGGACGTGGCGGCCTATATCGCCAGCTTCACCGCCGATCCGCAGGCGGCCAAGAGCGACAAGACCTGGAACCTCGCCGATCTGGCCCGGCAGACCCCGGCCGAAGTTGCCGCCAGTGAAGGCGCAAACGCCGTGGCCGCGTTCCGCGCCCAGCGGGCGCAACCGCCGCAGGTCAAGCGTGGCCCGGCGCAACTGCTCGAGTACACCTCCAGCACCCTGGACAAGAGCCTGGCGGCCTACCGCGCCGGCGACCACGATCAAGCTTATGATTTGTCGGTGGCGGCCTATCTGGAAGGCTTCGAGCTGGTGGAAAGCTCGCTCGACAACATCGACACCCAGGCCCGCAAGGACACCGAAAAGTCGCTGATGGCCTACCGTCAGTCGCTGCAGGACGGCCTGCCGGTGGCCCAGGCCGACCAGCGCCTGGCCGAAGCCAAGGTCAAGCTCGAACAGGCCTCGAAGCTGCTGGGCAGCGATGGCCTGAGCTGGTCGTTGAGCTACATCTCTGGCCTGTTGATCCTGCTGCGCGAGGGCCTGGAGGCGATCCTGGTGCTGGCGGCGATCCTCGCCTTCCTGCGCAACACCGGCCAGCAGTCGGCGGTGCGCAGCGTCAACGTCGGCTGGGCCTTGGCGCTGGTCGCCGGTTTCGCCACCTGGGCCCTGGCGGCCTATGTGATCGATGTCGGTGGCGCGCAGCGTGAACTGCTCGAAGGTTGCACGGCGTTGTTCGCCGCGGTGATGGTGCTGTGGCTAGGCGTGTGGATGCACGACCGCCGCCACGCGGCCGCCTGGCAGGACTACATCAAGAGCAGCCTGGTCAGTGGCGGCGGGCGCTTCGGCTTTGCCGTGCTGGCGTTCTTCTCGGTGTACCGCGAGCTGTTCGAGGTGATCCTGTTCTACGAGACCCTTTGGCTGCAGGCCGGCCCGGCTGGCCACCAGGCGGTTCTGGCAGGCGGTGCCACGGCGCTGGTGCTGCTGGTGGGCCTGGCCTGGGTGATTCTGCGCGGCTCGGCCAAGCTGCCGCTGTCGCTGTTCTTCAGCATCAACGCGGCTTTGCTCTGTGCGCTGTCGGTGGTGTTCGCCGGGCACGGCGTCAAGGCGCTGCAGGAGGCCGGCGTGCTGGGTACGCGGCCGGTGGCGTTCTTCGAGTTCGACTGGCTGGGGATCCACGCCGATCTCTACTCGCTGAGTGCGCAGGCGGTGGCGTTGCTGGCTATCGTGTTCCTCTATGGACGCAGCCGCTTGGCCGAGAAGCGCCGGGCGGCGGCCAGCTGAGTCCGTGCAGGGGGAAGGGGTGGTGCGCCGCCGCCCCGCGATGAGGCTGGGGCTGGCATAATGTCCGTCTGTTCAGGCGCTATCGCGGGGCAAGCCCGCTCCCACGACGTCACTGCCCGGAGTACAGGATTAATCCCATGCGTGTATGGATCGATGCCGACGCCTGCCCCAAGGCGGCCAAGGACCTGATCGTCAAGTTCGCCCTCAAGCGCAAGCTGGAGGTGGTGATGGTGGCCGGCCAGCCGCAGATCAAGCCGGCTTTCGCCTGCGTGCGGCTTATCGTGGTGCCCAGCGGCATGGACGCGGCCGACGACTACTTGGTGGACAATGCCGAGCCCGGCGAGCTGGTGATCTGCAGCGACGTGCCACTGGCCGACCGCTTGATCAAGAAAGGCGTGGCCGCGCTGGACCCGCGTGGCCGCGAGTTCGACGAGCGCAACATGGGTGAGCGCCTGGCGGTGCGCAACCTGTTCACCGAACTGCGCGAGCAGGGGCAAGTGGGCGGCGGGCAGGCGCCGTATGGCGAGCGCGAGAAGCAAGCGTTCGCCAATGCCCTTGACCGGATTCTGGGACGGCTTTCCAAGCGTTAAGTACGTGGGGCTGCCGGTTCCCGCATCTGTAGGTGATCCTGTGGGAGCCGGCTTGCCGGCGATGGCCTGCGTAGCAGGCCTTCGAGGCCTTACTTGTCACCCTCGTGGGTCAGCTCCAGCACCCGGTCCACCAGCTTGTAGATGCCACCCGCCGCCTCGCTGATCGACTTGGCCAGCATGTACGCCGGGGTAGTCACCAGCTTGCGCTGGGTGTCTTCGACAATGTCATGCACATCGCATTCTTCATGGGTGCCCCCCATCTTCACCACCGCCGCGCTGGTGCCGGCGTCAGTGCCGATGGTGCAGACCACGCCCGGCCCATAGATCTTCGCCGCCAAGGCCGGCGAGATGCAGATCAGCCCGACCGGCTTGCAGGCGTCGGCAAACGCCTCGGCCAGTGCCAGCACGTCCGGTTGCACGGTGCAGTTGGCGCCTTCGATGGCAAAGTTCGACAGATTCTTCGCCGCGCCGAAGCCTCCCGGCACGATCAGGGCGTCGAAGTCCTCGACCTTGGCTTCGCGAATGTCCTTCACCTCACCACGGGCAATGCGCGCCGACTCCACCAGCACATTGCGCGATTCCGGCATCTCTTCCCCGGTCAGGTGGTCGATCACATGCATCTGCGCGATGTTCGGCGCGAAGCACTGCACCTGGGCGCCGCGCTGGTCCAGGCGCAGCAGGGTGATCACGCTCTCATGGATTTCGGCGCCGTCGTACACGCCGCAACCGGACAGAATCACCGCAACTTTTTTTGTCATGCTCAATACTCCAGTGTCGAGGCGCTAAATGTCCTCTAGTTTGGCAGATGTAGCCATGGGATTTGCCCTTCGCCGGGCCTAATCTTCGTGAACAACCTTGGAGGTGGCCGTTCATGGACCTGATTCTGCTGGCCGTGCCGTTCTTCTTCGTGCTGATCGCGGTGGAGCTGATCGCCGACCGCGTGCGCGGGCGTCGCAACTACCAGCTTGCCGACTCGATCAACAGCCTGAGCACCGGTGCGCTGTCCACCAGCACCGGGCTGCTGACCAAAGGGGTGGGGCTGGTCACCTATGCCGTGGCATGGGAGCACCTGGCCTGGTTGCGGCTGCCGGCGGATGCCTGGTGGGTGTGGGTGGTCGCCTTCGTACTTTACGACCTCTGTTACTACTGGCTGCACCGCCTGGGCCACGAGCGCAACATCCTGTGGGCAGCGCACTCGGTGCATCACCAGAGCGAGGAGTACAACCTCACCACCGCCTTGCGCCAGACCAGTAGCGGGTTCTTGTTTTCCTGGATCTTCTACCTGCCGCTGGCGCTGCTGGGCGTGCCGCCCCTGGTGTTCATCACCGTGGCATCGCTGAACCTGCTGTACCAGTTCTGGGTGCACACCCGCCATGTGCCCAAGCTGGGCTGGCTCGAGTGGATTTTCATCACGCCGTCCAACCATCGCGTCCACCATGCGCAGAATCCTCTGTACTTGGATCGCAACTACGGCGGCGTGTTCATAATCTGGGACCGGCTGTTCGGCACCTTCCAGGAAGAGGACGAGCGCGAGCCGGTGATCTTTGGCGTGACCACGCCTTTGGCGAGCTGGAACCCGCTGTGGGCCAACGTGCAGTTCTATGCCCAGCTGTGGGACGACGCCCGGCGAACGGTCCGTTGGTGGGACAAGCTGCGCATCTGGTTCATGCCCACCGGCTGGCGGCCGGCGGACGTGGCCGCCGCTTATCCACAGGCCAAGCAGGACCTCGCCGCGTTTCGCAAGTTCGCGATCCCGCTGGGCGCTGCGCAGCAGCTGTACGTCACGGCGCAGTTCGCGGTCTACGTCGCGTTGGGCAGTTATCTGATGGAGGTGGCGGAGCAGGTGACGCCCGCGGCCCTGGCATTGGGCTGGATGGTGATGGCGTTCGGGCTGTTCGTGCTGGGCGTGGCGCTGGAAGACCGGGCCTGGGCAGGGCGCCTGGAACTGGCGCGCCTGCTGTCGAATGCGCCCGCGCTGTATCTGGCCGGCGCGCTTGGCTTAGTGCTGGTCACGCCGTTGTTCTGGCTGCTGCTGCTCGGCTACAGCTTGCTCAGCCTCGGCGGCCTGGCCCTCTGCCGCCGCGCGACGCTCGGCGCGGCTATTGCGAAAGCGCCGACGCAGCCAGAGCGCGAGGCCCAGCACCAGCAGGCCGCCGAGCACCCATAGCTCGTATTTCTTGATGCTGCCCAGCATGCCTTCGAGGATGGCGCCGAAGTGGTAGGCAGCCAGGCCCAGAGCCAGGGCCCAGACTGCGGCGCCGATGCCATTGAGCAGCAGGTAGCGGCGTGGCGGGTAGCCGGACAGGCCGATGGCCACCGGCATGACCGTGCGCAGGCCGTAGACGAAGCGGAAGCTCAGCACCCAGATGTCCGGATGGCGGCGGATATGCTCCAGCGCGCGGTCGCCCATGGCCTGCCAGCGAGGCTTGCGGGCGAGGATCTTGCGTCCATGGCGGCGGCCCATGAAGTACCACAGTTGGTCACCGGCGTAGCTGCCACAAAAGGCTACCAGGACTACCAGCTTGATATCCATGTATTCGCGGAACGCAAGAAACCCGGCGAGCACGAGGATCGTCTCGCCCTCGAAGAACGTGCCGAGAAAAAGGGCAAAATAGCCGAAATCGTTCAGGAATTGTTGAAGCATTTTCTGGCGTGCTGGCGAAATGAACGCGCAGCCTACCCCTTCGGGCGCGATCGGGAAAGTGTCCAAATGTGTCTCGACGTGAACATTTCCTACAAGGACAATGACTGCGGCCACAAGTCGCAGGGTTGCCCTCGGGTGTCACACAGGCGTCATAATGGCCGCTTATAACTGTCGCGCTCGCCCGCCTGCGCGGGCTCAGGAGTCTGCCGTGAGCTTTACCCCCGCCAATCGTCTGTTTCCTGCCACCCGTCTGCGTCGCAATCGTCGGGACGAATTCTCCCGTCGCCTGGTGCGCGAAAACACCCTGACCGTCGATGACCTGATTCTTCCGGTATTCGTACTGGACGGCGAAGGCCGCCGCGAAGAAGTGCCGTCCATGCCGGGCGTCGAGCGCCTGTCGATTGACCTGTTGCTGGAAGCCGCACAGGGGTGGGTAGAGCTGGGCATTCCGGCGCTGGCGCTGTTCCCGGTGACCCCGACCGAAAAGAAATCCCTCGATGGCGCCGAAGCGTGGAACCCGGACGGCATCGCCCAGCGCGCCACCCGTGCCCTGCGTGCCCGCTTCCCGGAGCTGGGGGTGATCACCGACGTGGCCCTTGACCCGTTCACCACCCACGGTCAGGACGGCATCCTCGACGAGGAAGGCTACGTGCAGAACGACATCACCGTCGACGCGCTGGTGCGTCAGGCGCTGTCCCATGCAGAGGCTGGCGCCCAGGTAGTCGCCCCATCGGACATGATGGACGGCCGTCTCGGCGCGATCCGCGAGGCCCTCGAAGTGGCCGGCCACGTCAACGTGCGCATCATGGCCTACTCGGCCAAGTACGCCAGCGCCTACTACGGCCCGTTCCGCGATGCGGTCGGCTCGGCGCTGAACCTGGGCAAGGCCAACAAGGCCTCCTACCAGATGGATCCGGCCAACAGCGACGAGGCCTTGCACGAAGTGGCCACCGACCTCGCCGAAGGCGCCGACATGGTCATGGTCAAGCCGGGCATGCCGTACCTGGACATCGTTCACCGGGTGAAGACCGAGTTCAAGGTGCCGACCTTCGTCTATCAGGTCAGCGGCGAGTACGCCATGCACATGGCCGCGATCCAGAACGGCTGGCTCAGCGAAGCCGTGATCCTTGAATCCCTCACCGCATTCAAACGGGCAGGCGCCGATGGCATCCTGACCTATTTCGCCGTGCGTGCCGCTCAAATGATGAGAGGGCAGTAACGCTCTCCAGGAACGTCAGATGAATAACGAAGTGCTCAACCCTGTCGCGATCAAGGATGCCCAGGCCGTGCCCGAAGAGATGGTGCAGACGCCGCCCGACCTGCCGGCGGTAGCGCAGCCGGAACCTGTCGCTGAAGCCGCCCCTGCTCCAGCGCCTGCGCCTGCGCCGGCTCCGGCGATCGCCGTGCCGAGCCTGGACGACAGCAGCCTGTACATTCATCGCGAGCTTTCGCAGCTGCAGTTCAATATCCGCGTGCTGGAGCAGGCGCTGGACGAGTCGTACCCGCTGCTCGAGCGCCTGAAGTTCCTGTTGATCTTCTCCAGCAACCTGGACGAGTTCTTCGAAATCCGCGTGGCCGGCCTGAAGAAGCAGATCAACTTCGCCCGCGAACAGGCCGGCGCCGACGGGCTGCAGCCGCACCAGGCGCTGGCGCGCATCAGCGAGCTGGTGCATCTCGAAGTGGATCGCCAGTACGCGATCCTCAACGACGTGCTGCTGCCGGAGCTGGAAAAACACGCCATTCGCTTTATCCGCCGCCGTTACTGGACGCCCAAGCTCAAGACCTGGGTACGGCGCTTCTTCCGCGACGAGATCGCGCCGATCATCACCCCGATCGGCCTCGACCCGACCCACCCGTTCCCGCTGCTGGTGAACAAGAGCCTGAACTTCATCGTCGAGCTCGAGGGTGTCGACGCCTTCGGCCGCGATTCGGGCCTGGCGATCATTCCGGCACCGCGCCTGCTGCCGCGGGTAATCCGCGTGCCGGAAGACGTGGGTGGGCCTGGCGACAACTATGTGTTCCTGTCGTCGATGATCCATGCCCATGCCGATGACCTGTTCCAGGGCATGAAGGTCAAGGGTTGCTACCAGTTCCGCCTGACCCGTAACGCCGACCTGGCGCTGGACTCCGAAGAAGTCGACGACCTGGCCCGGGCCCTGCGCGGCGAGCTGTTCTCGCGCCGCTACGGCGATGCGGTGCGCCTCGAGGTGGCCGACACCTGCCCGAAACACCTCTCCGACTACCTGCTCAAGCAGTTCAGCCTGAGCGAGAGCGAGCTGTACCAGGTCAACGGCCCGGTCAACCTGACCCGCCTGTTCAGCATCACCGGGCTCGACAGCCACCCGGAGCTGCAGTACACGCCGTTCACCCCGGCGATCCCCAAGCTGCTCGTCAATGCCGACAACATCTTCAGTGTGATCGGCAAGCAGGACGTGTTGCTGATGCACCCGTTCGAGTCGTTCACCCCGGTGATCGACCTGCTGCGCCAGGCCGCCAAGGACCCGCACGTGCTTGCCGTGCGCCAGACGCTCTATCGCTCGGGCGCCAACTCGGAGATCGTCGACGCCCTGGTGGACGCGGCGCGTAACGGCAAGGAGGTCACTGCGGTGATCGAATTGCGCGCCCGCTTCGACGAAGAGTCCAACCTGCAGATGGCCAGCCGCCTGCAGGCCGCCGGTGCGGTGGTGATCTATGGGGTGGTCGGTTTCAAGACCCACGCCAAGATGATGCTGATCCTGCGCCGCGAGCAGGGCGAGATCGTGCGTTACGCGCACCTGGGCACCGGCAACTACCACGCCGGCAACGCCCGCCTGTACACCGACTACAGCCTGCTGACCTCCGACGACGCCCTCACCGAAGACGTCGGCAAACTGTTCAGTCAGTTGATCGGCATGGGCAAGACCCTGCGCATGAAGAAGCTGCTACACGCGCCCTTCACCCTGAAGAAGGGCATGCTCGACATGATCGCCCGGGAGACCCAGTTCGCCCTGGAGGGCAAGCCGGCACACATCATCGCCAAGTTCAATTCGCTGACTGACGCCAAGATCATCAAGGCGCTGTACAAGGCCAGCCAGTCGGGCGTGCGCATCGACCTGGTGGTGCGCGGCATGTGCTGCCTGCGTCCGGGCATCCCGGGCGTTTCGCACAACATCCATGTGCGCTCGATCATCGGCCGCTTCCTCGAGCACACCCGGGTGTTCTATTTCCTCAATGGCGGCGAGGAGCAGATCTACCTGTCCAGTGCCGACTGGATGGAGCGCAACCTCGACAAGCGCGTCGAGACCTGCTTCCCGGTGGAAGGCAAGAAGCTGTTGCTAAGGGTCAAGAAGGAACTGGAAGGCTACCTGACCGACAACACCCAGGCCTGGACCTTGCAGCCGGACGGGCGCTACGTGCGCAGCACCCCGACCGGCAACCAGAACCCGCGCAGTGCCCAGGCGACCCTGCTGGAGCGCCTGAGCAACCCGGTGCTCAACGTACGCTGAGGACGAAGCCGACCCGGGCCAGCCACTCCGCCTCGTTGGCGAAGTCGGCCTGGGTCAGCTGGTTCTGTTCCAGCCAGTTGCCAGGGAAAACCACTTCCAGGCTGTTGTCGCCGGCGTGCAGCACCACTTTCGGCATCTGCTGGGTGCCGCGGATGTGGTGGAAGAGGATGGCGAAGCGCAGCAGTACGCACAGGCGGATCAGCTTGATGCCTTCGTCGCCGAACTCGGCGAACTTGTCCTTGGGAATGTTACGGCGATGGCCGCGCACCAGCAGTGCCATCATCTGCTGGTCTTCGCGGGAGAAGCCGGACAGGTCGGAGTGCTCGATCAGGTAGGCTCCGTGCTTGTGGTAGTGATAATGGGCGATATCCAAGCCCACTTCATGCACTTTCGCCGCCCAACCCAGAAGATCGCGCCAGTTGCCCTCTTCTAGGTCCCATGCCTTGGCCACTTGGTCGAAGGCGTGCAGCGCCTTGCGCTCCACGCGGGCGGCCTGGCCTTGATCGACGTGGTAGCGCTCCATCAGCGAGTTCAGGGTGCGCTCGCGCACGTCCTCGTGGTGGTGGCGGCCCAGCAGGTCGAACAGCACGCCCTCACGCAGGGCACCGTCGCAGTGCTCCATGCGCTGCAGCTCCAGCGCGTCGAAGATCGCCTCGAGGATGGCCAGCCCCGCCGGGAAGATGGTGCGGCGATCGGGCTTGACCCCTTCGAAGTCGATCTTGTCGGTCTCGCCCAGCTTGAACAGCTTGCGCTTGACCCAGGCCAGGCCCTCGGCGTTGACCTCGCCATTGCCCAGGCCGCCGGACTTGATGGCGGCGCCGATGGCACGGATGGTCCCGGATGAGCCGATCGCCTCGTCCCAGGTCAGGCGGTGCAGGGCGTTCTCGATGCTCATCAGCTCCAGGCGCGCGGCGGTGTAGGCCTGGGCGTAGCGCGCCGGGGTGATCTTGCCGTCGCGGAAATAACGCTGGGTGAAGCTGACGCAGCCCATCTGCAGGCTTTCGCGCAGCAGCGGCTCGAAGCGCTGGCCGATAATGAACTCGGTGCTGCCGCCGCCGATGTCGGCGACCAGGCGCTTGCCCGGCGTGTCGGCCAAGGTGTGGGACACGCCCAGGTAGATCAGGCGCGCCTCTTCACGGCCGGAAATCACCTCGACCGGGTGGCCGAGGATGGCCTCGGCGCGCAGGATGAATTCGTTGCGGTTGCGTGCTTCGCGCAAGGCGTTGGTGCCGACGATGCGCACCGCGCCCTGCGGCATGCCGTTGATCAGTTGGGCGAAGCGCTTGAGGCATTCCAGGCCGCGTTGCATGGCTTCTTCGCTGAGCCTGCGCTCATCGTCGATGCCGGCGGCGAGCTGAACCTTTTCTCCAAGCCTTTCGAGGATGCGGATTTCCGTGTGATGGGCCTTGGCCACGACCATGTGGAAGCTGTTGGAGCCCAGGTCGATGGCGGCGATCAGAGACAGGTTCTTCGCGGTGGTATGCGGCATGGTCTGGAGGTTCTCGGTCGTTAACCCGGCAATCGTGCCACGATCGTGGTCCTACGCCAACGAGCGGCACGGCAAGGCTTGATGCATGGCAATGTCATAGCAATGTTATGACCGTGATATGACAGTTTCGATTCGTGGCGTCTTGCACAACTATAGTTACACTCAATCGTCTGTGGCTTCCTGTCGCGCCTGGGTGCGGCTATGATGGGCAACGTTTTTTTGTGCTTACGACCTGGAGATATCCATGAGCAGCGATCTTATCAAACATGTCACCGACGCCAGCTTCGAAGCCGACGTACTCAAGGCTGAAGGCGCGGTGCTGGTCGACTACTGGGCTGAATGGTGCGGCCCATGCAAGATGATCGCGCCGGTACTGGACGACATCGCTTCGGAATATCAAGGCAAGGTGACCATCGCCAAGCTGAACATCGACGAAAACCAGGAAACTCCGGCCAAGCATGGCGTGCGTGGTATCCCGACGCTTATGCTGTTCAAGAACGGCAACGTCGAGGCCACCAAGGTCGGCGCGTTGTCCAAGTCGCAGCTCAAAGCGTTCCTCGACGCCAGCCTGTGATTTGATGAAGCCCCGCAAATGCGGGGCTTTTCTTTATCTGTTGTAGTTGGTTTCCCTGGGGGCTGGCGAGCCCCGGCCTTGCGACCATCCAGTCGGATAGCCCCGTAAAACACTGGCCAAAACCACTAGACGTCGAAAAAAGCAAGTGTTACATTCGGCCTCGCACTGCTTCTCCAGTGCCCTCTGCACGCCGTCGCCGAAGCATCCCTAATTCGAATCAGTACGCGATCCTGTCGCCATCTAGCGGCGCGGCCTCATTAAGCCAACTGCTTAATTTTTCCCTTCCTTACATGATTACGTCACTCCCCTTATGAACCTGACAGAACTCAAGCAAAAGCCGATTACCGATCTTTTGGAAATGGCCGAACAGATGGGCATCGAAAACATGGCCCGTTCGCGCAAACAGGACGTGATTTTCGCCCTGCTGAAGAAGCATGCGAAAAGCGGCGAAGAGATCTCGGGTGACGGCGTGCTGGAGATTCTCCAGGATGGTTTCGGTTTCCTGCGTTCGGCGGATGCCTCTTACCTGGCCGGCCCTGATGACATCTACGTTTCGCCCAGCCAGATCCGTCGCTTCAACTTGCGCACCGGCGACACCATCGTCGGCAAGATCCGCCCACCGAAGGAAGGCGAGCGTTACTTCGCGCTGTTGAAGGTCGATACCATCAACTTCGACCGTCCGGAAAACGCGAAGAACAAGATCCTGTTCGAAAACCTGACGCCGCTGTTCCCCAACAAGCGCCTGAAGATGGAAGCCGGTAACGGCTCCACCGAAGACCTCACCGGTCGCGTCATCGACCTGTGCGCCCCGATCGGCAAAGGCCAGCGTGGCCTGATCGTCGCACCGCCGAAAGCCGGTAAGACCATCATGCTGCAGAACATCGCAGCCAACATTACCCGTAACAACCCCGAGTGCCACCTGATCGTCCTGCTGATCGACGAGCGCCCGGAAGAAGTGACCGAGATGCAGCGCACCGTGCGCGGCGAAGTGGTCGCTTCGACCTTTGACGAGCCGCCGACCCGCCACGTGCAGGTTGCCGAGATGGTCATCGAGAAGGCCAAGCGCCTGGTCGAGCACAAGAAAGACGTGGTCATCCTGCTCGACTCCATCACCCGTCTGGCACGTGCCTACAACACCGTGATCCCGAGCTCCGGCAAGGTGCTGACCGGTGGTGTCGACGCCCACGCCCTGGAAAAGCCGAAGCGCTTCTTCGGTGCCGCCCGTAACATCGAGGAAGGCGGTTCGCTGACCATCATCGCCACCGCGCTGGTCGAAACCGGCTCGAAGATGGACGAAGTGATCTACGAAGAGTTCAAGGGTACCGGCAACATGGAGCTGCCCCTGGACCGCCGCATCGCCGAGAAGCGTGTGTTCCCGGCCATCAACATCAACAAGTCCGGTACCCGTCGCGAAGAGCTGCTGACCGCCGACGACGAACTGCAGCGCATGTGGATCCTGCGCAAGCTGCTGCACCCGATGGACGAGATCGCCGCCATCGAGTTCCTGGTCGACAAGCTCAAGCAGACCAAGACCAACGATGAGTTCTTCCTGTCGATGAAGCGCAAGTAAGCGTTTCAGTCTGGAACTGATTGGGGCTGCTTCGCAGCCCATCGCCGGCAAGCCGGCCCCCACAGGGCTCACACTGACCTTGTGGGAGCCGGCTTGCCGGCGATGGGGCGCGAAGCGGCCCCAAGTCATTCTTGGCCTTTACCCCGCCAACGGCGCTACACTCTGCACCCCGACCGATACGCCCAACACGAGGCCCTTGCATGCAGTATCGCGATCTACGCGACTTCATTCGTGGCCTGGAACAGCGCGGTGAACTCAAGCGCATCCAGGTTCCCATCTCCCCAGTTCTGGAAATGACCGAAGTCTGCGACCGCACGCTGCGCGCCAAGGGTCCGGCCTTGCTCTTCGAAAAACCCACCGGCTTCGACATGCCGGTGCTGGGCAACCTGTTCGGGACCCCCGAGCGTGTGGCCATGGGCATGGGCGCCGAGTCGACCGAAGAACTGCGCGAGATCGGCAAGCTGCTGGCGTTTCTCAAGGAGCCCGAGCCGCCGAAGGGCCTGAAGGACGCCTGGTCGAAGCTGCCGATCTTCAAGAAGGTCGTGTCCATGGCGCCGAAGGTGGTCAAGGACGCGGTGTGCCAGGAAATCGTGGTCGAAGGCGATGATGTCGACCTCGGCCAGCTGCCGATCCAGCACTGCTGGCCGGGCGATGTTGCGCCACTGATCACCTGGGGCCTGACCGTGACTCGCGGGCCGAACAAGGACCGCCAGAATCTGGGTATCTATCGCCAGCAGGTGATTGGCCGCAACAAGGTGATCATGCGCTGGCTGAGCCACCGCGGCGGGGCGCTGGACTACCGCGAATGGTGCGAGAAGCATCCTGGCCAGCCGTTCCCGGTAGCCGTGGCGTTGGGCGCGGACCCGGCGACCATCCTCGGTGCCGTGACCCCGGTCCCGGACACGCTTTCCGAGTACGCCTTCGCTGGCCTGTTGCGTGGCAACCGCACCGAACTGGTCAAGTGCCGTGGTAACGACCTGCAGGTACCGGCCACCGCCGAGATCATCCTCGAGGGCGTGATCCACCCCGGCGAGATGGCCCCGGAAGGCCCGTACGGCGACCATACCGGCTACTACAACGAGGTGGACAGCTTCCCGGTGTTCACCGTCGAGCGCATCACCCACCGGCAAAAGCCGATCTACCACAGCACCTACACCGGCAGGCCGCCGGATGAGCCGGCGATCCTTGGCGTGGCGCTGAACGAAGTGTTCGTGCCGATCCTGCAGAAGCAGTTCCCCGAGATCACCGACTTCTACCTGCCGCCGGAAGGCTGCTCGTACCGCATGGCGGTGGTGACCATGAAGAAGCAGTACCCTGGCCATGCCAAGCGCGTGATGCTGGGTGTGTGGTCGTTCCTGCGACAGTTCATGTACACCAAGTTCGTTATCGTCACCGACGACGATATCAACGCTCGCGACTGGAACGATGTGATCTGGGCCATCACCACGCGCATGGACCCCAAGCGTGATACGGTGATGATCGACAACACCCCGATCGACTACCTCGACTTCGCGTCGCCGGTATCGGGGCTGGGGTCGAAGATGGGCCTGGACGCCACGCACAAATGGCCGGGCGAGACTACACGCGAATGGGGCCGGGTCATCGTCAAGGACGAGGCCGTCACCCGCCGTATCGATGAGCTGTGGGACCAGTTGGGAATAGATTGATGCAGGTAACCTTGCAGCCTTCCGGGGCGGTACTGGCGGTCGAACCGGGTGAAAGGATTCTGGATGCGGCACGGCGCCTGGGCTATGACTGCCCGAACAGCTGCCGCAACGGCAACTGCCATGTGTGTGCCGCGCTGCTGGTGGAAGGCAGTGTTCGCCAGGAAGGCCAAGTGCGCGATCACGGTGAGCTGTTCACCTGCATCGCCGAGCCGCTGGAGGACTGTGTGTTGCTGTGGGATGGTGTGCTGGCCCTGGGCGAGCTGCCGCTGCGCAAGCTGGCCTGTACCGTGAGCGAGTGCGTCGAGATCGGTGGCGATGTCTGGCGCGTGCGCCTGCGCGCGCCGGCCGGCAAGCCGCCCCGCTACCACGCCGGGCAATACCTGATGATCGAGCGTGAGGGCATGGACAAGGCAGCTTTTTCGCTCGCTTCGGCGCCCCACGGTGGGCGTGAGCTGGAGCTACATGTGCTGGCCCGCGAAAGCAGTGCCGTGCAGTTGATCCAGCAGTTGCAGCGCAATGGCCTGGCCCGCATCGAACTGCCATTTGGTGATGCGCACCTGGCAGAGTTGCCTGACGGCCCGCTGGTACTGATCGCCGCCGGTACCGGTATGGGGCAGATGCACAGCCTGATCGAGCACTGCCGGGCGCAGGGCTTCAAGCACCCGGTGCACTTGTACTGGGGTGTGCGCCGGCCTGAAGACTTCTACCAGATCGAGCACTGGGCCGAGTGGGAGCGCCTGCCGAACCTGTTCCTGCACAAGGTGGTCAGCGATCTGTGCGGTTGGGAAGGGCGGTGTGGCCTGCTCCACGAAGCGGTATGCGAGGACATTGGCGACCTCAACCAGGTGCATGTCTATGCCAGTGGCTCGCCGAACATGGTCTACGCCACCCTCGATGCATTGGTCGAGGCAGGCATGGATGCCCACCGCATGCGGGCTGACGTGTTCGCCTACGCGCCACGCGGGTGAAGTAACCCGGCACGCTGCAAGGGCGTGTCGGGTTTAATAACCAAGTGTTTTCCTGTTGATTATATGGCGGAGATTGTTACCGGTGCGGGTAATAAGTTTCGCTATACTCGGACTATTAGTTTCCGTTCAGCGGATGCTTTAATGAAATCCTGTTTTCGGGGTTGAGTGCAAAGTGCGTTCTGCCTTACGTTAGGTGCCAGGTAAATCGCCGGGCAAACCCGTTCCCACGCGATCCTGGTAGGCCTTTGTGGAAGCGGGCTTGCCCCGCGATAGCATCCGAACAGGCACGGCAATACCTGCACTTTGGTAGTTCTCAGGAATTAATGGCGGCAGCTCATGTCGACGCTTGAAAGTTCATCCTGGCAAATAGCCTATCCGCCGTCACTCGACTTCGGGCAGCAGTTGACCCGTGAACAACTGCAGCGTTCGATGCAGGAAACCATGTCCCAGCACGAAGGCGGCCCGGTCTGGCTTTTTGCCTACGGTTCGCTGATCTGGCGCCCCGAATGCAACTCGGTCGAGCGCCAGCGGGCGCGGGTGCATGGTTACCACCGCGGCCTCTACCTGTGGTCCCACGAACACCGTGGCACTCCGGAGTGCCCGGGCCTGGTGTTCGGCCTGGACCGTGGCGGCTCCTGCAGCGGTTTTGCCTTCCGTCTGGACGAAACCAACCTCCATGACTCGCTGATGGCACTGTGGCAACGTGAGATGCCGTTCCCGGCCTACCGTCCGCATTGGCTGAGTTGCCGCCTGAACGATGGCAGCAAGGTGCAGGCGCTGGGCTTCGTGCTGGAGCGGCACCTGCCGTGCTATGCGGGCAACCTGCCGGACACCCTGCTCAGCCAGATCCTCGCCAGCGCCAAGGGGCGCTATGGCACCACGCGCGATTACGTGGAGCAGACCCTCAACGCCCTGCGCAGCCACCAGATGCCCGATCGCAACCTGGAAGCGCGCTTCAGGCGTTGTCACAACCTGCGCGAGGTGTGAGCCCCGCGCATCGGGCTCATTCCTGGCCGGCGGCGGTGCCGAGGAACTTGCGCAGGAACTGGCGTGTGCGCTCTTCCTTCGGGTTGGCGAACAGCGCCTTGGCCTCGCCCTGCTCGACGATCACGCCCTTGTCGAAGAAGATCACCCGGTTGGCGACATCGCGGGCGAAGCTCATCTCGTGGGTGACGATGATCATGGTGCGCTTTTCCTCGGCCAGGCCGCGGATGGTTTCCAGCACTTCGCCAACCAGTTCGGGGTCGAGCGCCGAAGTGGGCTCGTCGAACAGGATCACCTCCGGCTCCATGGCCAGGGCCCGGGCGATGGCCACCCGTTGCTGCTGGCCACCGGACAGGCGCCTGGGGTAGGCGTCTTCCTTGCCTGCCAGGCCGACCTTGGCCAGAAGGCGCTTGGCCAGCTCGATGGCCTTGTCGCGGGGCGTCTTCTTGACGATCACCGGCCCTTCGATGACGTTTTCCAGGGCGGTGCGGTGAGGGAACAGGTTGAAGTTCTGGAACACGAAACCGGCCTGTTGGCGCAGGCGGCGGATCGCACTCTGCTGGCCACCCAACGGACGGTTGGCATCGATGCTGATATCGCCGATCTGGATGCGCCCGGCATCGGGGGTTTCCAGCAGGTTCAGGCAGCGCAGGAAGGTGGTCTTGCCCGAGCCGCTGGGACCGATGATGGCCACCACTTCGCCGGGCTGCACGCTCAGGTCGATGCCGTTGAGCACGGTCTGGCCCTTGAACTGCTTGGTCAGGCCTTCTACTACGATCATCTCAGTGCTCCTGGTCGTGCTGGTTGACCCGCGCTTCCATGCGGTTCTGGAAGTGCGCCAGGATGCTGCAGAGGATCCAGTAGACCACCGCGACAGCCAGGTACATGGTGAAGACCTCGAAGGTCCGTGCGGTGATCAGCTGCGCCTGGCGGAACAGCTCGGGCACCTGGATGGTCGCCGCCAGGGCGGTGTCCTTGACCAGCGAGATGAAGCTGTTGCCCAGCGGTGGCAGGGCAGTGCGCAGGGCTTGCGGCAGGATCGCCCGGCGCATGGCCTGGGTGCGGGTCATGCCAATGCTGGCGGCTGCTTCCCACTGGCCACGGTCGATCGAGGAGATTGCCGCACGGAGGATCTCGCAGATATACGCCGCCATGTTCAGCGACAGGCCGATCAGCGAGGCCGGGATCGGATCGAGCTCGATGCCGATCTGCGGCAGGCCGAAGTAGATCACGAACAGCTGCACCAGCAGCGGCGTGCCGCGGAAGAACGACACATAGATGCGCGCCAGCCAGTCCAGCGGCAGGATCTTCGACAGCCGCATCAGCGCCAGGGCGAAGCCCAGCACCAGGCCAAAGAACATGCCGCCGACGCTGAGCAGCACGGTATAACCCGCGCCCTTCAACAGGAAGGGCGCGGAATCGACAACGAGTTGCAGGCTTTCAGCGATCATTTGGTGACATCGGCACCGAAGTATTTCTCGGACAGCTTGGCCAGCGAGCCGTCGGCCTTGAGCTTGTCGATGGCCTTGTTCAGCGCATCGAGCAGTTCAGGTTCGCCTTTGCGCAAGGCCACGCCCGATTCCAGCTTGGAGAATTTCTCGCCAGCGAGTGCGGTCGGTTTCTTGTCCTTGGCGGTTTTCTGGACGTACTCGAGTGCAGCCAGGCGATCGATCAGGATGGCGTCGATACGACCGTTGCGCAGGTCGGCGAACTTGGTCGGGTCATCTTCGTAGGTGCGCACATCGGCTGTCGGCACATCCTGTTTCACCCATTGCTCATAGTTGGTGCCCAGGCCGACACCGACCTTCTTGCCGCCGAGATCGGCGGCAGTCTTGATGTTTTTCTCGTTGTCGCTGCCCTTGAGTACCAGGGCCTGAATGCCGGAAACGGTGTAGGGCTCGGAGAAATCGTACTTCTTCTTGCGTTCCTCGGAGATGGTCACCTGGTTGATCACCACGTCGAGGCGCTTGGATTCCAGTGCGGCGAGGATGCCGTCCCACTTGGTCGGCTGGACCTTGGCCTTGACCCCCAGCTCCTTGGCCAGCAACTCGGACAGCTCGACCTCGAAGCCGGTCAGCTTGCCGTTTTCGTCCTGGAAGCTGAACGGTGGGTAGGTGCCTTCCAGGCCGACGTTGATCACGCCTTTTTCCTGGATGGTCTTCAACTGTTCGCCGGCAAAGGCCTGGCCGAGCAGGCCAGCGCCGAGCAGGAGCGCCAGGCTGGCGTTGAGAAGGGGTTTGGCGAATTTGGTCATGGCATGCCCCGCGCTTGTTGTGGAAGTAGTGAGGTGGCGACTATAGAGGTGGGCTTCATAGGCCGGGAAATAATAAAAAATCAGGTTGTTATTCCAAAGCTGCAAATTGCAACGGCTTATACCCGACTTAGCTCAGGATGGAATAAAGCGTTGTTTTTTCCAAGAGGCAGATTTGACGTATCGTGTTTTGCACCTCCTTGTAGGAGCGTATGTAAATCGAGAAAGCCGCCTGGCAGGAGAAACACCGTGAGCGAACAACCATCAACCGGGCACTGGCAACTGCAGGGTATCGTCAGTGGCCTGCGCAACGCCCGCGAGCAGTGGCGCAGCAGCAATGGCCGCAGCAGCGGCGAGCAGGGCGGGCGCGAACTGCCGTCGCGCGAGGCGCTGCGGCAGATCCTCGAGCAGCTGTGCGGCGCGCTGTTCCCCATGCGCCT
The DNA here is from genome assembly GCF_024749165.1 of Pseudomonas sp. B21-023. NCBI lineage: Bacteria > Pseudomonadati > Pseudomonadota > Gammaproteobacteria > Pseudomonadales > Pseudomonadaceae > Pseudomonas > Pseudomonas sp. B21-023. The sequence continues at coordinate 5,641,054 of NZ_CP087190.1, read as the reverse complement.
CGGGCCGGTGGACCTGCGCGAGGAAAGCGAGGACTTTTATGTGGGCCACACCCTCGACGCCGCCCTCACCGCGCTGCTGGCCCAGGCCCGTCTGGAACTGCGCTACGCGGCGCGCCATGGCAAGACCGATGTGGTCGATGTCGATACCCACGCCCTGCGCCTGATCCAGGATTTCGCCGCGGCCCTGCCGGCGCTGCGCGTGCTGCTGGACACCGACGTACTCGCCGCCTTCCACGGTGACCCGGCGGCGCGCAGCGTCGACGAGGTGCTGCTGTGCTACCCCGGCATCTTGGCGATCATCCACCACCGGCTGGCCCACCACCTCTATCGAGCCGGCCTGCCGCTGCTGGCGCGGATCAGTTCGGAGCTGGCGCACTCGGCCACCGGCATCGACATCCACCCCGGTGCGCAAATCGGCCCGAGCTTCTTCATTGACCACGGCACCGGCGTGGTGATCGGCGAGACCGCGATCATCGGTGAGCGGGTGCGCATCTACCAGGCGGTGACCCTGGGCGCCAAGCGCTTCCCCAGCGACGAGTCCGGCACCTTGCACAAGGGCCTGGCGCGGCACCCGATCGTCGAGGACGACGTGGTGATCTACGCCGGCGCGACCATCCTCGGGCGGATCACCATCGGCAAGGGTTCGACCATTGGCGGCAATGTCTGGCTGACCCGCAGCGTGCCGGCTGACAGCAACATTACCCAGGCGAACCTGCAACTGGATTGCGAGGGCAAGAAAGCCCTCTAGCTCAAGGCTTATGAGGCGTGGCGGCGGGACTTCCCGCCTCCACCTCGATCACGCCCTGGAGCGGCATCGGGTCGCATTGAAATCCGATCCATGTTTAACTTGAACGCTTGTTCAACGAAAACGCTGGTCCATTGCCGGTGTTCAAAAGGAGGAATCGCCTTTGCTGAACCCGTTCAATCCGAACCTCACGTCCCGTGACGAGGTGCCCGTTCAATGAGTGCACCGACCCCCGACCTTGCCAACGGCAAGATCCGCATGAACCCCCCCGTGTTCTATTTCGCGGCAAGCTTCATCCTCATCTTCGGCCTGATCGTCATCGCCCAGCCACAGGCTGCCGGCGAGTGGTTGCTGGCGGCGCAGAACTGGGCGGCCAACACGGTCGGTTGGTACTACATGCTGGCCATGACCCTGTACCTGGTCTTCGTGGTGGTCACCGCATTGTCGGGCTACGGCAAGATCAAGCTCGGCGCCGACCATGACGAACCCGAGTTCAGCTACCTCTCCTGGGCTGGCATGCTGTTCGCCGCCGGCATCAGCATCACGCTGTTCTTCTTCTGCGTCTCCGAACCGCTGACCCACATGCTCCAGCCGCCACAAGGTGAGGCGGGCACGGCCGAGGCCGGGCGCCAGGCGATGCAGATCCTGTTCCTGCACTGGGGCCTGCACGGCTGGGGTGTGTTCGCCTTCGTCGGCATGGCGCTCGCCTACTTCGCCTACCGTCACAACCTGCCACTGGCCCTGCGCTCGGCGCTATACCCGCTGATCGGCAAGCGCATCAACGGGCCGATCGGCTACGCGGTGGACGGCTTCGGCATCATCGCCACGGTATTCGGCCTGGGCGCCGACATGGGCTTCGGCGTACTGCACCTGAACGCAGGCCTGGACTACCTGTTCGGCATCAGCCACAGCCAATGGGTGCAGGTGATCCTCATCACCCTGATGATGGGCGCGGCCGTGGCCGTGGCGGTCGCCGGGGTAGAGAAGGGCGTGCGGGTGATGAGCGACATCAACCTGTTCCTGGCCTGCGCGCTGCTGCTGTTCGTGCTGTTCGCCGGGCCCACCCAGCACCTGTTCAATACGTTGATCCAGAACCTCGGTGACTACCTTGGCGCCCTGCCGCGCAAGAGCTTCGACGTGTACGCCTACGGCGAACAACGCGACTGGCTGGGTGGCTGGACGGTATTCTACTGGGCCTGGTGGATTGCCTGGGCGCCGTTCGTGGGGTTGTTCATCGCCCGTATCTCGCGGGGCCGGACCATTCGCGAGTTCGTCTTCGGCGTGCTGCTGATTCCCCTGGGCTTCACCCTGGCGTGGATGTCGATCTTCGGCAACAGCGCCCTGGACCAGGTGATCAACCACGGCATGACCGCGCTCGGCCAGTCAGCCCTCGACAACCCGTCGATGAGCCTGTACCTGCTGCTGGAAACCTACCCGTGGAGCAAGACGGTGATCGCCGTGACGGTGTTCATCAGTTTCGTGTTCTTCGTCACTTCTGCCGACTCCGGCACCGTGGTGCTGTCGACGCTGTCGGCCAAGGGCGGCGGCGCCGACGAGGACGGTCCGAACTGGCTGCGGATCTTCTGGGGCGCGATGACTGCGCTGATTACCAGCAGTCTGCTGTTCGCCGGCAGCATCGACTCGCTGAAGTCGGCGGTGGTGCTGACCTCGTTGCCGTTCTCGCTGATCCTGCTGTGCATGATGTGGGGGCTGCACAAGGCCTTCTATCTGGAAAGCCAGCGGCAGATCGCGCAGATGCATTCGCTGGCGCCGTTCGCCCAATCCCGGCGCGGGCGTGGTGGCTGGCGCCAACGCCTGAGCCAGGCGGTGCACTTCCCGTCTCGGGACGAGGTGTATCGCTTCATGGACGACGTGGTGCGCCCGGCCATCGCCGAGGTGCGCGAGGTGTTCGAGCAGAAGGGCCTGGTGTTGATCACCCAGGACGACCCGAGCCATGACAACGTCAGCCTGAAGATCGGCCATGGCGAGGAGCAGCCGTTCATCTACCAGGTGCAGATGCGCGGCTACTTCACGCCATCGTTCGCCTTGGGCGGGCTGGGGACCCAGGACTTGAAGAACCGCCGCTACTACCGTGCGGAGGTGCATCTGTCCGAGGGCAGCCAGAACTACGACCTGGTGGGCTACAGCAAGGAACAGATCATCAACGATATCCTCGACCAGTACGAGCGGCACATGCAGTACCTGCATCTGGTCAGGTAGAACGCTGGGGACGCTCCCACAGGGTTGTGGCAAAACCTGTGGGAGCTGGCTTGCCAGCGAAAGGATGCCAACGGCCTCCCCGGATCTTTCAGAACGGTGCATCCCCCAGGATGGTCGCCCGATGCATCACCCGCCGGCTGGGGCGGTAGTCATCCACCGCAAAGTGCTGCGTCACGCGGTTGTCCCAGAACGCCACGTCATTTTCCTGCCAACGCCAGCGAATGCTGAACTCTGGCCGCGTCGCATGGGCGAACAGCAGCTTGAGCAGCGCCTCGCTCTCCTGCTCATTCAATTCGTTGATCCGCGTGGTGAAACCTTCATTGACGAACAATGCCTTGCGCCCGCTGACCGGGTGGGTACGTACCACCGGATGCGACAGCGGCGGGTTGTTGCGCCGGGTCGCCTCCCAGCGTGCCAGGTCCTCGGGCGTGGTGCCGAAGCGTTCCAGCGGGAACGACTTGGTGAAGTCATGGGTGGCGGTCAGGCCGTCGAGCATCTCGCGCAGTGGCGCCGACAGCGCCTCGAACGCAGCTATGCCGCTGGCCCACAGGGTATCGCCACCATAGGACGGCAGCTGCTTGGCACTGAGCACCGCGCCCAGCGCCGGGGTCGACAGGAAAGTCACGTCGGTGTGCCATACGGCGTTGTCGCGCACATCGGTAACTGCGGTGTCGAGGATCAACACCTGCGGTGTCTCCGGCACATTGGGATAGATCGGGTGGATATGCAGGTCGCCGAAGCGGGCGGCGAAGCGCGCCTGCTGCTCGGGGGTGATCGGTTGGTCGCGGAAGAACAGCACCTGGTGTTCGAGCAGCGCCTGCTCGATGGCGTCACGCTGTTCGGCAGTGATGTCGCGGCTGATGTCCACGCCGCTGATCTGCGCGCCCAGTGCCGGGCTCAAGGGGGTAACGGTCAGGCTCATGTGGTTTCTCGTTGCAGGTGCCGGGTTGCCGGCGTGGTCATTCGGTGGTCAATGGCTCTGGCCGTGCCAGGGCACCAGCTTGCGCTGCAGGGCGCGCAGGCCCATCTCCAGGGCGAAGGCGATCAGGGCGATCAGCAGGATCCCCAGGACCACCACATCGGTGACCAGGAACTGCGCTGCCGACTGCACCATGAAGCCCAGGCCACTGGTGGCGGCGATCAGCTCGGCGGCCACCAGCGTCGACCAGCCCACGCCGAGGCCGATGCGGATGCCGGTGAGGATGTCGGGCAGTGCACTGGGCAGGATCACATGGCGGATCAGCTGGATTTTGCTGGCGCCCAGCGACTGCGCCGCGCGCAGCTTGGCGGGGTCGACGGTGCGCACGCCGGTGGCGGTAGCGATGGCAATCGGGGCGAAGATCGCCAGGTAGATCAAAAGCACTTTCGACAGCTCGCCTATGCCGCACCAGATGACGATCAGCGGCAGGTAGGCCAGTGGCGGAATCGGTCGGTAGAACTCGATCAGCGGATCAAGGATGCCGCGGGCCACGCGGTTGTAGCCGATGGCGATGCCTACCGGGATGGCGGTCAGGGTGGCGGCCAGCAGCGCCAGGCCGATGCGCCCCAGGCTCGCGCCCAGGTGCTGCCACAGGCTGGCGTCCATGTAGCCCTGGGTGAGCAGCGTCCAACCCTTGGCCAGGATATCGGCGGGCGAGGGCAGGAACAGCGGCTCGATCCAGCCGGCGGTGGTAACCAGCCACCACACCAACAGCAGCGAGGCCAGGGTGAGGGCGCTGATCCAGCGGGTCGGCAAGGGCTTGCGGGTTTTCACGACAGGTGGCGTCCGGGGGGGCTGCTTGGCGGCGGCCGGCAATTCGATGCTGCTCATGCGGACTCCTGACGTTGCGAGAACACCCGCGCCAGCACGTGCTCGCGGGTTTCGATGAAGCGTGGATCGGATTTGATCGCCCGGGCCGACTCACCAGCGGCGTAGCGCTGGCCGAAGTCCAGTTGCAGGCGTTCGACCACACGCCCCGGATTGGGCGCAAGGAGCACCAGCTCGGTGGCGAGGAACACCGCTTCCTCAATGTCGTGGGTGATCAGGAACACTGGCTTGGCGGTGCGCTGCCAGACCTGCAGCAGCAGCTCCTGCATCTGTTCGCGGGTAAAGGCATCGAGGGCGCCGAACGGTTCGTCCATCAACAGCACCCGTGGGTCGGCGGCCAGCGCCCGGGCCAGGCCGACACGTTGTTTCTGCCCGCCGGACAATTGCCATACACGCCGCTCGCCGAAGCCGGCCAGGTCGACCAGTGCGAGCATCTCTCGCGCCTTGGCTTCACGCTGCGCACGCGGCACGCCAGCCAGTTCCAGGCCGAAGGCGACGTTGCCGAGCACGTTCTGCCAGGGTAGCAGCGCATCGTCCTGGAACACCACGCCGCGCTCGGCGCCCGGGCCTTGCACCGGTGCGCCATCGAGGGTGATGCGCCCGCCGCTGGGAGCGACGAAGCCGGCGATCAGATTGAGCAGCGAGGTCTTGCCGCTGCCGGAAGGCCCGAGGGCCACCAGCAGCTGGCGCGGGCCCAGGCTCAGGTTGATGTCGGCCAGCACCGGGGTGGTGGCGCCGGGGTACTGTGCGCTGATGCGCTCCAGCTCGAGCAAGGCCATGACGGGCTCCGGATCAGTTGGGCAGGTACTGAGCGCTGACGTAGGGCGCGTAGTCCGGCAGCACGGCATCGACCTTGCCCTGCTGCTTGAGGAAGGTGGCGGTGTCAGTCAGCGCCTGGGTGGTCGGTGCGCCGAGTGCGCTGGCCTGGTCGGCGGCCAGTGGGTAGACGTTGCCCTGCAGCAGTACCGGAATATCGGCGGGCTTGGCACCGGACAACTTGACCAGTTTGGCGACGTTGTCCTTGTCGGCCAGCCAGGCTTTCGGGTCCTTGCGGTAGTCGGCATAGGCGTCGAGGGTGACCTTGGCGAACGACTTGACGATCTCCGGGTGCTTGGCGGCGAAGTCCTTGCGCACGATCCAGGCATCGAAGGTCGGCGCGCCTTTCTCGGCCAGCTCGCCGGAGGTGATCAGCACCTTGCCGTTCTCCTTGGCCACGCCCAGGGCCGGGTCCCAGACGTAGGTGGCGTCGATGTCGCCGCGTTTCCAGGCGGCGATGATCGCCGGTGGCGCGAGGTTGAGGATCTGCACTTTCGACGGGTCGATGTTCCAGCTCTTCAGCGCGGCCAACAGACTGTAGTGGCCGGTGGAAACGAACGGCACGGCGACTTTCTTGCCGACCAGATCCTGCGGGGTCTTGATGCTGTCGCGGGCGACCAGGGCCTCGCCGGCGCCGATCTGGGTGGCGATCAGGAAGGTTTCCACAGGCAATTTGCGGGTGGCGGCGGCGGCCAGCGGGCTGGAGCCGAGGTAGCCGATCTGCACGTCGCCCGAGGCGACGGCGGTGATCACATCGGCGCCGTTGTCGAACTTGCGCCAGTCGATGCTGGCCTTGCTGTCCTTTTCATAGGTGCCATCGACCTGGGCCACCTTGGCCGGGTCGACGGTGGTCTGGTAGGCGACGGTCAGGTCGGCGGCCTGGGCCAGCCAGCTGGCACTGGCGAGGGTCAGGGCGGCGAACAGGCGCAGCGGAGCATGCGGGATCATGGTTGAACCTCTCGTCAGGCATTCGGGATAGATGGCGAGAAGACTAGATGATCTAAGAAACATGAAATAAATAACTTTTTAGAATTAGCTTAAAAGCCAATCGCTCTGACCTCCGTCCGTGTGGGGCGGCGGTGCCAGTAGCGGAATCCCCCAAGCTAGCTACGCTTGATCGGTTCCGACGGGAGGCCGTTGGTCGCCACCCTTGCAAACGTTTGCACATAACCTAAAGGTATGATTGACGGCGTCGATACAACGATTCGTAGGAATGGTTCCGATGTTATTCCGTAAAAATCTTACAGATTCATAAAACGGTCATTTTGGATTTATAGGATTGTCATTATCCTGTAGCGCAGGTCGGCGGGTTAGACCAAAGTCGCGAATCGATCGTTAGTGATTGACTAGGCGGTCACGCTTTGGTGCTAAATCGCCAATCCGGGTGAGTGGGGCAGCAGACTCCGCCGCTTGAGACGCACAAAAATTAGAACGTAGAGGAGCAAAACATGTACAAGTCCAGCCTGGCTCTGGCCGTGGCACTGGGGGTTCTCGCCCAACAAGCAGGCGCTGCAGGTTTCGTCGAGGACAGCAAGCTGTCCCTGAGCTCGCGCACCATGTACTTCAACAACGACAACCGTGAAGCGCCTGGTAGCAAGCCACGTCCTGACGTTCGTGAGTCCGGTCAAGGTTTCAAGCTTGACTACATCTCCGGCTTTACCCAAGGCACCGTTGGCTTTGGTGTGGACGCTCAAGCCCTGTGGGGTATTCACCTGGATGGCGGCAAGGGCTACCACCAGAACGGCAGCAGCTTCTTCCCTAGTGACTCCGACGGCTCTGCCGAGAAGCAGTGGGCACGTCTGGGCGCCAATGCAAAGGCTCGTTTCTCCAAGACCGAGGCGCACTTCGGTAGCGCACTGGCACCTAACCTGCCAATCCTCGTGTCCAACGATGGTCGTCTGCTGCCACAAACCTTTGAAGGTGGCACCATCTCTTCGAAAGAGATCGACAACCTGACCATCAACGCCGGTCAATTGACCCATGCGATGGGCCGTGCGTCGAGCAACCGTACCGGTCTGTCGGTGCAGGGCGCTACCCAGGAAAGCAACAAGTTCCGCTACGCCGGTGCTGACTGGAAGGTCACCAAGGACCTGACCCTGCAGTACTACTACTCGAACCTGGAAGACTTCTACAAGCAGCACTTCCTGGGCGCGACTCACGTGTTCCAGATCGCTGATGACCAGTCGTTCAAGACCGACCTGCGCTACTTCAAGAGCAGCAATGACGGCAAGAACGGTGAAGCGGGCTACGAGTTCAAGAACAATGGCGGTTACGCCAAGAACCCAGGCGAGGTCGACAACAAGACCTGGTCGGCCATGTTCACTTATACCCTTGGCGGCCATGCGCTGATGCTGGGTCATCAGCAAGTCAGCGATGACGGTGGTTTCGTCTGGCTGAACCAAGGCAGCCTGGTCGACGAAGGTGCTGGCGGCGCGAGCTTCTATCTGTTCACCGACAGCATGATCAACCAGTTCGCCAAGGCCGGTGAAAACACCACCTTCGGTCAGTACTCCTACGACTTCGCTCGTCTGGGTGTGCCGGGCCTGAAAGCATCGGTTGCTTACCTGCGTGGTGAAGATGGCCGTGCCACCAATGGCCACGGTACCTTCAGCGAGTGGGAACGTGACGCTCGCGTCGACTACGTTCTGCAGGAAGGCACCCTCAAGGGCCTGGGCTTCAGCCTGCGCCAGGGTGTCTACCGTGGTACCGGTTCGGGTTCCGCAGCCGACCAGGACCAGACTCGCTTCATCGTCAACTACACTTACGCCTTCATGTAAGTCGTAGCTGCACAAAGAAAGCCTCGCCTAGTGCGAGGCTTTTTTGTGCCTGCGATTCCGTATGCAATATGGTTATAAATAAATCGATATTTATTCTTTTTATTTTTATTCGGAAGCAGGCACATTGAACCCACAAGGCCAGACACAGCACAGGAGCCGCTTCCATGAGCCTCAAACTTGGCGATATCGCCCCCGATTTCGAACAGGATTCCAGCGCCGGCAAGATCCGTTTCCACGAATGGCTGGGCGACAGCTGGGGCGTGCTGTTCTCCCACCCGGCCGACTTCACCCCGGTGTGCACCACCGAACTGGGCCTGACCGCCAAGCTCAAGGATGATTTCGCCAAGCGCGGGGTCAAGGCCATCGCCCTGTCGGTGGACCCGGTGGACTCGCACCACAAGTGGATCGACGACATCAACGAGACCCAGAACACCGTGGTCAACTTCCCGATCATCGCCGATGCCGACCGCAAGGTTTCCGACCTGTACGACCTGATCCACCCCAACGCCAACGACACCCTGACCGTGCGCTCGCTGTTCGTCATCGACCCGAACAAGAAGGTGCGCCTGACCATTACCTATCCGGCCAGTACCGGGCGCAACTTCAACGAGATCCTGCGGGTGATCGACTCGCTGCAGCTGACCGACAACTACAAGGTCGCCACGCCGGGCAACTGGCAGGACGGCGATGAGGTAGTGATCGTGCCTTCGCTCAAGGACGAAGATGAAATCAAACGTCGTTTCCCGAAAGGGTATCGGGCGGTGAAACCCTATCTGCGGCTGACCCCGCAACCCAATCGCTGAAGCATTCCTCGTTGCATTGCTCTTAGCCAAGCAGGGATCTTCGGGCCGTTTCGACGGCCCTTTTTTATTGCGTGGCTACAACAAATCCGAAATTCATAAATGGAATAAACAAATGAAAAAATATGATTTATAGGTATATGTGACGAGCTGTTAATGTCGTTACATCCAGCGGGGACAACCCCTCGCGGCCCTGCAATCGAATCGAAGGAAGCGCTTTCAATGCTGGTTGTCTCTGTCGGTGGTAGCCCCAGTCTTCGTTCACGCTCCGGCGTGCTGCTAGAACGCTCGCGCGACTGGCTGCAGGAGCGGGGTGTCGAAGTGGTGACCTTCCAGGTGCGTGAGTTTCCCGCCGAAGATCTGCTGCATGCCCGTTTCGACAGCCCGCAGGTGCGCCACTTCAACGAACTTGTAGCCCAGGCCGACGGCCTGGTGGTGGCCACCCCGGTGTACAAGGCGTCCTTCGCCGGGGCCTTGAAGACCTTGCTCGACCTGCTGCCCGAGCGGGCCCTGGAACACAAGGTAGTGTTGCCGATCGCAACCGGTGGCAGCATCGCCCACATGTTGGCCGTGGACTACGCGCTCAAGCCCGTGCTGTCGGCCCTCAAGGCGCAGGAGACCCTGCAAGGGATCTTCGCCGACGACAGCCAGATTGCCTACGGTGAGGGCGCCAGGCCCGCGCAGCTGGTCGCTGCCCTGGAGCAGCGCCTGCAGGATTCGCTGGAAACATTCCACAGCGCCATGGCGCGCCGGCCCCAACCAGTCGCCCCCGGCGTGCTCAACGAACGCCTGATCAGTGCCCGCTGGAGTATCTGAACCAGGCTTGACCGCTCCATCGCTGTCCCCACCTTACTCGCCCGTCAACGAGGCAAGCAGGTGCTACCCGAACCCAACTCGCACAGGAGAGCGCCATGCGCACAGTCTTCTTGCGTCGTGGTCTGGTCGCCCTGTTCGCGGCGGCTGCGTCCTTCGGCGCCATCAGCCAAGCCCAGGCCGAGAGCCTGCGTATCGGTTACCAGAAATACGGCACCCTGGTGCTGCTCAAGGCCAAGGGCTCGCTGGAAAAGCGCCTGAAGGAACAGGGCATCGACGTGCAATGGACCGAGTTCCCCGGAGGGCCACAGCTGCTCGAAGGGCTCAACGTCGGCTCCATCGACTTTGGCGTGACCGGCGAAACGCCGCCGGTGTTTGCCCAGGCCGCGGGCGCCGATCTGCTCTACGTCGCCTATGAGCCGCCAGCCCCGCACAGCGAGGCGATCCTGGTGCCGAAGGGCTCGACGATCCAGTCGGTGAAGGAACTCAAGGGCAGGAAAGTCGCCCTCAACAAGGGTTCCAACGTGCATTACCTGCTGGTGCGTGCCCTGGAAGACGCCGGTCTCCAGTACACCGATATCCAGCCTGTCTACCTGCCCCCTGCCGATGCCCGCGCCGCCTTCGAGCGCGGCAGTGTCGATGCCTGGGTGATCTGGGACCCGTACCAGGCCGCCGCCGAGCAACAGCTGCAGGCACGCACCCTGCGTGACGGCAAGGATCTGGTCGACAATCACCAGTTCTACCTCGCCACCCGCAGCTATGCGACCCAGCACCCGGCGGTGATCAACACCCTGGTTGAAGAAGTGCGCGCCGTGGGCGATTGGTCCCAGGCCAATCCGCAGCAGGTCACCGACCAGGTTGCGCCGCTGCTCGGCCTGCCAGCCGACATCACCCTGACTTCGGTCAAGCGCCAAGGCTATGGAGCCGCGCCGCTGACCCCGGAAGTGATCGCCGCACAGCAGAAGATTGCCGACACCTTCCAGGCCCTGAAGCTGATTCCCAAACCCTTGAGCATCAAGGACGTGATCTGGACACCCCCGGCCAAGGTCGCCAGTGCGCCTTGAACGTTTCGCCTGCGCCGGGGCGTCGCCCCGGCATGAGCCACCCTTGAGGAGACAACTCCAATGAGCCTTAACATTTTCTGGTTCCTCCCTACCCATGGTGACGGCAAGTACCTGGGCACCAGCGAAGGCGCCCGCGCCGTCGATCACGGCTACCTGAGCCAGATCGCCCAGGCCGCCGACCGCCTGGGTTTTGGCGGCGTGCTGATCCCCACCGGACGTTCCTGCGAGGACTCCTGGCTGGTGGCCGCGTCGCTGATCCCGGTGACCGAGCGCCTGAAGTTCCTGGTGGCCCTGCGCCCAGGGATCATCTCGCCGACCGTGGCTGCACGCCAGGCCGCCACCCTGGATCGTCTGTCCAACGGCCGTGCATTGTTCAACCTGGTGACCGGTGGCGATCCGGACGAACTGGCCGGTGATGGCCTGCACCTGAACCACCAGGAACGCTATGAGGCGTCGGTGGAATTCACTCGTATCTGGCGCAAGGTGCTCGAAGGCGAAACGGTCGACTACGACGGCAAGCATATCCAGGTGAAAGGCGCCAAGCTGCTCTACCCGCCGATCCAGCAGCCGCGCCCGCCGCTGTACTTCGGTGGCTCGTCTGACGCTGCCCAGGACTTGGCCGCCGAGCAGGTCGAGCTGTACCTGACCTGGGGCGAGCCGCCGGCCGCGGTGGCCGAGAAGATTGCTGCGGTACGTGAGAAAGCGGCCGCCCAGGGCCGTGAGGTGCGCTTCGGCATTCGCTTGCACGTGATTGTACGGGAAACCAACGAGGAGGCCTGGGCTGCCGCCGACAGGCTGATCTCGCACCTGGACGACGACACCATCGCCCGCGCCCAGGCGTCGCTCGCGCGCTTCGACTCGGTCGGCCAGCAGCGCATGGCCGCCCTGCACGGTGGCAAGCGCGACAAGCTCGAAGTGGCCCCTAACCTGTGGGCCGGTGTCGGCCTGGTGCGTGGCGGTGCCGGCACCGCGTTGGTGGGCGATGGCCCGACCGTCGCGGCGCGGGTCAAGGAATACGCCGATCTTGGCATCGATACCTTCATCTTCTCGGGCTATCCACACCTCGAAGAGTCGTACCGCGTCGCCGAGCTGCTGTTCCCGCATCTGGACGTGCAGCGCCCGGAGCAGCCGAAAACCGGTGGCTACGTAAGCCCGTTCGGTGAAATGGTCGCCAACGACATCCTGCCCAAGTCCGTGTCGCAGAGCTGAGGGCCGGTGCCATGAGTCGTGCATCCACCACCACCTGGTCCAAGCGCCTGGCGCCGTGGGCCCTGCCGATCCTGCTGCTGGCGGTATGGCAGTTGGCGGTCAGCGCAGGCTGGCTGTCGACCCGCATCCTGCCGGCGCCGAGCGCGGTGGTCAGCGCCGGCGTCGAGCTGGTGCGCAGTGGCCAGATCTGGACCCACCTGGCCATCAGCGGCTGGCGTGCCGGCCTGGGCTTCGTGATCGGCGGCAGTCTAGGCCTGTTGCTCGGCTTCATCACCGGCCTGTCGAACTGGGGCGAGCGCCTGCTCGACAGTTCGGTGCAGATGATCCGCAACGTGCCGCACCTGGCGCTGATCCCGCTGGTGATCCTGTGGTTCGGCATCGACGAGTCGGCAAAGATTTTCCTGGTGGCCCTGGGGACGCTGTTCCCCATCTACCTGAACACCTATCACGGGATCCGCAATGTCGATCCGGCGCTGGTGGAGATGGCGCGCAGCTACGGGCTGTCGGGCTTCGCGCTGTTCCGTCAGGTGATCCTGCCGGGGGCGCTGCCTTCGATCCTGGTCGGCGTGCGTTTCGCCCTGGGTTTCATGTGGCTGACGTTGATCGTCGCCGAGACCATCTCGGCCAATGCCGGTATCGGCTATCTGGCGATGAACGCCCGCGAATTCCTGCAGACCGACGTGGTGGTGCTGGCCATCGTCCTGTACGCGGTGCTCGGCAAGCTCGCCGACCTGGCCGCCCGCGGCCTGGAGCGTGTGTGGCTGCGTTGGCACCCGGCCTACCAGGTGGCGAAGAAGGAGGGCGCGTGATGACGGTACTCAAGGCACAACCGCCACGCCTGCTGCGTGGCATCCCCCTGGCGGCCAGGGACCTGCGTCGTACGTTCGGCCAGCGCGAAGTGCTGCGCGGGATCGATCTGCACATTCCGGCTGGCCAGTTCGTTGCCATCGTTGGTCGCAGTGGTTGCGGTAAAAGCACCTTGTTGCGCCTGCTGGCCGGGCTCGACCAGCCCAGTGGCGGCCAATTGCTGGCGGGCGCCGCAGCGCTTGCCGAGGCCCGCGAGGATACCCGGCTGATGTTCCAGGACGCGCGCCTGCTGCCCTGGAAGAAGGTGATCGACAACGTTGGCCTGGGGTTGTCCGGCAACTGGCGGCCACGCGCCCTGGAAGCCCTGGAGGCGGTCGGCCTGGTCGATCGCGCCAATGAGTGGCCGGCAGCCTTGTCCGGTGGCCAGAAACAGCGGGTGGCCCTGGCCCGGGCGCTCATTCATCAGCCGCGTCTGCTGCTGCTGGATGAGCCCTTGGGCGCGCTGGACGCCCTGACCCGTATCGAGATGCAGCAACTGATCGAGCGCCTGTGGCGCCAGCACGGTTTCACCGTGCTGCTGGTCACCCACGACGTCAGCGAAGCCGTCGCCGTGGCCGACCGGGTGATCCTGATCGAAGACGGCGCCGTCGGCCTGGACCTGGTCATCGACCTGCCGCGACCCCGGGTGCGGGGTTCGCACCGCTTGGCGGCGCTGGAAAGCGAAGTGCTCAACCGTGTTCTCTCCGTCCCGGGCACGCCGCCCGATCCGGAACCTGTCGCCCCGTTGCCCACGCAGTTGCGCTGGGCTCATTGAATCCCCGAAACCGCAAAAAGGAATGACGCCATGACCATCAAAGCCATCAACGTTCGCAACCAGTTCAAAGGCACCGTGAAGGAAATCCTCGAAGGCCCGGTACTGTCGGAAATCGACGTGCAGACCGCCTCTGGCATCGTTACCTCGGTTATTACCACCCGTTCCGTGAAGGAGCTCGAGTTGCAGGTGGGCAGCGAGGTGATCGCCTTCGTGAAATCGACCGAGGTGTCCATCGCCAAGCTCTGAAGTCTTGCACGGTACCTTTAGGAGCGGCTTTAGCCGCGATCACCCGCGGAGCGGGTGCCAGACATCGCGTTGGCTGCATTGCGGCTAAAGCCGCTCCTACAGGATATTTGCAGGGCTCAGGGTCAGCGCTTGGCCAGATAAGGCGGCAGATACAGCCCCAGATACGCCTCGAACACGCGCATCCCTTCCTCCGCCATGCGTGGCGTGATCGCCTCATGCAGCTGCATCGAGCGGGCATACACCCGGTCGCTCAGTTCCATCGCCAGGGCGAACACGTGCACATCCCTCGGCATCGCTGGCAACTGAAAATGCCGGTCGAACAGTTGGTGCATCAACTCGCCCAGTTCCAGATCATGCTGGCGATCAGCCTGGACCACTTCGCTCAAACCATGCTGGGCGAGGATCAGCTGCCGCGCCGCGGCGTCCTCGTTGTAGATGTCGAGCATGCGCTGCTCGATCAGCCGCGACAGGCCATGCCAGGTGCTGAACGCCGCGCTGTCGATCGGTGCGCTCAAGGCTTCGCGAAAAGCCCGATGCACGTCGGCGGTCAGCGCCTCCAGCAAGGCCGGCACGCTGGCAAAGAAGTGATACACCGACGATGGCGGGATCTGCGCCCGTTCGGCCACGCTGTAGATCGACAACCCCGCCACCCCTTGGCCTGCCAGCAGCTCGCGCGCCGCGGCGAGGATCGCTTCGATCCTGGCCTGGCTGCTGGCGCGTGGCTTGCGCGGGGGGGCGGTGCGGTTCATCAGTTGCTGATTGCCAGGATGCTGGCCTGGTAGGCACCGACGAACAGGTCGAAGTCACCGACCTCTTCCTGTTCCAGCTCGGACTGCTTGGCGATCGACTCGCGAGCCAGGGTTTCGAAGGCCTGTTGCTGCGCGCTGCTCAGTGGCTGCTCGCGGAAGCTCTCGGCGTGCAGGCGGCTTTGGCGCAGGGAGAACTGGACGAAAGTTTCGTCGTGTTCGGTCATGCGCGCCAGCACCTGGGCCGATGGCGTCAGCTCGGGGTCTTCGACCTTGGCCTGCTGTACCTCCAGGGCCTTGGCGTGGTCATTGCCACCCTGGGCACGATCGAGCAGCCCGGCCAGCTGGCCGATCCGCTCGATCAGTTCGCTTGCCCATTGCTTCAACGCGACCGGCTGGCCGTCACGACGCAGCTCCAGGCCCGGGCGCCGACCTTCCTTGACCACGGTGAGGAAGTTGTCGGTGCACTGGCCGCACTCGCCGTTGTCCAGTTGCGGGCTCTCTTCGAGCGCGCAGAACAGCAGGAAGGCGTCGAGGAAACGGGCTTCGGTCAGGTCGATGCCCACTGGCAGGAACGGGTTGATGTCCAGGCAGCGCACTTCCACGTACTGCACGCCGCGCGAGGTCAGGGCCTGGATCGGCCGCTCGCCGGTGTAGGTGACGCGCTTGGGGCGGATGTTCGAGTAGTACTCGTTCTCGATCTGCAGGATGTTGGTGTTCAACTGCACCCACTCGCCGTCGACGTGCGTGCCGACCTCGACATAGGGCGGGTAGGGCGTGCCGACGGCCTTGCGCAGGCTATCGGTGTAGCTGGCCAGGTTGTTGTAGCAGGGCGTGAGGCCCGCCTGGGCGTTGCTCTGGTAGCCCAGGTCGCTCATGCGCAGGCTGGTGGCGTAGGGCAGGTACAGTGTTTCGGCGTCGAGTTCTTCGAGCTGGTGCGGGCGGCCGCGCAGGAAGCCTTTGTCCAGGGCCGGGGAGGCGCCGAACAGGTACATCAGCAGCCAGCTGTAGCGGCGGAAGTTGCGGATCAGCGCGATATAGGCCGAGGACTGGTAGTCGCGGTCGTCCTGCTCGCCGCCTTCGGCATCGCGCAACAGCGGCCACAGCGCCTCGGGCAGCGAGAAGTTGTAATGGATGCCGGCGATGCACTGCATGGTGCGGCCGTAACGCAGGGCCAGGCCCTTGCGGTACACGTGCTTGAGCTTGCCGATGTTCGAGCTGCCGTACTCGGCGATCGGGATGTCTTCTTCGGCCGGCAACGCGCAGGGCATCGAAGGGCTCCACAGCAGTTCGTCGCCCAGTTTGCTGTAGACGAAGCGGTGGGTCTGTTCGAGGCTTTCGAGCACCTTGGCAGGGTCCGCCAGGGCTGGGGTGATGAACTCCAGCAGCGACTCGGAATAGTCGGTGGTGATCTGCTCGTTGGTCAGCGCCGAACCCAGTGCTTCGGGGTGTGGGGTCTGGGCCAGGCGACCTTCTTTGGTCACGCGCAGGCATTCGCGCTCAATGCCGTGCAGGCACTGCTTGAGCAGGTCGATATTGTCGCCGAGCAGGCTCAGGCGGCGGTTGAGGAGGTCGCTCAAGATGGATTCCTTCACGCGTCAGTCGCCCCAATATGGGGGTAGAGATGACGGTCTACAAGGGTAGTTGGGAAAGGAACTGGCGTTGTCGCCTGGTTTATGCGGTTCCGGCTAGGCTTAGCGTCGATTTCAGGGCCGCTTCGCGCCCCCGAGTAGCTCGAAAATACCGCAGATTTAGCTACATCAGCTAGAGAACCGCGAAGGTTCCCTGCGCCTTGGCCACCAGCTTGTCGTCCTGGAGCACGTCGGCGTCGACCACGAGGGTGCGCCGTCCCGCATGCAGCACCCGGGCGGTGCACACGACCTCGCCCTCGCTGACGGCGCGCATGTAGTTGATCTTGCATTCGATGGTCACGCTCTGCTGGTCGAAGCCATGGCTGGCCGAGCAGGCCAGGCCCATGGCGATGTCGACCAGGCTGAAGATCGCCCCGCCGTGCAGCTTCTGGCCACGGTTGCGCAGGTGCGGCTCAAGTGCCAGGGCCACCTCTGCAACACCCGTTTCCAGGCGTTGCAGGCGGCAGCCGAGGAGCTGGCTGAAGGCGCTTTCGACGTACTCCTTCGGTACTTCCATCACTTCTTCTTCAGTTGCTTGGCGTTGGCAAACAGCGCCGCCATGGCGTTGTTGGCCGGCGCGGCGGTGGCGGTCTCGCGCTGGCGAGGCGCCTGCTGCTGACGGTTGCCGCCATTGCCGCGGTTGCCGCCACGGTTGCCCTCGACCTTCTCGCCCGGGGTATCGTTCATGCGCATGGACAGGCCGACGCGCTTGCGCGGGATGTCCACTTCCATGACCTTGACCTTGACCACGTCGCCAGCCTTGACCGCTTCACGCGGGTCCTTGACGAACTTCTCCGACAGCGCCGAGATATGTACCAGGCCATCCTGGTGCACGCCGATATCGACGAAAGCACCGAAGTTGGTGACGTTGGTCACCACGCCTTCGAGGATCATGCCGGGTTCCAGGTCCTTGAGGTCCTCGACGCCGTCCTGGAAGGTGGCGGTCTTGAACTCCGGGCGCGGGTCGCGACCTGGCTTGTCGAGTTCCTGGAGGATATCGGTGACGGTCGGCAGGCCGAAGGACTCGTCGGTGAATTTCTTCGGGTCCAGGCGCTTGAGGAAGCCGCTGTCGCCGATCAGCGAGCGGATATCACGGTCGGTGTCGGCGGCGATGCGCTGCACCAGTGGGTAGGCTTCCGGGTGTACCGCCGAGGCGTCCAGCGGGTTGTCGCCGTTCATCACGCGCAGGAAGCCGGCGGCCTGCTCGAAGGTTTTCTCGCCCAGGCGGCTGACCTTTTTCAGCGCGGCGCGGGTGGCGAACGGGCCGTTGGCGTCGCGGTGGGCGACGATGTTCTGCGCCAGGGTGGCATTGAGGCCGGAAATGCGCGTCAGCAGCGCCACCGAGGCGGTGTTGACGTCCACGCCCACGGCGTTCACGCAGTCCTCGACCACGGCGTCCAGGCCACGGGCCAGTTTCACCTGCGACACGTCGTGCTGGTACTGGCCGACACCGATGGATTTCGGGTCGATCTTCACCAGTTCGGCCAGCGGGTCCTGCAGACGGCGGGCGATGGACACCGCGCCGCGGATCGACACGTCCAGGTCCGGGAACTCGCGGGCGGCCAGTTCAGAGGCCGAGTACACCGAAGCGCCAGCCTCGGAAACCATGATCTTGGTGATCTTCAGGGCCGGGTACTTCTTCACCAGCTCCGCCACCAGCTTGTCGCTCTCGCGGCTGGCAGTGCCGTTGCCGATGGCGATCAGCTCCACCGAGTGCTTGGCGCACAGTGCGGCCATGATGGAAATGGTGCGGTCCCAGTCATTCTTCGGCGCGTGCGGGTAGACCGTGGTGTAGTCCAGTAGCTTGCCGGTGGCGTCGACCACGGCAATCTTGCAGCCGGTGCGCAGGCCCGGGTCGAAGCCCAGGGTGGCGCGCGGGCCGGCCGGGGCGGCCAGCAGCAGGTCGTGCAGGTTGTGGGCGAAGACGTTGATCGCCTCGCCTTCGGCGTTGTCGCGCAGCTCGCCGAACAGGTCGGTTTCCAGGTGGGTGTAGAGCTTGACCTTCCAGGTCCAGCGCACCACCTCGCCCAGCCACTTGTCGGCGGGGCGGTTGCGGTTTTCGATGCCGACATGGTTGCCGATCATCACCTCGCACGGGTGCAGGGTGCCCGGCAGTTCTTCGCCGACCTTCAGCGAGGCGCTCAGCACGCCTTCGTTGCGCCCGCGGAAGATCGCCAAGGCACGGTGCGACGGCGCGCTGCGCAGCAGTTCGTCATGGGCGAAGTAATCGCGGAACTTGGCGCCTTCGTCTTCCTTGCCGGCGACTACGCGGGCAGTGAGTACCGCTTCCTGCTTGAGGAAGTTGCGCAGCTTGTCCAGCAGGCCGGCGTCTTCGGCGAAGCGCTCCATGAGGATGTACTTGGCGCCTTCCAGGGCAGCCTTGGCGTCAGCCACGCCCTTGTCCGCGTCGACGAAGCGCGCGGCTTCGGCTTCCGGGTTCAGTTGCGGGTCGTTGAACAGCCCGTCGGCCAGCTCGCCCAGGCCGGCCTCCAGGGCGATCTGGCCCTTGGTGCGGCGCTTCTGCTTGTACGGCAGGTAGAGGTCTTCGAGGCGGGTCTTGGTGTCGGCGAGCTTGATCTCGCGGGCCAGCTCCGGAGTCAGCTTGCCCTGCTCCTCGATGCTGGCCAGGATGCTGGCGCGGCGCTCGTCGAGCTCGCGCAGGTAGCGCAGGCGCTCTTCCAGGTGGCGCAATTGGGTGTCGTCCAGGCTGCCGGTCACTTCCTTGCGGTAACGGGCGATGAAGGGCACGGTCGATCCTTCGTCCAACAGGCCCACGGCCGCTTCGACCTGTTGTGGGCGCACGCCCAGTTCCTCGGCGATACGGCTGTTGATGCTGTCCATGAAAACCACCTGACAAATAGTGAATGCAAGGCCGCGGGTGGGCGTTCAGCCCCGGCGACACTGGGTGAAAGCCGCGCATTATACCCATCGGGCCGGGCTTGCGGTGATGGCGCGGCGCCAGTCGTCGATGGGGCGGCAGTGGCGCGGCGGGAAAAATCTGCTAACAATGCACACGGCACGCGCGGCAATGGCTACGCCATAATGCGCGGCGATATCAGAGGAGTAATTCATGACCAGCACCGCAAACGCCGTAGAAGGCGACAAGATTCTCATCGTCGACGACGATCCGGGCCTGAGCAGCCTGCTGGACCGCTTCTTCACCAGCAAGGGCTTCCGTGTCCGCACCGTGCCCAACGTCGAACAGATGGATCGCCTGCTGGCCCGTGAAGTGTTCAACCTGGTGGTGCTCGACCTGATGCTGCCTGGCGAGGACGGCCTGTCCGCCTGCAAGCGCCTGCGCGCCTCGAACAACCAGATCCCGATCATCATGCTCACCGCCAAGGGCGATGAGCTCAGCCGTATCAAGGGGCTGGAGCTTGGTGCCGACGACTACCTGGCCAAGCCGTTCAACCCTGATGAGCTGGTGGCCCGGGTCAAGGCCGTACTGCGCCGCCAGGCCCCGGCTGTGCCAGGCGCGCCGGGCAGTGAGGAAGAGACTGTCACCTTCGGCGACTACGAGTTGTCGCTGGCCACCCGCGAGCTCAAGCGCGGTGAAGAAACGCACATGCTCACCACCGGCGAGTTCGCCGTGCTCAAGGCCCTGGTGATGCATGCTCGCGAGCCGCTGACCCGCGACAAACTGATGAACCTGGCCCGTGGCCGTGAGTGGGATGCCCTGGAGCGTTCCATCGACGTGCAGATCTCGCGCCTGCGCCGGATGATCGAGCCCGATCCTTCCAAGCCGCGTTACATCCAGACCGTATGGGGTGTGGGCTACGTCTTCGTGCCGGACGGAAACGCCGGCAAATGAGCCTGCCGGCTCGTCAGGGTGCAGCAGGGCGACCCATGCGGGTCGCCCTGTTTTCGTCTACGGCGACCGGCCTTTTCAGCACAGTAGTTGATCGATGAAAACGCCTCTCTGGTTCCCGCAAAGCTTCTTCGCCCGCACCCTCTGGCTGGTGCTGATCGTCGTGCTGTTCTCCAAGGCGCTGACGCTCGTGTACCTGCTGATGAACGAGGACGTGCTGGTCGACCGCCAGTACAGCCACGGCGTGGCCCTGACGCTGCGTGCCTATTGGGCAGCGGATGAAGAGAACCGCGACCAGATTGCCGAGGCCGCCGGCCTGATCCGCGTGACCGGCGCCGGCGTGCCGGAGGGCGAGCAGCACTGGCCCTACAGCGAGATCTACCAGCGCCAGATGCAGGCCGAGCTGGGCGAGGACACCGAAGTGCGGTTGCGTATCCATGCGCCGCCCGCGCTGTGGGTGAACGCCCCGAGCCTGGGCCCGGGCTGGCTCAAGGTGCCGCTGTATCCGCATCCGCTGCGCGGGCAGAAGATCTGGAACGTGCTCGGCTGGTTCCTGGCCATCGGCTTGCTGTCCACGGCTTCGGCCTGGATCTTCGTGCGCCAGCTCAACCAGCCACTCAAGCGCCTGGTGTTCGCCGCCCGCCAGCTGGGCCAGGGGCGCAGCGTGCGCTTGCCGATCAGTGATACACCCAGCGAAATGACCGAAGTGTATCGGGCGTTCAACCAGATGGCCGAAGATGTCGAGCAGGCTGGGCGCGAACGCGAGCTGATGCTGGCGGGCGTTTCCCACGACTTGCGCACGCCGCTGACCCGGCTGCGGCTGTCGCTGTCGCTGATGGGCAACGAAAGCGACCTCAGCGAGGACATGGTCCGCGATATCGAGGACATGGACGCGATCCTCGACCAGTTCCTGGCCTTCATTCGCGACGGGCGCGACGAACCGGTGGAGGAGGTCGACCTGAACGACCTGATCTACGAGGTGGTGGCCCCCTACAACCAGCACAAGGAGCAGGTGCGCCTGTGCCTGGAGCCGATTCCACCGTTCCCGCTGCGCCGTGTCTCGCTCAAGCGCATGCTGGGCAACCTGATCGGCAACGCCCTGCATCACGCCGGCAAGGGGGTCGAGGTAGCGGCCTATGTGTCGGGTGACCAGAGCGCGCCTTATGTGGTGCTCAGCGTGCTGGATCGGGGGACGGGCATCGACGAGTCGGAGCTGGAGACCATCTTCAACCCGTTCATCCGTGGCGACCGGGCGCGGGGTGGCAAGGGTACCGGGCTGGGGCTGGCCATCGTCAAGCGTATCGCCGCGCAGCATGGCGGCAATGTCGAGTTGCGCAACCGCTCCGGTGGCGGGATCGAGGCGCGGGTGCGGTTACCGTTGGGGTTGTTGCTGCCGCGTAACGCCGTGTGATTGCCGGGGCCGCAAAGCGGCCCCGGAATATCAACCCTTGCCCTTGGTCCGCGTCTGATTCGGCCCGCTGTTCTTTTCCAGGTGCTCGATGATCATCCCGGCCACGTCCTTGCCGGTAGTCACCTCGATCCCCTCCAGGCCCGGCGACGAGTTCACTTCCATCACCAGCGGCCCATGATTCGAACGCAGGATATCCACACCCGCCACGCTCAGCCCCATCACCTTGGCTGCGCGAATCGCGGTCATGCGTTCTTCAGGGGTGATCTTGATCAGGCTGGCCACGCCCCCGCGATGCAGGTTGGAGCGGAACTCGCCCGGCTTGGCCTGGCGCTTCATCGAGGCGATCACCTTGTCGCCGACCACGAAGCAGCGGATATCGGCGCCACCGGCCTCCTTGATGTACTCCTGGACCATGATGTTCTGCTTCAGGCCCATGAACGCCTCGATCACCGACTCGGCGGCCTTGGTGGTTTCGCACAGCACCACGCCGATGCCCTGTGTGCCTTCGAGCACTTTGATTACCAGCGGCGCGCCGTTGACCATCTGGATCAGGTCGGGGATGTCGTCCGGCGAGTGGGCGAAGCCGGTGACCGGCAGGCCAATACCGCGCCGCGACAGCAATTGCAGCGAGCGCAGCTTGTCCCGCGAGCGGGCGATGGCCACCGATTCGTTGAGCGGGTAGACGCCCATCATCTCGAATTGGCGCAGCACCGCGCAGCCATAGAAGGTGACCGATGCGCCGATGCGCGGAATGACCGCGTCGAAGCCTTCCAGGGGTTTGCCGCGGTAGTGGATCTGCGGCTTGTGGCTGGCAATGTTCATGTAGGCCCGAAGCGTGTCGATCACCACCACTTCGTGGCCCCGCTGGGTACCGGCCTCGACCAGGCGGCGGGTGGAATACAGACGCGGATTGCGCGACAGCACAGCGATCTTCATGCAGCACCTGTGACAGGGGAAAGGGTGGCCGCGAAGGCCGGTTTGTCCTGAACGTACTTGAGGCCGGGGTTGACCACCAGTTGGCCATGGATGAGCGCCTTCGAACCAAGCAGCAGGCGATAGCGCATGCTCTTGCGGCAGGCCAGGGTGAATTCGACCTCCCAGACTCGGTCACCGAGCGCCAGGGGCGTGCGGATCACGTAGCGGGTCTGGGCATGGCCGTTGGAACTCTTGATCGTCTTCATGGTGACCATGGGCGCTTCGCAGCGCCGGTGGCGCAGTTGCACCACCGAGCCCAGGTGGGCGGTGAAGCGTACCCATTGCTGGCCATCGCGCTCGAACGGCTCGACCTCCGTGGCGTGCAGGCTGGAGGTACTGGCGCCGGTGTCGATCTTGGCGCGCAGGCCGGCGACGCCGAGGCCGGGCAGGGCGACCCACTCGCGCAGGCCGATCACAGTCAGGTGGTCAAATGTCTTCACTAAGCGTGCCCTGCGGATAAGGAGGTGAACTGTAATGACGGCACGGACTTTTTGCATCTGTCAGTCACGGTAGTACAGTTCCGTGAAAGACAGAATTCGAGGAAAAACCATGGCACAAAAGCCTGAAGACGACGACAAGGTACGCCTGGACAAGTGGCTGTGGGCAGCGCGCTTCTACAAGACCCGCGCATTGGCCAAGGCGGCCATTGAAAGTGGCAAGGTGCACTGCCGGGGCGAGCGCTGCAAGCCGGGCAAGGAGCCACGGGTGGGCGATGAGTTCGTGCTGCGCACCGGTTTCGACGAGCGCACCGTGGTGGTCAGGGCGTTGTCGGTGGTGCGCCGTGGCGCGCCCGAAGCACAGACGTTGTACGAGGAAACCGCCGAGAGTGTGAAGCGCCGCGAGCAGGCCGCTGAAATGCGCAAGGCGGGGGCGATGGGCGTGACCACCGACGGGCGGCCGACCAAGAAGCAGCGCCGGCAGATTCACCAGCTGCACGGCAGTTTCGAGTGACGAGGGCCGCATAGCGGCCCCCGTGAACGATCAGGCGGCGCGAATCACGCTCATCCGCCCAATCAACGGCAACCTGCCCAGCAGGTCGAACAGCGGTGTCGTCCAGCGCAGCAACGCTGCGCTGCCTTTGGCCGCCAGCGGCGTGTAGCAGCTCCAGCCCAATGCCAGCACCGCCATCAGCAAGCCACCGATGTAGTCATCCTGGCCCCAGTGGGCGCCGGCCACCAGGCGCGGCAGCATGAACAGCAGGGCCAGCCCCCACACGAGCAGGTACTGCAACGGGCGACGACTGAACAGGCTCATGAACAGTGCCCAGACCAGCAGCACCGAGGCGTGATCGCCGGGGAAACTCTTGCTCGAGCGGTCCTTGAGCTCCCAGGCCGCCTCCAGGTTCGGGTAGTAGTCACTGAGGTGCACCACATCGTCGAACATCATCGACGGGCTCTTGTGTTGCCACCCTGCTGCATCCACCCACTTGGAAAACAGCGCGCGAATCACCACTAAGAGGAGTAGCGTGATCAGAAAACCGAAAAAGGCTTGGCGGACCTGGGCTGCTTTGAACACCCAGTCACCACGGATAAGCACTGCCAGAAGGATCAGGCCGACGACGATGTCGAACGGGCGCAGGCTGCCGACGGTCCAGATGTAGCGCCAGGTGGTGTTGTCGGTCAGCGGCGCATTCAGGCTGTGGAACAGCCACTCGTCGAATGTCAGGCAAAGGATCTGGCCAACGGGCCACAACCAGAAACACAGTAGTGCGATGGGCAGCAGGGTGCAGGCTGCCAAAGGGCCCCAGGACCACCTTGCTTGGAACAGTGGTCGATTGTCCATAAAATACCTCGATATCCAGCAGGAAATGAGCGCCTTGTGAGCGCTCTGCGACAGACCTTTCAGTCTCCTGTAATTATTTTGTAACCATTTTCAGAAAGCCAGACAACCATGAGCGACTTGCCAGATACCGATTTCACCCAACGCTTCCTGTTCGACGACCGCGATGTGCGCGGCGAGATGGTCGTGCTGGAACGCAGCTACGCCGAGGTGTTGGCCAAGCATGATTATCCGCGCCCGGTACAACACCTGTTGGGCGAACTGATGGCGGCCGCCGCGCTGTTGGTCGGCACCTTGAAGTTCGATGGCCTGCTGGTCCTCCAGGCCCAGTCCCAGGGCCCGGTGCCGCTGCTGGCCATCGAATACACCAGCGAGCACGACATCCGCGGCCTGGCCCGCTATGAAGCCGAGCAGATCAAGGACGATGCGAGCCTCGCCGACCTGATGCCAGGCGGCCACCTGGTGCTGACCATCATTCCGGTCAACGGCCAACGCTACCAGGGCACCGTCGAACTGGACGGCAAGGACCTGTCGGAGTGTTTCACCAACTACTTCGTCATGTCGCAGCAGGTGAACACCTGCATCTCCCTGGCCGCCGATGGTGTTCGAGTCCGAGGCCTGCTCGTGCAGCAGCTGCCGGCCGAGATCCACAAGGACAGCGAGGAGCGCGACGAAAGCTGGGCCCACGTGAAGGCCTTGGCCAACACCGTGAAGGATGAGGAACTGCTCGGTCTGGACAACGAAACCGTGCTGCACCGCCTGTACCACGAGGACGCGGTTCGCCTGTTCGATATCCAGCCGCTACGCTTCCGCTGCAGCTGCTCGCGCGAGCGCTCCGGCAACGCCCTGGTCAGCCTCGGCGAGCAGGATGCCAATGCGCTGGTGGCCGAATGTGGCGGCCAGGTCGAGATCGATTGCCAGTTCTGCAACGAGCGCTATGTGTTCGACGCGAGCGATGTTGCGCAATTGTTTGCTGGCGGTGGCACCGAGGCGCCATCAGAAACTCAGCACTGAAACGGTTCACTACAGGAAATACTCCTGTCGAATTGCGCAAAAGCGCAGTTCTGACAGGAGGGGCCTACTTTTTTTGGGCTTTTCTGGCATAATCCGGCCACTTTTTTCGCTGTAGTAGTTTTTTCGAGACAACTACAAAACGTTTGGAGCACTCGGCCTCGGGCCGGATGGGGTATCTCATGACGCAAGCCAACAACACCGTGTACACCGACCTGAGCGTCGATGAGCTGGTAAATGAAGCGCTGTCCCGCGGTGAAGGCGTGCTGGCCGATACCGGCGCGCTGGTGGTGGAAACCGGTCATCGCACCGGCCGTTCGCCGGCTGACCGTTTCATCGTCGAAGAACCTTCCACCCAGGACCAGATTGGCTGGGGCCCGATCAACCGCAAGTTCCCGGCCGACAAGTTCGATGCCCTGTGGGACCGCGTAGAGGCGTTCAACAACGCCCAGGATCACTTCGTTTCCTACGTTCACGTAGGCGCTGCCGCCGAGCACTACCTGCCGGTGAAAATGACCACCCAGACCGCCTGGCAGAACCTGTTCGGCCGTTGCCTGTTCATCAACCCGGCCCAGTACAACCCGGCTGGCCGCGATGAGTGGCAGGTCCTCAACGTCGCCAACTTCGAGTGCGTGCCAGAGCGTGACGGCACCAATTCCGATGGCTGCGTGATCATCAACTTCGCCCAGAAGAAAGTGCTGATCGCCGGCATGCGTTACGCCGGTGAAATGAAGAAAGCCATGTTCTCTGTGCAGAACTTCCTGCTGCCGGCCGCCGACGTGCTGCCGATGCACTGCGCCGCCAACATCGGCGAAGCGGGTGACGTCACCCTGTTCTTCGGCCTGTCCGGTACCGGCAAGACCACCCTGTCGGCCGATGAAAGCCGCTACCTGATCGGTGACGACGAGCACGGATGGGGCGAAGGCGTGGTCTTCAACATCGAAGGCGGTTGCTATGCCAAGTGCATCGACCTGTCCGAGAAGAACGAGCCGGTCATCTGGAAAGCCATCAAGCACGGCGCGGTGCTGGAAAACGTCGTCATCGACGATGCCAAGCACGCCGACTACGCCGACGTGAGCCTGACCCAGAACAGCCGCGCAGCCTACCCGCTGACCCACGTAGCCAAGGTCTCCGAGAAGAACCTGGGCGGCGAGCCGAACGCGGTCATCTTCCTGACCTGCGACCTGACCGGCGTGCTGCCGCCAGTGTCGATCCTGAACAACGAGCAGGCGGCCTACCACTTCCTGTCCGGCTACACCGCGCTGGTCGGTTCCACCGAAATGGGTTCGGGCAGCGGCATCAAGTCGACCTTCTCCACCTGCTTCGGCGCACCGTTCTTTCCGCGCCCAGCCGGCGTCTACGCCGAGCTGCTGATCAAGCGTATCAAGGCGTTCGGCTCCAAGGTCTACCTGGTCAACACTGGCTGGACCGGTGGTGGCTACGGCGTTGGCAAGCGCTTCAGCATCCCCACCACCCGTGGCGTGATCGCTGCCATCCAGAGCGGCGCGCTGGTCGGTGCAGAGACCGAGCACCTGGACATCATCAACCTGGACGTGCCGAAGGTCGTTCCGGGCGTCGAGACCGAGCTGCTCAACCCGCGCAACACCTGGGCTGACAAGGCTGCCTACGACGAAGCTGCCAAGGGCCTGGCCACACTGTTCACCGAGAACTTCAAGAAGTTCGACGTTTCCGACGCCATCAAGGCCGCTGGTCCGCAGCTGTAAGCTGCTGCCGGTTCGGATAAGGAAGCCGCCCCTCGGGGCGGCTTTTTCGTTATTCGATGTAGGAACGGGTTTGGTCTGCGATGGGGGCGATACAGTACTGGCAGAATCTGTTTCACTGGCAGGGTACCCACCAGAATGCAGATGGCCCCATGACCGAGTCTCCGCAACGCTCCGCCTTCTCCCATTTCCATCCCATCCTCACCCGTCCCCAGGACAACGACCACAACGGTCACCTCGCCGGTTCCACCGTGCATGCCTTCTTCGAAACCGCGATCCAGGCTTTCCTGGTCGAACAGGCCGAGCTGGACCTGCGCGACGGTGACCTGGCCGCTTTCGTCGTGAGTTCTGCGGCAGACTTCTTCGCCTTGCCTGGCTTTCCCGACGTACTTGAGGTGGGCCTGGGGGTGACCCGTCTGGCGGGCAGCACCGTTGAGTTCCGCCTGGCGCTGTTCCGCCCGGGCGAGACCGAAGCCTGCGCGGCGGGTGGAGTGGTGCAGGTGTTCATCGAACGCGCGTCGGGCCGCCCGGCGGCACTTCCGGAAACGCTGCAACTGATCCTCGCCGGGCTGTCACTCAATCGTTGAGTCGAATGATCCCTTCGCGCACGGCGAACAGCACCAGGCCGGGCACGTCGTGGATCTGCAGGCGGTGCATGATCTGCGAGCGGTGCGCCTCTACGGTCTTGATGCTCAACCCCAGGCCGTCGGCGATGGAGCGAGTGGTCTCGCCCCGGGCGATCAGGCGCAGGATCTCCAGCTGGCGGGTGGTCAGGGGCGGCGGCTGGACCTGGTTGGCAACGCGCTTGCGGCTGTGCTTGAGGGCCTGGCCGATGACCATCGGCAGCACCGCCGAAGACAGGTACTGGCCACCGCCGCGCAGGGTCTGCAGGGCCTGCTCCAGCTCGGTCACCGTGGCGTTCTTGAGCAGGAAACCATGGGCGCCGAGCTGCAGGCAGCTCATTACATGCTCAAGCTCCGAGCGTGGCGAGAACATCAGCACCCGGCTGGCGGGGGCGCGGATGAACAGTTCCTGCAGGGCCTGTTGGCCGTCCAGTTCGCCGCTCATGTCGAGCACCACGATGTCCGGCTTGAGCTTTTCGGCCAGGCTCACGGCATTCATGGCATCACCGGTGTCGCCCACCACGACGAAATCTTTCTTCTGCTCCAGCAAGGCACGCAGGCCGGCGCGGAAGAGGGGCGAATGATCGGCAAGCAGGATTCGGCAAGGCATGGATTAGGGCCTGTTTCGCAAGGGAAGGGGGGCGGCAGGCCTGCTCGATCCGAAAGCGCACTGCCGCGCAACTGCGCGATCAGTCCTTGTCTGCCGATTGGCGCGGCAGTGCCTATTATCATAGGCGTTCGAACACCGACGGCAGTAGCGGGCGCAGGGGCAGGCCCAGCGCGTGGACGCTTTCGCTGTGGCCGATGATCAGCAGGCCACCGGGGCGCAGGTGCGCTAGCAACTGCTGGAGCATCTCGCTCTTGTAGCGTGGCGCCAGGCTCGACAGCAGGTTGCGCAACAAGATGACGTCGAAGCTGCCGAGGTGGGCAGGCAGGGGCCGGATCAGGTTGATGGCCTCGAAGCGTACCTGCTCGCGCAGGGCTGGTGCGATGCGCAGTCGCCCGGCCGTCTCGCCGACGCCGCACAGGCAGTGCCGGGTCAGCCAGCCCTCGGGGAAGTAGCGGGCCTGGGCGATGTCGTAGATCCCGGCGCCTGCGGTTTCCAGCAGTTGCGGGTCGAAATCGCTGGCCAGCAGCTGCCAGCCTGGGTGGCGGGCTTTTTCTGCGGCGACCATGGCCAGGCTCCAGGCCTCCTCGCCGGTGGCGCAGGCTGCGCTCCACAGGCGAGCGGGGTGGTCGAGCTCGGCCAGCCAGCGGGCCAGGCATTCGAAATGGCGATGTTCGCGAAAGAAGTAGCTGTCGCGGGCGACCAGCAGGCGCAGCAGGTGCTCGTGCTCGTTTGTGCCCTGTGGGCTTTCGAGCAAGCTGAGGTAATGCTCGAAGCTAGCCAGGCCCAGCGCTTTCAGGCGCTTGTGCAGACGTGCCGCGACCACGGCCCGGCGATCATCGGCCAGTTGCACGCCGGTAGCCTGCATCACGCGCTGGCGTATCGAAGCAAAGCCGGCTTCGCTGAGCAGTGGCGGGCGGCGGCTGGGCATCCTTCAGCCTCTCCTGGCTCGGGGCAGACAGATGAGATCGGTGAAGGTCGCGCGCATTCCCTGCGTCCTGTACGTGGTCGAAACAGCGATGATAACTAGTGGCTAGTGGCCTCCATATCGGGGTGGCCCTTAATCCCCAGGCTTGTCTGCAAACGAAAAGGCCCTGCCGGTGAGGGCAGGGCCTTAGGCGTCAGGCTTAAGCCTGGCGATCAGTCATGGCGCCAGTGGCGTTTGTGCTTGCGGTGGCCGTAGTGATGGCCGCGGTCGTAATGGCGGCGGTCATCGTAGTCACGACGGTAGCGGCGCGATTCATGGCGCTCGTCTTCGTCGGCCTTGTTGCCCATGTAGTTACCCAGTGCGCCCCCGGCGCCACCGCCGGCCGCCGCACCGATGTAGCTACCGGTGGTACCGCCCACCGATCGACCAACCACGTTGCCGCCGGCCGCGCCCAGTGCGCCACCGATGGCCGCTTCGCCGCGCTGGCGCTTGTCGGCACCCAGGGCACCGCCGGCCGCGCCACCCAGGCCGGCACCGATGGCACCGCCGGTGCTGCCACCGATCGAGTTGCCCACCACGGAGCCCAGTACCCCACCCAACGCGCCGCCAATGCCGGCCTCGGTGGTGCCGCCTGCCATGGCAACGCCGCTGAGCAGACCGAAAGACAACAACAGAATCGAGGAGTACTTCTTCATCAAGAGAGCCTCAGAGGGATGACGATGCGGAATTTGAGGCTCGGCGAAGCGGCTGGCAATCGGAATCCGACGAGTAGCACGAGTTGTACACAATTCTCTAAGTTATTGAATTGTGTATGAAACTTTCTCGATTTTTGCTTGTCTGAGGTACTTATGACAAAGCCCTGAACCGTTGCGGAACAGGGCTTTTTTGTGGGCGGCGTTCAGCTTTGCCGGGCGCGAATCAGATGATGCGCCCGTCGTCCCGCGCGCGCTCCAGCTTGATGGCGATGAACTTCGACGTCGGCGTGTGGCTGCCGTCACCGATGCTCTCCAGCGGCACCAGCGGGTTCACCTCAGGGTAGTACGCCGCCGCCTGGCCGGCGGGGATGTCGAACGCCAGGAGGGTGAAGCCATGTACCCGGCGTACGTGCTCATCGCCCCACAGTGACACGATGTCGACCTTCTGCCCCGGCTGGAAGCCCAGACGGACGATGTCGGCTTCGTTGGCGAACAGTACGTCGCGCTGGCCGCGCACGCCGCGGTAGCGGTCGTCCATGCCATAGATGGTGGTGTTGTACTGATCGTGCGAGCGCATCGACTGCATGATCAGGTCCGGGAGCTGGCCGCTGGCGCGCACGCGTTCGTCGAGCAGGCTGTCCGGTAGGAGGTTGGCCTTGAAGTTGGCGCGGCCGCTGGCGGTCTTCCACTGGCGGCTGCCGGCGCTGTTGCCGAGATAGAAGCCGCCGGGCAGTCGCAGACGCTCGTTGAAGTCGGTGAAGCCCGGGATGGTGTCGGCGATCAGGTCGCGGATGCGGTCGTAGTCGGCCACCAGCCAGTGCCAGTCCACTGGCTGCTTGCCCAGGGTGGCGGCGGCGATGCCGGCAACCACGGCTGGCTCCGAGCGCATCTGTCGAGACAGCGGCTTGAGCTGGCCGTTGGAGGCGTGGACCATGCTGAAGGAGTCCTCCACCGTCACCGCCTGTGGGCCTTCGCCCTGCAGGTCGATATCGGTGCGGCCCAGGCAAGGCAGGATCAACGCCTGTTTGCCGTGAATCAGGTGGCTGCGGTTGAGCTTGGTGCTGATATGCACGGTCAACTCGCAGTTGCGCAGCGCCTGGGCGGTGCGCTCGGTGTCCGGCGTGGCCTGGGCGAAGTTGCCGCCCAAGCCGATGAACACCTTGGCCCGGCCTTCCAGCATGGCGTGGATGGCCTCGACGGTGTTGTGACCGTTGTGGCGTGGCACCGGGAAGCCGAAGCGTTTTTCGATGGCATCGAGCAGGAACACCGGTGGGCGTTCGTTGATGCCCATGGTGCGGTCGCCCTGCACGTTGCTGTGGCCG
Organism: Pseudomonas sp. B21-023; assembly: GCF_024749165.1. Taxonomy (NCBI): domain Bacteria; kingdom Pseudomonadati; phylum Pseudomonadota; class Gammaproteobacteria; order Pseudomonadales; family Pseudomonadaceae; genus Pseudomonas; species Pseudomonas sp. B21-023. The sequence continues at coordinate 5,609,679 of NZ_CP087190.1, read as the reverse complement.
CGCACCGGGCACAGGCCGGCGCCCGGTACCCCGAGGTTGCCGCGCAGCAGCATCAGGTTGACGATTTCCTGGATGGTCGGCACCGAATGGCGGTGCTGGGTGATGCCCATGGCCCAGCACATGATCACGCGTTTGCCTTTGCAGTACATGCGTGCCGACAGCTCGATATCGGCCAGAGTCAGCCCGGACTGGGCCTGGATCTGTTCCCATGGGGTGGCGTCGACCACCGCCAGGTATTCGTCCACGCCATGGCCGTGTTCGGCGATGAAGGCATGATCGAAGATGGCCGGCGCGCCGCTGGCCTGGGCCTCACGCTCCCATTGCAGCAGGAACTTGGCCATGCCGCGCAACAGCGCCATGTCGCCGCCCAGCGCCGGGCGGAAGAATGCCGTGTTGGTCGGACGGTCGCTGTTTGTCAGCATCTCCAACGGGTTCTGCGGGTGCTGGAAACGCTCCAGGCCACGCTCCTTGAGCGGGTTGACGCACACCACCTGGGCGCCGCGTTTCACCGCGTCACGCAGCGGGTCGAGCATGCGGGGGTGGTTGGTGCCGGGATTCTGGCCCCAGACGAAGATCGTGTCGGCGTGCTCGAAATCGTCGTAGGTGACCGTGCCCTTGCCCACGCCGACGCTCTGGCCCAGGGCCACGCCGCTGGCCTCGTGGCACATGTTCGAGCAGTCGGGGAAGTTGTTGGTGCCGTAGGCGCGCACGAACAGCTGATAGAGATAGGCCGCCTCGTTGCTGGCCCGGCCAGAGGTATAGAACTCGGCCTGGTCGGGGCTTGCCAGGTTGTTCAGGTGCCGGGCGATCAGGGCGAAGGCGGCGTCCCAGTCGATCGGCCGGTAACGGTCGGTGATCGGGTCATAGACCATTGGCTCGGTCAGTCGGCCCTGATACTCGAGCCAGTAGTCGCTCTGCCCCAGCAGCGCGCTCACGCTGTAGCGGGCGAAGAACGCGGCGTCCACCCGGCGCTTGGTGGCTTCCCAGTTGACCGCCTTGGCGCCGTTCTCGCAGAACTTGACCATGCCGCTTTCGGGCGAGTCGCCCCAGGCGCAGCCGGGGCAGTCGAAGCCTCCGTTCTGGTTGGTCTTGAGCAGGGCGCGGATGTTCTTCAGGGCGTTGTCGCTGCCCACCCAGGCCTTGGCCACGCTGCGCAGCGCGCCCCAGCCGCCGGCGGGGCCGGGATAAGGCTTGTAGCGAGGGGTGGAGGCGGGGGCGTTGTCTGGCAGTTTTTCGTAGGAGGTCACGGCTGTTGCTACTCCGCCGCTGGGCTGAACACCCGCGGTGCGCTGTGTTTGGGCAGATGAATGAGGTTGAGGTTGTGCTTTCGCGCCCATTGCAGGGCCAGGCCGGTGGGCGCGGAAAGGCTCACCAAGGTCTGGATGCCGGCGCGCAGGACCTTCTGGATCAGTTCCAGGCTGCAGCGGCTGGTGACGATGGCCAGCCCCCCTTGGGTGTCGATGCGCTGGCGCAGCAGGGCGCCGATCAGCTTGTCCAGGGCGTTGTGCCGGCCAATGTCCTCGCGGCCCAGCAGCAGCTGGCCGTCGCGGTCCATGAACAGCGCCGCGTGAACAGCTCCGCAATGCTGGCCGAGGGGCTGGAAGGCATCGATGCGCTGGCGCAGGTCTTTCAGCCAGTGCGCGGGCGGCAACGGCGCCCCGGGCAGCACCTCCAGCTCGGGCAATGCCTGCTCCAGTGCCTCGACGCCGCATAGGCCGCAGCCGCTGGTGCCGGCCAGCTGACGGCGCTGATTCTTCAGGTTCCAGAAAGCGCGGCTGGAGATCTCCAGGTCGGCATACAGCGCCGAACCGCTGCCGGAGAGCTTCACATCGTAGATTTCCTCGGTACCGGCGACGATGCCGCTGCCCACGCTGAAGCCGACGGCGAAGTCTTCCAGGTCGGTCGGGCTGACCAGCATCACCGCCTGGTTCAGGCCGTTGTAGACGATCGCCAGCGCCACTTCCTCGGCCAGCGGGGTATTGTCGCGGGCGGCATCGGAAAGCTGGACATAGTCGTAGGTGTTGCTGGCGGCGGGCAGGGCAAAGGGCGTGGACGCCGCGCAGACCGGTGGCTTGCTGTTCATCGGGGCGAATACCGGCTGGCAGTTTGACCCTACAAGCCTAGGCCCCTGTGCCGGTGGCGTCTAATCGCTAGCGTCTATGTCGTGATAGAGCGCGTCGATTGGTCGCAGCGGGGCGGGATGGCCGATCCTGGCCTAGACTCCTGCTTCCATGGATTCACCATCAAAGGAGCGCCACATGAGCCTGTTCAGTTTCGTGAAGGAAGCCGGCGAGAAGTTGATCGACCTGCTGACCCCCGGCAATGCCAATGCCGAGGAACAGTTGAAGAAACACGTCCAGGACGTTGGTTTGGGCAACCCGAACATCTCGGCCACTGTAGAGGGTGACAAGGTCATCCTCAAGGGCGAGGTAAGCAGCCAGGAAGAGAAAGAGAAGATCATCCTGGCGGCCGGCAACATCGCCGGTGTGGCCTCGGTGGATGACCAGATCACCGTCACCGGGCCGGTGGCCCAGGCGGCCCGGTTCATCGAGGTCGAGACGGGTGACACCTTGAGTGCCATCTCCAAGCGGGTCTACGGCGATGCCAACAAGTACAACAAGATCTTCGAGGCGAACAAGCCGATGCTGAAGGACCCCAACAAGATCTATCCGGGGCAAGTGCTGCGTATTCCTGACTGAGGGGGCGCTTGTAGGAGCGGCTTTAGCCGCGATGCGGGCATCGCGGTGCCTGGCACCCGCGTCGCGGGTGATCGCGGCTGAAGCCGCTCCCACGGGGCGAATGCGCAGTTACAACCCTGCCAGCAACGCCCGATAATCCTCTACTGCCCCGAACTCCTGGGTATCGCGTGGCTCGGCCCGACTATCCGGCTGGCGCACAGCCAGCAGGTGCCCCACGCCAAATTGCCGGGCACTGCGGAGAATCGCCAGGGTGTCATCGATGAACAGGCTGCGTGCCGGCTCGAAGCTGATGTCTGCCTGCAACGCATCCCAGAACTGCGGGCTCTCCTTCGGATAGCCATAGTCGTGCGAGCTGATCAGCCGTTCGAAGTAAGGCGCCAGTTCAACCCGCTCCAGCTTCAACGACAGCGAGTCACGGTGCGCGTTGGTGATCATCACCACCCGCTTGCCGGCCTTGTGAATGGCGGCGAGGAAGGTATCGGCATCCGGCTTCAAGGCGATCAGGTCGGCGATCTCCAGCTTGAGCTCGCGGATTGGCAGGCGCAGTTCACGGCTCCAGAAATCCAGGCAGTACCAGTTGAGCGTGCCAGCGTGCTGTTCGAACAGCGGGCGCAGCTCGAGCTCGGCCATGGCCCGGCTCACGCCATGCAGCTCGGCGTAGCGCTGGGGCAAGTGCTCCAGCCAGAAGCGGTTATCGTAATGCAGGTCGAGCAGGGTGCCGTCCATGTCCAGCAGGACGGTATCGATGGCGGACCAGGGAAGAACGGGCATGGGAAATTCTCGATCAGTCGGCAAGCCACGGTATAGTAACCCGTTCACGCCAAGGAGCCGCCCCATGCGCCAGAAACCCACCGTCCTCAGTCGCGAGATCGTCGCCAGCAGCCGTCTGTTCCGCGTCGAAGCCGTGCAGTTGCGCTTCTCCAATGGTACGGAGCGCACCTATGAGCGACTGGTCGGCCGTGGCAATGGCTATGGCGCAGTGATGATCGTGGCCATGCTCGACGCCGAGCATGCCGTGCTGGTCGAGGAATATTGCGGCGGTACCGACGAATACGAGCTGTCGTTGCCCAAGGGCCTGATCGAGCCGGGCGAGGACGTGCTCGCCGCCGCCGACCGGGAGCTCAAGGAAGAGGCCGGTTTCGGCGCGCGTCAGCTGGAACACCTGACAGAGCTGTCGTTGTCGCCCGGTTACATGAGCCAGAAGATCCAGGTGGTCCTGGCCACCGATCTGTACGAAGAGCGCCTGGAGGGCGACGAGCCCGAGCCGATGCGCGTCGACAAGGTCAACCTGCGCGAGCTCTCGGCCCTGGCCATGCACCCGCAGTTCAGCGAAGGCCGGGCGCTGGCGGCGCTGTACCTGGCCCGTGACCTGCTGATCCAGCGTGGGGTGCTGAGCGTATGAATGATCGGCAACTGATGCAGGACGTAGCCCAGCTCGCCTTGTTGGCCGGCGAGGCGACCTTGCCGTTCTGGCGCGCTGACGTGGCGGTAAGCAACAAGGCTGACGATTCACCGGTGACCGCTGCCGACCTGGCGGCCCATCGGGTTATCGCCGATGGCTTGCAGGCGTTGGCGCCGCAGATTCCGGTGCTCTCCGAAGAGGACTGCGACATCCCGCTGGCAACCCGCGCAGGCTGGCAGCGCTGGTGGCTGGTCGATCCTTTGGATGGCACCAAGGAGTTCATCGCCGGTAGCGAGGAGTTCACCGTCAACATCGCGCTGATCGAAAACGGCGAGGTGGTGTTTGGTGTGGTGGCGATGCCAACCAATGGCCGCTGTTACTTCGGTGGGTGCGAGTTCGGTGCCTGGAGGGTCGAGCGTAACGAAGAGGCTCAAACGATCCAGGTGCGTAATGCCCCACCGGCACAGGAGCGGTTTACCGTTGTCGCCAGCCGTCGGCATTCGAGTCCGGAGCAGGAAGCGCTGCTGGCGGGGCTTGGGAGTGCGGTGGGGGAGCTGGAACTGGCCAACATCGGCAGCTCGCTGAAGTTCTGCCTGCTGGCCGAAGGCAGTGCCGACTGTTATCCGCGGCTGGCGCCGACCTCGCAGTGGGATACTGCGGCTGCCCAGGGCGTGCTGGAGGGAGCCGGGGGCGAAGTGATCGGGCTGGACGGGTTGCCGTTCCGCTACCCACCGCGTGAGTCGCTGCTCAATCCGTTCTTCCTGGCGTTGCCCCGCGCGGCTGAATGGCGTCAGGCGCTCGTCGAACTGGCGAGTGCGATCAAGGCTTGAGCTCGTCGGGGCCGCTACGCGCCCCATCGCCGGCAAGCCGGCTCCCACAGGAGTCACCGTTATCTTTGTAGGAGCCGGCTTGTCGTGGCGACGAACCGCGACGAAAGGGGGGCGAAGCACCCCCAGCTTTCAGCGATGCAGCACGTACTGCCCGCTGAACGTCACCGCAGGCTCGTCACTACCCTCGTTGCTCACCACCGTCTCCAGCGTCAGTCGTGCCCGTCCACGACGTTGATACATCGTCAGAAACCGCTCCCAGGTCTTCTCGTCCGGCGCCGGGCAACGTGCCACGGCGGCCCCGGTGACTGGCAGCGGGTAGCTGATCTTCCCTTCCTGGATGACGATATGCCCGTCATCGATCCCCAGCTCGCGCAGACGCAGGTGCAGCCAGCCCCAGCCCACCAGCACCGCGCCGCAATACAGGCTGCCGCCGAACATGGTGCTCTTGTGGTTGACGTTGGGTGCCAACGGCAGCTTCAGGCGCAAGGTGTGTGCCTGCCAATCGATGACCTCCATGCCCATTTCGCGGGTCAGCGGGATGTCGCCGTGCAGTACGGACTGCAGGTACTGGCTGTCGTTGCTCATTGACGATTGTCCTCCTGGTCGTCGTGCCCGCCAAAGCTCAGGCTGTGCTTGCGCAGCTTGTCGTGCAGGGTCTTGCGTGGGATGCCGAGGGCCTCGGCGAGGCTGCGCATGGAGCTGTGCGGCTGCATCAGCTCGGCGGCGATCAGCGAGCGCTCGAACTGCTCGACCTGCTCGCTGAGGTTACCGGCCGGCACCGGGACATGGATATCGTTGGCCGCCGCAGGCGCCTGGCCATCAAGGGCCAGCTCCAGGCCAAGGGCGAAGCGTTCGGCGGCATTCTGTAGCTCGCGTACATTGCCCGGCCAGTTGTGGCGCAGCAGCAGGGCACGCTGCGCCGGTTGCAGGTTGTGGGGCGGCAGGCCATGGCGTTCGCTGGCGGCGTCGGCGAAGTGCTGGAACAGCACCAGGATGTCGTCGCCGCGCTCACGCAGCGCGGGGATACGCAGCGGTGCGACGTTCAGGCGGTAGTACAGGTCTGCACGGAAACGCCCTTGGTCGGCGGCTTGGCGCAGGTCTTCCTTGGTGGCGGCGATGATACGGATATCCAGCGGGATCAGCTGGTTGCCGCCCAGGCGCTCGACCACCCGCTCCTGCAGCAGGCGCAGCAGCTTGACCTGAACATCCAGGCTCATGCTTTCGATTTCGTCGAGGAACAGCGTGCCGCCATTGGCGAATTCGAACTTGCCGATGCGGCGCTTCTGCGCACCGGTGAAAGCGCCCGGCTCATGGCCGAACAGTTCGCTCTCGACCACCGACTCGGCCAGGGCGCCGGCATTGATCGCCACGAACGGGCCGTCGCGTCGGCTCGACAGGTCGTGCAGGGCACGCGCCACCACCTCCTTGCCGGCGCCGGTCTCGCCAAGGATCAGCACGTCGGCGCGAGTGCCGGCCAGGGCGCCGATCTGCTCGCGCAGGCGCTGCATGCCGGGGGATTGCCCGACCAGGCGCGTGGCCAACTGCTGGCGATCGCTCAGGGCCAGGCGCAGGCTACGATTGTCCAGCACCAGGCGGCGCAGGGCCAGGGCGCGGCGCACGCTGTCGAGCAGGGCGTCGCTGGCGAAGGGTTTCTCCAGGAAGTCATATGCCCCGGTGCGCATGGCCTGCACTGCCAGTGGCACATCGCCGTGGCCGGTAATCAGCAGCACCGGCAGTTCGCTGTCACGGGCGTGCAGTTGCTCCAGCAGTTGCAGGCCATCGATGCCGGGCATGCGGATATCGCTGACCACCACGCCCGGCCAGTCCTCCTCCAGGCGTTCGGCCAAGCCCTGGGCGTCGGCCAAGGCCACCACCTTGAGCCCGGCCAGGTCCAGGGTCTGGCTCAGGGCTTGGCGCAGGTGCGGGTCATCATCGACCAGGATCACCTGGGCACGGCTGTCGATCGGTGTCTCGGTGCTCATGCCGAGGTATCCTCCGAAGATTGCAGGTTGGCGCCGGGCTTGGCCACGCGCAGTTTCAGGGTCAGCAGGGCGCCGCCTTCCGGGTGGTTGCCCAGCAGTAGCTCGCCGCCGAGCGCGTGCATCAGGCTTTCGCAGATGGCCAGCCCCAAGCCGAGGCCCTGGGTGCGGGTCTTGGTGGTGAAGAACGGCTCCTTGGCGTGCTCCAGCGCCTGGCGGCTGAAGCCTGGGCCATTGTCGCGAATGTACAGGTAGACGCAGCCGTCTTGGCGCTCGGCACTCAGCCACAGCCTGCGCGGGTTGGCTTTTTCGGTCAGGGCATCGAGGGCGTTGGCCAGCAGGTTGCCCAGCACTTGGCGCAGGCGGGTCTCGCCGGCCTGTACCCACAGCGTGGCCTCGGGCAGGTCGCGCACCAGTTCCACGGCCATGGCCCGGCGACGCTTGGCCAGCAGCGCCAGGGCATCATCCAGGGCCGGTTGCAGGGCAACGCTCTCCGGGGCGTGCTGGTCGCGGCGGGCGAAGGCGCGCAGGTGGGCGATGATCGAGGCCATGCGCCCGGTCAGTTCGCCAATCAGCTTGAGATTGCCGCGCACGTCCTCGGTGCGCTGATGGTCGAGGAGAATCTCGGCGTTCTCGGCATAGGAGCGAATCGCCGCCAGCGGCTGATTGAGTTCATGGCTGATGCTTGCCGACATGGTGCCCAGTACCGACAGTTTGCCGGCCTGGACCAGTTCATCCTGGGCGCGCACCAGCTCCTGCTGGGCGCTCTCGCGCTCCAGTACCGCGCTCTTGAGCCGGGTATTGAGGCCTTCGAGGTCGGCGGTGCGCTCGATCACGCGCTTTTCCAGTTCTTGCCGGGCAAGGGCCTCGAAGTCGATGCGGTCGATGTAGTGGCGTCGGCGCTGCATGACCAGGCCAGCCAGGAGCATGGTCACCAGCAGCGCACCGCCGCCGATGGCCATGACCGTCTGCACCGAGCGATCGACCAGCAGGCGCGGGGCGAGGATGTTCACTTGCCAGCCGGTTTCCTTGATGTCGCGGGTCTGGATCAACCAGGCGTCGCGGTTGAGGCTCAACGGCTGCGGGGCCTGGGTCGGGTAGGGCTGGATGGCGACGATGGCCTGGCGCTCGGCCGCGGTCAGCTCGCGGGTGGCGCGGAAGCGCCAGTCCGGGCGCGAAGTGAGCACGACCACGCCGTTCTGGTCGGTCAGCAGCAATTGTTCCGGGGTGCGGCCCCAGAGGGTTTCGGTGTGGTCGAGGTCGACCTTGACTACCAGCACGCCGATTACCTTGTCGCGATCATGGACAGCGGCGGCGAAGAAGTAGCCGCGCTTGGCCGAAGTGGTGCCCTGGCCGAAGAACCGCCCCAGCTGCCCCTCCATCGCCTCGATGAAGTACGGGCGGAACGAGAAGTTGCGGCCGACGAAGCTGTCCTGCTTGTCCCAGTTGGACGCGGCCAGAGTATTGCCGCTGACATCCATCAGGTACATCACCTCGGCACCGGTCTGCTGGGTGATGCCCTTGAGCAACCGGTTGGCGTTGGTCACCGCCTCGAGGCGCAGCGGGTCGGCCAGCACGCCGCGCAGCGCCGGCAGGTCGCCGAGGATCTGCGGCAGGGTTTCGTAGCGGTGCAGGGTGCCCAGCAGGTTGGCGACGTAGAGGTCTAGGGTCTGGCGGTTCTGTGAGGCCAGCTCATCCTGGTAGTAGCGCTCGGCCAGGTGGTGCAGCGGCCACAGCAGCGGGGCCAGGCACAGCGCCAGCAGGGCCAGGCTGCGCCAGCGGGGGCGGCGGGGAGGCGTGGGTCTTGGGATCATCGCGGTTGATTGCGCCAGAAAGGTCTGGCGCAATTATGCGCTACTTGAGGCAGTCGATGAGTGCATCGTGCCAGTGCGGCTGGACGACCTGCCATTCACGGGCAAGGCGCGAACAGTCCAGGCGCGAGTTGAGCGGCCGTTGCGCGGGCGTCGGGTACTCGCTGGAGGGGATCGGCAGCAGCTCGGCGCAGGGCAGTCCGCGCGCCTTGAGCTGTGCGCCGATGGCCTGGGCAAAGCCGAACCAGGAGGTCTCGCCCTGGGCGGTCAGGTGGTAGGTGCCCCAGGCACCGGCCTGACCGTTGCGCCAGCGCTCGATCAGCGCGCGGGTACTGGCGGCGAGGGTGCCCGCCCAGGTTGGGGCGCCGATCTGGTCGTTGACGACTTTCAGCTGTGGACGTTCCTGAAGCAGGCGCTGCATGGTCAGCAGGAAGTTGCGTCCATGCAGCGAATAGACCCAGCTGGTGCGCAGGATCAGATGTTCACCGGCGACTGCGGTGATGGCCTGTTCGCCCGCCAGCTTGCTTCGGCCATAGACGCCCAGTGGATTGGGGGCGTCATCCTCGTTGTAGGAGGTTGGCTTGCTGCCGTCGAAGACATAGTCGGTGGAGTAGTGGATCAGCGGTGCGCCGAGCCGTGCGGCTTCTTCGGCCAGTACCCGGGGCGCTTCGGCGTTGATGGCGTGGGCCTGCTGTGTTTCGCTTTCGGCCTGGTCGACTGCCGTGTAGGCGGCGGCATTGATGATCAGGTCGGGCGCCATCTGACGCAGCGAGGCGCGCAGTTGCTCCGGTTGGGCCATGTCGAACCCGTCACGACCGAGCCGCTGTACATCGCCCAGGCCGTGCAATGCTTCCTTGAGTGCCAGTGCAACCTGGCCGTGGCGGCCGCAGACGAGGATCTTCATGGGAACAGCTGCGCATCGGCAAATGACATGGCGGCCTGGTCTTTGGCCGACAGCAACGGTTGCAGGCCGTTCAGCTGCCAGTCGATGGCCAACTGCGGGTCGTCCCAGCGGATGCTGTGCTCGGCGTCGGGGTTGTAGTAGTCGGTGGTCTTGTAGAGCACCTCGGCCGATTCGCTCAACACCCGGAAACCATGGGCGAAACCGGGTGGCAGCCACAGCTGGCGGTGGTTGTTGGCGGACAGCCGCACCGCCACCCACTGGCCCAGGGTTGGCGAGCTGCGACGGATGTCCACCGCCACGTCGAGTATCTCGCCCTGCAGCACTCGGACCAGCTTGCCCTGGGCATTCTGCAACTGGTAGTGCAGCCCACGTAGCACGCCGTGCCGGGAGCGAGAGTGGTTGTCCTGGACGAACGGCGTGTCAATACCGGTGCGCAGGGTGAAGTCGCGGGCGTTGTAGCTTTCGTAGAAGAACCCTCGGCTGTCCCCGAACACCTTGGGTTCGATGATCAGGACCTCCGGGAGTGCGGTAGCGATGACATTCATGGCTGTTCTTCGGCCAGTTGGCGCAGGTATTGGCCGTAGCCGGTCTTTTGCAGTTCGCAGGCCTTGGCCAATAGTTGCTCACGGCTGATCCAACCGTTCTGGAAGGCGATCTCTTCCAGGCAGGCCACCTTCAGCCCCTGGCGATGTTCGAGGGTCTGCACGTACTGCGAGGCTTCCAGCAGGCTGTCGTGGGTGCCGGTGTCGAGCCAGGCGAAGCCACGGCCGAAGCGTTCTACGCGCAGGTCGCCGCGTGCCAGGTAGGCGTTGTTGATGTCGGTGATCTCCAGTTCGCCGCGGGCTGACGGGCGGATGCTCTTGGCGATGTTCACCACATCATTGTCGTAGAAGTACAGGCCGGTCACGGCAAAGCTGGACTTGGGTTGCCGGGGCTTCTCCTCGATCGACAACGCCCGGCCATCGGCGTCGAACTCGATCACGCCAAATCGCTCCGGGTCCTTGACCCAGTAGCCGAACACGGTGGCGCCCGAGGTTTGCTTCACTGCACGCTGCAACTGTTCGCTGAAGCTCTGGCCGTGGAAGATATTGTCGCCAAGAATCAGGCAGACAGCATCGTCACCGATGAACGACTCTCCGATCAGGAACGCCTGTGCCAGCCCGTCGGGGGACGGCTGTTCGGCATAGCTTATGTGAATGCCGAACGGGCTGCCGTCACCGAACAACTGGCGGTACTGCGGCAGGTCTTGTGGCGTGGAGATCAGCAGGATGTCGCGGATGCCGGCGAGCATCAGCACCGATATCGGGTAGTAGATCATCGGTTTGTCGTAGATCGGCAGCAACTGCTTGGAGACACCGAGGGTGATGGGGTGCAGGCGGGTACCCGTGCCGCCGGCCAGGACGATTCCTTTAGTCATGCGATCAGGTCCTTGAAGTCCGAATTGCCCAGGCGCTGTCCTTGATAGCTGCCGTCCTGGACCTGGCGGCACCACTCGAGATTGTTCAGGTACCACTGCACGGTCTTGCGCAAGCCCGAGGCGAAGGTTTCCTGCGGTACCCAACCGAGCTCACGCTCGATCCTGCCGGCATCGATAGCGTAGCGCAGGTCATGCCCCGGGCGGTCCTGGACGTGGGTGATCAGGTCGGTGTAGCGGGTCACCCCGGCGGGGTGCGCAGGGGCCAGCTCTTCCAGCAGCGTGCACACGGCGTGCACCACGTCGATGTTCCGCTGCTCGTTGTGGCCGCCGATGGTGTAGGTCTGGCCGACCTCTCCAGCGGTTACGATCCGGAGCAGGGCTCGGACGTGATCCTCGACGTACAGCCAGTCGCGGACTTGCTGGCCATCGCCGTACACCGCAAGCGGCTTGCCGGCCAGGGCGTTGAGGATCATCAACGGGATCAGCTTTTCTGGGAAGTGATACGGGCCGTAATTGTTGGAGCAGTTGCTGATCACTGTCGGCAGGCCGTAGGTACGTTGCCAGGCGCGGACCAGATGATCGGCTGCCGCCTTGCTGGCCGAGTAGGGAGAGCTGGGGGCGTACGGGGTGTTTTCATCGAACAGTCCGTCGGGGCCGTGCAGGTCGCCGAACACTTCGTCGGTGGAAACGTGGTGGAAGCGGAACGTGTCGCGGGCAGGCTTTTCCAGCGAGCTCCAGTAACCGCGAGCGGCCTCCAGCAGGCTGTAGGTGCCGACGATATTGGTGTGAATGAAGTCCGCCGGGCCATCGATGGAGCGGTCGACGTGCGACTCTGCGGCCAGGTGCATGATGGCGTGTGGCTGGAACCTGGCAAGCATGGCGCTGACACTGACCTGGTCGGCGATATCAGCCTGGACAAATTCATAGCGGGGGTTGTCGGCGATCCGCTGCAGGGACTGCAGGTTGCCCGCGTAGGTCAACTTGTCGAGATTGAGCACTTCATGCTCGGTATGGTCAATCAGGTGGCGGATCAGGGCCGAGCCGATGAAGCCGGCGCCGCCGGTGACGAGAATGCGCATGTGCAGATGCCTGTGCGGAAAGCGTGGTGCCAGATGCCTAGCTTGTTGGCTGGCGTCGTCCGTTGCAAGTCTTGTTGCAGGGCGGCCTGTCGTCTGTGCAAGGCCGCCACTTGCTTATCGGCAGCGGTGGTGGCGATATTAGCGACAAAAAAACGAGGTTCCCCGTTCATGCCCCTGAGCACCCTGATCCAGCGTTCGAGCCAGCCCAGTCCCTCACTTGACGAGGCCCACGCCCATGCCCTGCTGAGAACGCACTACGACTTGCAGGGCACGTTGCAGGTGCTGGGCAGCCAGCAGGACCTCAATTTTCGCGTGGACAGCGACCAGGGCCGCTTCGTGCTCAAGGTCTGCCATGGCAGCTACGCGGTAGCCGAACTGCAGGCTCAGCATGCAGCACTGGAGTTCCTGCGCGGGCAAGGCGTGCCGGTGCCGGGAGTACGTGCAGCGAACTCCGGCGAGCACTTGCTGGACCTCGAGTTCGACGGCCAGCCGCTGCGGGCCCGTCTGCTCGATTTCATTGACGGTCAGCCGCTGACCCGCCTGGGCCACCTGCCGGCGCGGGTGATGGTCGAGCTCGGCGCGCTTTGCGCCCGTGTCGACAAGGGCCTGGCCGACTTCGACCATCCGGGCCTCAAGCGCACCTTGCAGTGGGATCCGAGCCACGCCCAGGTACTGATCCAGCATTTGTCGCCCGTATTGCAGGATGCCCAGCGCCGGGCGCAGGTGGAGCAGGTCGCCCAGGCGGCAGCCGCACGTCTGCATCCGTTGGTCGACCTGCTGCCGATCCAGGCCGTGCACCTGGACATCACCGACGACAACGTGGTCTGGGCCCGGGATGCCGAGCGGCAGTGGCAGGTACAAGGTGTTATCGACTTTGGTGACCTGGTGCGTACCTGGCGTATCGCCGATCTGTCGGTGACCTGCGCGGCCTTGCTGCATCACGCCGAGGGCGATCCGCTGCGGATCTTGCCGGCGGTCAGCGCCTACCATGCCGTGAATCCCCTGCAGGATGCCGAGTTGCGTGCCCTCTGGCCGCTGGTGCTGAACCGCGCCGCCGTGCTGGTGCTCAGCAGCGAACAGCAACTGGCCATTGATCCGGACAACCAGTACACCCGCAACAACATCGCCCATGAATGGGAGATCTTCGATACCGCCTGCACCGTGCCCGTCGCTTTGATGGAGGCGGCAATTCTCCAGGCGGCCGGGCGAAAGCCGGCCAGCATCGACCTTGGTGATTGTGCCGTGTTGCTGCCGGCACTCAACGGCCAGTCGGTGATCCGCGTCGACCTGGGCGTGCTCAGCCCTCACTGCGAGGCAGGCAACTGGGAGCAGCCCGGCTTTGACCAGCGTCTGCTCGCTATCCAGCCGGGGCCGGCGTGTAGCCTGCATGGGCAGTACCGCCTGTCGCAAACCCACATCGACCGACCTGAAGAACCGGCCACCTGCGCCCTGGGCGTAGAGCTGAACCTGTCGCCCGGCACCGCGTTGCAAGCGCCCGAAGCTGGGGTATGGCAATGCATCGGCGATGGTCGTGGCTGCTTGCGCACCGCGCACTGGAACCTGTGGCTCGATGGTCTGGAAGAGGCGCCGACCGATGGCCAGGCGTTGTTCAAGGGGCAGGCTATCGGCGCGACCTGTGGTTTCCTCCGCGTGCAACTGTGCCTGGATACCGATATCCGTCCACCGTTCTTCGCCACGCCGTCCCACGCTGCCGCCTGGCTGGCCCTGTGCCCGTCACCGCGCACCCTGCTCGGCTTCGACTGCGATGCCGAGCCGCTGGCCGACGCGCAGGCCCTGCTGGCCCGTCGCGATGCCAGCTTCGCCCGCTCGCAGAAGCATTACTACGCCCAGCCTCCGCACATAGAGCGCGGTTGGCGCAACTACCTGATCGACATGCAGGGCCGGTCCTATCTGGACATGCTCAACAACGTCGCGGTGCTCGGTCATGGCCATCCGCGCATGGCCGCCGAGTCGGCGCGCCAGTGGTCGCTGGTCAACACCAACTCGCGTTTTCACTACGCAGCCATCGCCGAATTCTCCGAACGCCTGCTGGAAGTGGCCCCGGAAGGCTTCGACCGGGTGTTCCTGGTCAACAGCGGCACCGAGGCCAATGACCTGGCGATCCGTCTGGCCTGGGCCTACAGCGGTGGGCGCGACCTGCTCAGCGTGCTGGAGGCCTACCACGGCTGGTCGGTGGCTACTGACGCGATCTCCACCTCCATCGCCGACAACCCCCAGGCCCTGGAGACCCGGCCGGACTGGGTGCATCCGGTGGAGGCGCCGAATACCTTCCGCGGGCGCTACCGGGGCGCCGATAGCGCCGCCGACTACCTGCGCGATGTCGATGCCAAGCTGGCCGACCTCGACGCTCGTGGTCGCCAGCTGGCCGGGATGATCTGCGAACCGGTGTACGGAAACGCCGGGGGCATTTCGTTGCCGCCGGGCTACCTGCGCGAGGCCTACGCCAAGGTGCGCCAGCGCGGCGGGGTGTGCATCGCCGACGAGGTGCAGGTCGGTTACGGGCGTCTGGGCGAGTACTTCTGGGGCTTCGAGGAGCAGGGCGTGGTGCCTGATATCATCACCATGGCCAAGGGCATGGGCAACGGCCAGCCGCTGGGCGCGGTGATCACCCGGCGTGAGATCGCCGAGGCGCTGGAGGCCGAGGGCTACTTCTTCTCCTCGGCCGGGGGCAGCCCGGTCAGTTGCCGCATCGGCATGGCGGTGCTGGACGTAATGCGTGACGAAGGATTGTGGGACAACGCCCGTGACGTGGGCCGTTACTTCAAGGCACGCCTGCAGGCATTGGTCGATAAATATCCGCTTGCCGGCGCCGCCCATGGTTCCGGGTTCTACCTGGGGCTGGAGTTGGTGCGCGATCGCCAGACGCTGGAACCAGCGACCGAGGAGACCATGATCCTGTGCGATCGCCTGCGTGACCTGGGGATCTTCATGCAGCCGACCGGCGACTACCTGAATATCCTCAAGATCAAGCCACCGATGTGCACCACGCGGGCCAGCGTGGACTACTTCGTCGACAGCGTGGAGCGGGTCCTCGGCGAAGGGCTCTGAATCACGGCATGCAGGCCTGGCAAGTCGATTGTTATCGGTTCGCCAGGCTTTTTTATGCCTAAATATTTTGTGACCAGCTATTTAAAGTCGATATTTATCGATTGTAATATCGGCGGATCATTACTCTGCCTATACTGGCGGGCCTGCATCTTTTTCGATCACCGACCTGGCGCCACTGGCCCCGGGCCTTCGCAGAGGTTACCCATGAAGACCCTCAACTCGACCCCCCGCGCCGACGGTTTCCACATGCCCGCCGAATGGGCTCCGCAGACCCAGGTGTGGATGGTCTGGCCGGAGCGCCCGGACAACTGGCGCTTGGGCGGCAAGCCGGCGCAGGCCGCGCACGTGACCCTGGCCAAGGCCATCGCCCGCTTCGAGCCGGTCACCGTGGCGGTGTCCGCCGGCCAGTACGAGAACGCCCGTCGCCAGCTCGACCTGCCCAACATCCGCGTGGTCGAGATCAGCAATGACGACGCCTGGGTGCGTGACACCGGCCCGACCTTCGTCATCAACGACCACGGCGAGGTACGCGGCGTGGACTGGGGCTTCAACGCCTGGGGCGGCTTCGACGGCGGCTTGTACGCGCCCTGGAACCGCGACGAGGAGCTGGCCGCCAAGGTCATGGAGATGGAGCGCGTGCAGCGCTACCACACCGAAGGCTTCGTGCTCGAAGGCGGTTCGATCCACGTCGATGGCGAAGGCACCCTGATCACCACCGAAGAATGCCTGCTCAACCGCAACCGCAACCCGCACCTGAACCGTGCGCAGATCGAGGAGATCCTGCGCGAGCACCTGGCGGTCGAGACCATCGTCTGGCTGCCGGACGGCCTGTACAACGACGAGACCGATGGCCACGTCGACAACTTCTGCTGTTACGTCAGCCCAGGCGAAGTGTTACTGGCCTGGACCGATGATTCCAATGACCCCAACTACGCGCGCTGCCACGCCGCCTACGAGGTGCTGAAAAACACCCGCGACGCCAAAGGGCGCGAGTTCGTGGTGCACAAGATGCCGATTCCGGGGCCGCTTTACGCCACCCAGGCCGAATGCGATGGCGTCGATCATGTGGTGGGCAGCCAAGAGCGTGACCCTTCGGTACGCCTGGCCGGGTCCTATGTGAACTTCCTGATCGTCAATGGCGGCATCATCGCGCCGAGCTTCGACGACCCTGCTGATGCGCAAGCCAGAGCGATCCTGGCCAAGGTCTTCCCGGATCACGAAGTGGTGATGATCCCGGGGCGTGAGCTGCTGTTAGGCGGTGGCAACATCCACTGCCTGACCCAGCAGCAACCGGCACCGGTAAAACGTTGATCGGCCAATGAGTGAAAAACCCGTCGAAAGGCGGGTTTTTTTATGCTCGCGATAGTCGGTCGGGCGGCATGGCACAGCAATTGTATTGATTTTTCCTCGTACTTCAGACGAATGGGCCTACGCCATTCTGTAATGCATCTGAAGTAACTTAGCCGCTCACTCGGCCCAGGGAGTACGTGAGGAAATGAACGCAGCAAGTGAGTCGGCTTTGCCCTCAACGGCGGCCAGTCACCAATCGCTCAGAATCCTGGCTCAGTGGTTGAAACGTCATGGAGACGATCGGGTCAGGACGACCGACCCACGACGCCTGCTGGATGGGCGATACCCCCAAGGCCTGATCAGCGAGGAAGAGCTCGAAGCTCTGCTGGCTGTCTGGCATTGACCGGGAAGGATCCCGCCGCAGAAAAAAACGCCACCGCAATTGCGGTGGCGTTTTCGTTTGGGCGGCCTGTCCTTGACGCTCGCACCTGTCACAACTCAGAAGCTGTAGGTCCCGGTCACCACCAGGCTGCGCGGATCGCCCACCTGGATCTGCGCCGCGCTGGTGGCCGAACTGTAGTAGGTCTTGTCGGTGATGTTGCTCAACGCCGCGCGTACATCCCAGTCGTGGGTGCGATAGCCCGCCAGCGCGTCCCAACGGCCGTAGCCCGGCAGGATCACGGTGTTCTGGTTGTCGGCGTAGCGGTCGCCGACCAGGGTCAGGCCGGTTTCGGCGTACCAGCCCAGCTCCGGCTTCCAGGTCACGAACAGGCTGGCGTTACGCTTGGCCACGTCGTTGATGCGGTTGCCCTGCTGGCCGTTGTTGTCCTTGACGATGGTCGCGTCCTGCAGGCCGATGCCGCCGCGCACGTACCAGTTGCCCACCACGTTGCCGGTGGCGGTCAGCTCGATGCCGCGTGAACGCTGCAGGCCGCTGAGCTGGATCAGTTCCGGGTTGATCGGGTCGCGGGTACGGCGGTTGTACAGTTCCAGTTCGTAGATCGCCAGGGTGGTGCTCAGGCGCTCGTCGAACCATTCGCTCTTGACCCCGATTTCCTTCTGCCGGGTCTGTTCCGGGTCGGTCTGGTTGGCGTTGCCGGCCGCGCCAGGGGTGATGCCGATCAGGCCACCACCGACCGGAGAGTAGGTCTTGCTCCAGGAGGCATAGAAGGAGTGGTCCTGCCAGGGGGTGTACACCACGCCGATACGCGGACTGAAACTGTTGTCCTTCTGCTTTTCCGAGATGTTGCGCAGTTTGTTGGTGGTGTCCACCTCGAACTGGTCGAAGCGCACGCCGGCCAGCAGCTGCCACTGGTCGTTGAGGCGGATCTGGTCTTGCAGGTAGATCCCTCGGCTCTCGACGTCGGTGTGGTTGTTGCTGGACACCCGCATCGTGCCGTTGTGCTGCTGGCTGGCCGTGGCCCCCTGCAGCGGTACCGAGGGAACGCCTACGCCTTGGCTCAGCAGCGAGTTGCGGCGCTGTTCGCCCATTTCCAGGCCCACCAGCAGCGTGTGCTCCAGACCGAAGGTTTCTACATGACCTTCGAGTTCGACGGTGTTGTAGAGATTGCGGGTGCTCAGGTCCTGCTGCCAGCGCTGGCGGTCCACCAGACCGGCAACGGGGCGGTAGGCGGTCAGGTAGGTGTTGTCGAAGTCGCTCTCCAGGGTGAACAGGCTGAAGGTGTGGCGCAGTTGCCACTGATCGTTCAGCTCGTAGTTCAGACGCGAGCGCAGCGACTCGGCGCGGTCGTTGATGTAGTCGCGCTGGGTGTCGCCGTAGGTGGTCTTGCGGCTGACGTCGGCCGGGCGTCCAGTGAGCGGGTTGCCGGGGATGCCACGGTCGGGGGTACGGTCATAGCGGCTGTACTCGTACTGCACCAGCCAGTTCAGCTCGGGGGTGATCTGCCAGCTCATCGACGGCGCGAACAGCTGGCGGTGGTTGCCGTCGATGCCGTCGCGGAAGCTGTTCTTGTCCTCGTTGCCCAGGTTCAGGCGCAGGCTGAGGGTGTCGCTGGGGTCGGCGCTGAGGTCGGCGTACAGGCTGCGCAGGTCCTGGCTGCCACCTTGTGCCTCGATGGTCGAGCGGCGGCCGTGCTCCGGCGCCTTGCTCACCCGGTTGACGATGCCGCCTTGGCTGCCACGGCCATAAAGCACTGCCGCCGGCCCCTTGAGCACCTCGACCCGCTCGATGTTGTGCAGGTCGCGGGTGTACTGGCTGTCGTCGCGCACACCGTCCAGGTAGAAGTCGTTGCTGGCGTCGAAGCCGCGGATACGCAGGCTGTCGAAGCGGGTGTCGGCGCCGCTGCTGACGTTGGGGATGCCTTCCAGCGCCTTGCCCAGGTTGCTGCTGCCGTAGTCCAGCACGTTGCGGGTCTTCACCGAATCGATGGCCTGTGGCACGTAGCGCGCGGGGGTCGAGGTGCGGGTCGCGGTGGTCACGTCCTTGACTCGCGGGTTGTCCTCTTCGCGGGTGCTGTCGGCGGTCACCGAGGTTTCCGGCAGGGTCGTGGTGGCAGCACTGGCCAGGCCGGCGCTGAACAGCAGCGACAGGCCCAGGGTCAAGGGTGAAAGGCGGCAGGGGGCAGGCATCGAAGGCGTCCAAGGGAAGGAGTGAGAAATTGGGCGCGAATGGTAATGCTTGCTATTTGCTGTTGCATCGACATTTGTAAATGGTTGTCTTTACAAATGTTTCAAGATGTTGCTATTCATTTGGGTTGATTTGGAATTATCTTGGCATTCATAGGGATGCATTTCCGGAATGGCTTGTGGGAGCGGCGGTGCGTGCAACGCTGCTCTGCGCGTGACAGCGCAGTCGGAAGGGCAGGGCACTTTCCAACAGGCTTTCGGAAGGCCTGCGGGAACATGGCCGTATGACGGTTTTATGGATTTCGAGCGTTTTCCACAAAAGAGACAAATTTGCGCTGACCCACGGCAGATATGCATGGAAATGCACCAGCACTGACCTTGTTTTTGGTTATATCAACCTGCATTTCACGTTTTTTTGACATGTATAAGCAGGCAGGGCTAGGATTCGGGCTCTACGCCTGCTGGCCATTCTCTGGCCATGCGGCTGCAAGGCCCGTTGCAGACCATTGGCGGGCCTTCGGCTTGGATCCGCATAGCGTCGAACCTACGAAGGGGCGTTGGTTCCTGGCGTTCTGATGCAGAGCGTTTTTGAATACGAAATAAGGAAAATAACATGTTGAAAACCAGGATCAGCCTGGTCGCCCTGGCGATGATCGCCGCGACCCAGGCACAGGCCAATGACCAGGCCGAGAGCAAGGGCTTCATCGAGGACAGCCACGCCAACGTCCTTCTGCGCAACGCCTTCATCAACCGTGACAAGAAGCATCACACCAACGACCAGTCCCAGTGGGGCCAGGGCGTCATCGCCAACTTCTCCTCCGGCTTCACCCAGGGCACCGTCGGTGTTGGTGTCGATGCCTTTGGTCTGTACGCCCTGCGCCTGGATGGCGGCAAGGGCCGTAACCAGGGTGGCGGTGTCGACTTCTTCAAGCGTTCCGATCCCACTTTCGATGGTGAGAAGACCAACGCTCCGCACAACCTGGCCCGTGGTGGCGCTGCGGTGAAGTTCCGTGTTTCGAACACCGTACTCAAATACGGTGACCAGATGCCGGCCCTGCCGGTTCTGCAATACGACGACGGTCGCCTGCTGCCAGAAAGCTTCACCGGCACCATGATCACTTCCAAGGAGATCAAGGGCCTGGAAATCAACGCCGGCCGCTTCACCCAGGAAGCGCGCAAGAGTGCCGAGCGTCGTGATGGCGGCGGTCTGAAGTCGATCAACGTGCTCGGCGGCAGCTACAAGTTCACCGACAACTTCACCGCGTCGCTGTACACCGCAGACAACGAAGACGTGATGAAGAAGCACTACCTGGGCCTGAACTACGTCTTCCCGATTGCCAGCGACCAGTCCCTGACCCTGGACTTCAACGGCTACAAGTCGGACATCGACAACAAGTACGTGCGTGCCGCCAAGCTCAACGGCGACTCCAACACCATCTGGAGCCTGGCCGCCACCTACGCCTACGGCCCGCACTCGTTCACCCTGGCGCACCAGCGCAGCACCGGCAGCACCGGCTACAACTACGGCTGGTACCAGAACGATGGTGGCGTGGGTGACGGTGGCTCGACCATCTACCTGGCCAACTCCTACTGGTCCGACTTCAACGCAGAAGACGAGCGCTCCTGGCAGCTGGGCTATGGCCTGGACTTTGGCGCCTTCGGCGTTCCGGGGCTGACCTACAAGTTTGCCTATGTCGTGGGTGACAACATCAACACCCGTAAAGTCGGCGCCCCACAAGGCTTCGGTGAAGGTAAAGAGCGCGAGATCTTCAACCAGATCCGTTACGTGGTTCAGGAAGGCCCGGCCAAGGACCTGTCCGTTAAACTGCGCAGCTCCTTCCTGCGGACCAACAATGCTGTCCAGCAGAACGGTTACAACGACGACGGCAACGAAGTCCGCGTATTCGTCGAGTACCCGATCAGCATCTTCTGATCCTGATCCCGCGTCACCCACAGCCCCGGCCTATGCCGGGGCTGTTTCTTTCCGCAGCACGCTGGCCGTCACCGGCGCCACCTCGATCTCCCCCGTCTCCGGCGCAAAGCTGTCACTGCGCGCCATCCGCCACATCCGTGCATAGAACTCGCTGTCGATCGCACCGCTGAGCAGCTCGCCTGGCTTGAGGAAGGTGTGCAGTTGCGAGAACAGGCCAATCTCGCTGGCGCTGATACGCCGCGCCAGGTGCTTGGGCTTGAGTTCAGAAGGATGGTCCAGACCGGCGGCGGCAAGCATCTCGGCCAGGGCGTGCAGGGTATTGCGGTGAAAGCTGGCGACACGCTCGGCCTTCTCCGGCACCACCAGCGCGCGCTGGCGCAGCGGGTCCTGGGTCGCCACCCCGGTCGGGCACTTGTTGGTGTGGCAGCTTTGCGACTGGATGCAGCCGATGGCGAACATGAAGCCCCGGGCGGAGTTGACCCAGTCAGCGCCGATGGCCAGCACGCTGGCGATGTCAAAGGCGCTGACCAGCTTGCCCGCCGCGCCGATGCGGATGCGCTCGCGCAGATTCAGCCCCACCAAGGTGTTGTGCACGAACATCAGGCCCTCGCGCAGCGGCACGCCCATGTTGTCGGAGAACTCCCGGGGCGCCGCGCCAGTGCCGCCTTCCTTGCCGTCGACGACGATGAAGTCCGGGGTGATGCCGGTGGCCAGCATGGCCTTGGCGATGCCCATGAACTCCCACGGGTGGCCCAGGCAGAACTTGAAGCCCACCGGCTTGCCGCCGGACAGCTCGCGCAGCCGGGCGACGAACTGCAGCAGCTCCCGCGGTGTGGCGAAGGCACTGTGGGCGGCCGGCGAGATGCAGTCCTCGCCCTCGCGCACGCCTCGGGTGGCGGCGATCTCGGCGCTGACCTTGTGCCCCGGCAGGATCCCGCCATGGCCCGGCTTGGCGCCCTGGCTGAGCTTGATCTCGATCATCTTCACCTGGGCGGCGCGGGCCTGCTCGGCGAAGCGCTCGGGGTCGAACTGGCCGTCTTCGCTGCGGCAGCCGAAATAGCCGCTGCCGATTTCCCAGATCAGGTCGCCGCCGTGTTCGCGGTGGTAGGGGCTGATGCTGCCCTCACCGGTGTCATGGGCGAAGCGGCCCAGGCGCGCGCCCTTGTTCAGCGCAGCGATGGCGTTGGCGCTGAGGGCGCCGAAGCTCATGGCCGAGATGTTGAAGATCGACGCCGAGTACGGTTGGCGGCACTGCGGGCCGCCGATGCGAATGCGGAACGACGCAGGGTCGGGCATCGGCACCGGCAGCATCGAGTGGCTGATGAACTCGAAGCCCGGTTTGTAGGCATCGTTGAGCGTGCCGAAGGCTTTCTCGGCACTCTCGTTCTTGGCCCTGGCGTAGACCAGCGAACGCTGGGCGCGGGAGAACGGCAGCTTGTCGTCGTCGCCCTCGATCAGGTACTGGCGGATCTCCGGGCGAATGGTCTCGATCAGGTAGCGGATATTGCCCAGGATCGGATAGTTGCGGCGCACGGCGTGGTGGCGTTGGCGCAGGTCGTTGAGGCCGACCAGGCTGAGCAGGGCGCTGATGACGGTGAAGGGCCAGAGCCAGCTGTGCGCAAGCAGGAAAGGGGCACTGGCAATCGTAAAGACCAGACACAGGAACAGGCAGGCATAGCGGCTGGGGAGCGAGTCTTTCATGGGTCCATCGCAGGCGGGATGACCCGGCCTAGGATAGGCAAAGGCTGCGCAGGGAAAACCTGGGGTTTCGGTAAAAGATTGTTACTCGACGCGGAATTGCCTGGGGCGGTAGCTACGGCCAGTTTCGATGGCAGCCAAGGTCGCGGTATCCGATCAGGTGAACTGGATGAAGAAGAAGCCGGCTTCATCACCTTGCTTGCCGCAATGGTCGTGGCTGTTGCTGTGTGATCTGCCTGCCAATGGCCTACGCCTTGAGCAACTCGGGATAGTCGCTGAACCAATAGTGCAGGGCGTCCTGGTTGAGGCCATGCTCACCGCGCCAGAAGTCCATCGGGTAACTCCAGTCCGACGAGCGTGCGCTGCGTGGTGCCAGACCGAGGTTGGTATAGCGGTACAGCAGGCCAGGGTGCTCTGGCGTCTGCAGTATGCCGCAGTGCCCAAGCAGGTCGAGGAACCCCGGCCTTCTTCTTCGCTCATCTTGATACCTGGCAGTTTGCGCAGCAGCTTGAGCAGTTCCTTGGGCTTGGTCGGGGCCGGAACATTACGGATAAGATCAATGACAGAGACCATCAAGTCGAAATTTTCCGGTCGCAGCTTCGCCGCAGCGTTGTGCTCTTGCAGCATGAACGCGATGTGCAGGATATCGCCACCTAATACGGCTCCGACGAAAAAACGAACCCGGTTGAGTTGCATGAAGTTGACATCGATCTGCTCGAACGCGCTGCAAACCTGGCAAGTCAGTTGATCGTGCACCGTGAAGGGATGTTTGGGCAGGTGTGTAGCGCAAGCAAAAGCCGACATTGCCGCGCGCAGACTCGCTTCATTACGTTCGACACCTACAAGAAAGTTGCCAACGATCTCGCTCTTACGTGCCTTGGCTTGCTCGGTGAACAAACAGTCAAGAACCTGGTCGTGTCCTTGATGGCAGCGCCCGGTCGCCAGGCCTGTTGCAAGTAATCTCTCGCTGGGTGGTTCCAGAGGGTTCTGGGCCTTCAGGGCCTTGCGTAGTTCGGCAGTGTTCTCATACATGTTCATCCTCCGCAGCTACTTGCCTTGGTCTTTATCGATGACGCTTGCTGGAAAGCCATTGAATGCGATGGTTTCCATCAGGTCACTTCCAGGCACGCGCGACGTTACGTGCTAACTGCTGGCACCTGCTGCTATCGTGGGCGAGCAGTGCTGCTTCAAGTCGGCGTCTCCAGCGCCAGGACCTTCCAGCTCGCCTTGCGTTTACGCTCCATGAGTGCGGTCAGGGCCTTGGCAGTCGGAGCACCCTTGCCGGTGAACTTCACCGGTGCCAGGGTCAGCAGGGTGACCTTCTCACTTTCGGGAATCCGCTCGCCATCACCACGCTTGTTCCAAGGCTTGTCCACCGCCAAAAGCGCATCCACCGTGCAAGGCCAGTGCAGGTCGGCAAACTGTGGATCGTCACGCTTGAACAGCATGCCCTCGGCCACAGGGCCGTGCTTGAAGGTTCTGGCGGCGAGGCGTGCCAGCATTTCTACTGGAAAACACCAGGCGTCTGGCACCGGCAATCCGGTCTGGGGCAGTGCCCAGTCACCTGGCAGGCAGAGGAACAACTCGGTCATCGGGGCAACCTGGTACAGGCCGCTGGTGAACAACAGCTTGTAGTCAGTCTTGCTATCGATCAGGCTGACATGCAGCGTGCTGCGAGGGTCTTCACTGGGGGGGCAGAACTCGGTGGGCAGGACCCACCCAGCAGTATTGTGCACGAAGGTGACAATGGCCTGTCCGGCGCCTTCGGCATCGGCGCCCTCGACATCGTTGATGCTGCGTGCGCCGTGTTCGAGCAGCAGATCGACCGTGCGCTGATGCCCCCATTCACGCGCAGCGTCCAGTGCGCTGTCATTGGCGCGTCGGTGCAGGCGATTGACCTGTGCGCCTCGTGTCAGCAGCAGTGCGACGACCTCGTTGTGGCCCGATTGGGCCGCTGCGTATAGCGGTGGGCAGACGCTGAGTGGCAGGCCATCGACCCAGGCACCGGCATCGAGCAGGCAAACGCAGGTTTCAAGGTGCCCTTCACTGGCTGCCAGCTCGAGTGCACTGGCATGGCCCTCGTCTACATACGGCTGGTTAGGCGCCAGGCCCAGCTCCAGGAGCAGGCCACAGTTCGCAGTCTGTCCGGCCCGGGCGGCCATATGCAGCAGCCCTTCCTCGTCGGCCTCGCCATAGCGGGGCAGCACCAGCAGCTGGGGGTATTTCTGTGCGAACGCACGTAGCCGCTCCAGCTTGCCCTCTTCTACATCGTCATAGAGGCGGTCGAGCTTGGTCTCATGCTTTTCGTAGAGTTGTTGCCAGTCGATCATCAGATGAAAGTTCCCCGTTTGAAGGCCAGTCCCATGCGTTTTAATTCGCGCTCCACCGCTTTCAATCCTTTGGCATCGGCTTTCTGCAGACGCTCGAAGACTTTCTGGGCCGACGCGACAGTGTGGGTTTTGCCGCCATTGCGCGCCCAGGTGAAATTGCGTAGATCGGTGTTCAGGTCGATTTTGTGCTTGGCCATGATCGCCTGCGCATTGAGGATGTAGTCACGGTTCTGCTGTTTCCAGTTGCGTGGCGCGTTTTCCCGAACGATGTGGTGCCGGTGCGGGTTTTTCATGTTTTTGGGCGCGCGCCCCATCTTCTTCTTGTCTGCGCTACTCAACCGGCAGACTTCCAGCCCTAGTGGGTCGATCCAGGTGGCGGGTGTCGGGGCGTATTGGTACAAGTTCAGCCCGCCCGCCAGGCCGATCGGATCCGGCTGGGTAAACCGACCCACATCCGGATCGTAGAAGCGGAACAAGTTGTAGTGCAGGCCGGTTTCCCTATCAAGGTACTGGCCCTGGAACCTCAGGTTCTGTTGCTCGACGAGTGCCGGCTCGCGCAGTTCCTGCACGGTATTACCCCAGACCTGATAGCGGGCCTGCCAAACGATGTTGCCAGCTTCATCACTCAGTTGCTCCGCCAGGCCATTGAGGTCGTTGTGGTAGTGATGTATCTGCTGGTGCTCGCCCAGGCCGTCGACGCGGGCCAGGGGCTCATGGCTGTCGTCTTCATACAGGTAGAGGCAGCGTTGCCCATGGCGACGCTCTTCGAGCAAGCGGTAGCCGTCCCAGTCGAACCGGGTGAGGCCGAGGCACTGCCCCGTATCATCGTATTCGCTCTTGGCGATGCGTCTGCCAAGGGGGTCGTACTGCATGCGCACCACGCGCTCGCGTCCGCTGTGCTGGGAGCGCACTTCGATCAGACGGTGCTCGGCATCGTAACGCAAGCGCTGCACACCGCGCCGCGCGCTACGCTTCTCGATGAGCCGGCCAAAAGCGTCATAGCGGTAACGCTTGTCCTGGTAAGTCAGCACGCGATTGTGGCGGACCCAGCCACCCTGTGGGCCATCGAGCAGGTTGGCTGCCGCATCATAGGCGAAGGTTTCACCCGGCTGCATACCGGCTGGCTGGCTGGCGATGATGCGTTCACTGGCATCGTGGCGCAGATGCTGTGCGTGCTGCTCGCCAGGGCTCTGCCGTAAGCGAGTCGTGAGGTTGTCCGTCGGGTCGTATTCGAAGTGCTGCTGCAGGGGGGCTGGCAGCTGCCTGGGCATTCCCCGCGGTCGACTCCGACGCGAACGCAAGCGGCCGGATCGGTCGTACTCGCTGTGGGTATCGAGGTTGCCCTGGGTGCGCAGGACTTCGCGGTGCAGGCGGTCACGCTCGAAGTCGCAGATCACCTTGCCATCGAGATTCACCTGATGCAGATAGCCACTGCCGTAGTAAAGCTGGTTCAGCTCGCGGCCGTCCGGTAACTGGGTGCGGATGCGATTGCCCAGTTCATCGTACTGATGGCGTAAAACACCCGATGTACCGTGCTCCTCGATCAGTCGACCCAGGGCATCGTAGGCAAAGCCAAGCTGTTGGCTATCGCCCTGGTTGTCGGTGAAGCGGACCATGAGCAGTTGGTCGAGTGCATCGTATTGGTGCTCGGTACGTCCGTCGTCGGTCACCTTGGCCAGGAGGCGACCACCGGCATCGCGCTCGAAGACGTGGCTGATCGGCGCCATCGGCGTGCCGGGTACCAGTGCCAGTCCCAAGCCATGGGGCGCAGGCATGTAATCAAGGCGCTGCAGACAGTCGAGGCGGTCGTAGTGGTAGCGTCGGGCGCTGCCATCTAGATCACGCTGCTCAACCAACCGGTCGGCGGAGTCCCAGGTAAATCGATAGCTTTCGCCGTTCTCGTTGGCCAGTCTGAGCAGACGACCATAAGTGTCGTAGCGGTACGCGACGGTCCGCCCCAGGGGATCAACCTGCCGTTGCAGGCGGCCGCAAACGTCGTAGTGAAACTCATAGCCATGGCCGCTGGGGTCCTCACGTCGCACCAGCAGGCTGGCGGTATCGTACCGGTAGTGCTCGCTGCGACCATCTGGCGTGCGGACCTCCAGCAGTCGTCCCTGTGCATCATGGCGATAGTCGGTGCGTTCCCCTTGTGCGTCGACCACCGTGGCCAGGTAGCCATGGCGGTCATAGACGAGGCGCGTGGTGTAGCCGGAGCAATCGGTAAATGCACTGATCAGGCCCAGGTCGTTCCATTGCAGTTGTCTGGCTTTACCCATGGCGTCGACGATTTCGACCGTGCGTCCGTGTCCGTCATGGCGATAACGGGTTGCCAGGCCTAGCGGATCAGTTTCCCGGACACAATTACCACGCTGATCGTAGCCGTATTGCCAGCAGTTGCCGGCGGCGTCGGTCCAGGCGCGGGGTAGTGCCCAGTGCTCCATCCAATGTGTCGACTCACTGCGACCAAGAGGGTCGATAGTCTGTGCGAGGTTGCCAGACGTGTCGTAGTCGAACGTCCACAGCCCACCGTCCGGGTCGCTGGCGGCCAGCAGTTGGCGCTCGTCGTTCCAGTCGAAGCGCCAGGTCCGGCCAAGGGCATCAGTGTAGGCGGTAACCTGGTATTGGTTGTTCCAAATGCGGATGCTCTGGCGTTGAAGCCCATCGGTGATACGGGTCACACCGGCGGCCACATCGTACTCAAAGAGGTACTCGTCACCTTCGTCGGTCCAGTGCCGAGCCACACGCCAGCCATCTTCGGTCAGCACCCACTCGTAATGGCAGCGCAGGCCGGTTGGCAGTTGGTGCTCGATCATTCTCTGGCCCTGGTCATAGGCGAAGCGTCGTTTCACCTGGCCCTGGGCGTCTCGCACCTCGGTGAGGTTTCCTCTGTCGTCGTAGTTGTAACTGACCAGTTGTTCGGTGCTGGTATCGGCGAAGCGGCGTTGCACATGGCTGACACGTTGAGGCCATTGCGGGCTGTAGTGCAGTTCCACCTCGACCAGGCCGAAGGTGTCCCGCAGGCCGCGCAGGCGCCCGCGGTCGTCATAGTCCAGGTAGACACGATTGTCGTTGCGGTCGCCGATCTGGCTCAAGCGCAATCTGGCTGGGTTGCCGGGCACCTGCTCAAATAGACGATAGCGGCCATCACGATCTTCGATCAGTACCTCACCGTTGAGTGCTCGGCGCACGCTCAGGCCTTCGCCGGTGCTATAAAGCGCATCACCCAGCGGGAGATGCCCCATGTCGATTGCTCGGGCCTGCTCATCGTTGAAGACCAGGCTTTCACCGCCATCGGGATGGGGTATGACGTCGATATGGACCTCGTAAGGTACGCTCCAGCCGCTGCCGAGCAGTCCTGCCTCACGCTCGCCATGGCTGTTGTAGTAGCGCTGCCAGTCCAGTGGGATCAGTGCCGGCAGCTCGAAATCCAACTCGGCCTCACCATTGAGGATCTTCGCGCCAGTGGGCGCGTGCACCGGGTTGGGTGAGCCGGCGATGGCCGAAGTGAGGGCACTGGTGACTTGGCTGGTCACCAAGTTGGTGACGCCCCCAATCAACATGCACCCAAACTTGCTATAAAACTTCCCCCCCCGCCCCCGCAACATCATCAACGCCGTGATCGCCAGGCCGATCCCCGGTGTCTTGCCGCTGCGGATCTCGCGCACCACGATCGGCCCGCCGCCGATGCGCACGTTGTCCGACACCAGCCCGCCATCGACGATCACCGCCTCGCAGGTGCTGCGATCGCCGCTGCGGCAGGCCGGGTGGCCGTTGATCAATACCTTGCTCGAACCTTCGGCAAGGTACTGCGGCGGCATCGGCGGGTGCTTGGTGCACAGCACCTTGTCGTCGGGGGCTTCCTGGGTGTTGGGCGCGGGGCTGGCGACGGTCGGCCGCCACATCTGCGAGAAGAAGCCCTTGGCCATGTCGAGGAAGGTCTCTTCCTGTTCCTCGGCCTGCGCGCCCCCGCCCCCGCCACTGGCCGGGGCCGAGGGCGCGGTGACCACGCCGGCCGCGCGCGCGGCGCGCTTGCCGTTGGTCTTGGTGTTGGGCGAGCCACTGGCGATGGTGGCTTGCACGGTCGGCGGGAACAGGGCGTTGCCGATGCCCTCGCATAATCGACTGAGCCCGGTGTCGGCGCCGGTCTTGGCCATGACCACGCCGACCACCAGGCCCACCACCGCGCCAAGCACGAAGCAGCCCAGGCCGCCGGTGACCACGGTAATGCCCAATGCCGCGGCCACCGCGGCGGTGGCCAGGGCGCCGATGGCGACGTTGGCGGCGACTTCCAGCACGCCGCCGATGATGTCGGCCATCACCGAGGTGTGCAGCAGCGCATCGCCTTCGCGGGCGGCCCAGAGAGCGTCGGACATGGTGCGGGGTCAGCCCAGGTTGTCGAAGTCGAGGGACTGCTTGAGCGCCGTCCAGTGCGTCGCCTCGGCCTCGCCCAGGGGAGTGGGTTTGACGTAGCTCAGGGCGAACATCTTGCGCGTGCCCGGCAGCACCAGCGCCAGCTGGTACTGGTAGACCTTTTCCTGGCCCTTGCTGAACTGGCTGCTCAGCTCGATCGCCTCGATCGGCTGCGCCGCGCCCACCTGGGTGGCGCGGGCCGGCTGGAACTGCAGGTCCTTGACCTGTTGCTGCAGGCGCTGCAACTGGCCGTCGAAGTTGCTCTGCAGGGTCTCGCCCTCTTCGAGCAGGCTGCGGCTGACGATCAGCGAGGTGCCCAGGGCTTCGAAGCGCAGGATGTTGATGCTGGTGTCGCGTACCTGCGCATCGGGCAGGGCGAAGCGGAATTCGTTGACGCGGTAGCTCATGGTTTGTTCTCGTTACTTGCCGGCGCCGGGAAAGAGGGCCTTCACCGCGCCGTCGATGGCCGTTTTCACGCCCTGGTTGTTCGGGGCGGTCTGCGCGCCGCTGCCCACGTTCAGGTCAAGGGTGCCGCCGGTGTTGATCTCGGCGTCGGCGTTGGCGTGGAAGCTGAACTGCTCGCAGCTGATGTTGATCTGCCCGCTGGCGTTGAGCTCGATCACGCTCTTGCCGCAGACCAGGCGCAGGTTCTCGCCGACTTCGATCAGGTAGCTGGTGCTGACACTGTCGGTCTTGCTCGCGCCGACCAGCAGCATGTCGTCGCGGCGCACGGCGCGGATGCGGTCCTGGCCGATGGTGATGGTCTCGAGCATGCCTACGGTCTGGGTGCGGTTGACGCCCACCGACAGCGTCTCGCTCTGCTCGACCACGGTGTCCATGTTGCGTTCGGCATGCATGTACAGTTGCTCGGCGCCCTTCTTGTCCTCCATGCGGATTTCGTTGAAGTTGGCCGGGCTGCCGCCCTTGCTCGAACGGCTCTTCATGCCGCTCTGGGTGGCGCCGCCGGGCAGGTCGTAGGGCACGGTCTGTTCGGCGTTGTACACCCGCCCGGTGATGATCGGCCGGTCGGGGTCGCCTTCGAGGAAGCTGACGATGACTTCCTGGCCGATGCGCGGGACCTGGATCGAGCCCCAGTTCTTGCCGGCCGTGGCCTGGGATACGCGGATCCAGCACGAGCTGTTCTCGTTGGACTGGTCGTGGCGGTCCCAGTGGAAGTGCACCTTCACCCGGCCGTACTGGTCGGTCCAGATCTCCTCGCCAGCCGGGCCGACCACCACGGCGGTCTGCGGCCCCTTGACGATCGGGCGAAGCGAACTGCTCACCGGGCGGTAGCTCTGCTGCGCGTCGATGCAGCTCAGGTTGCTCTCGAACTGCGCCGCGCCGCTGCCGCCACCGCTCTCCAGGCGTTCCTGGTGCACGTAGTAGCGGGCGGCGACGATCAGGTACTCGCGGTTCTGGTCCTGGCGGCTGAAGTTGCTCAGGCTGAACAGATGGCCGCTGCCCAGGCCCCGGGCGTTGCCGCGCAGCTCGACACGCTCGTGCAGGCTTTGCAGCGACTCCAGGCGGGTGCGGGCATAGTGCTCGCCGTCCTGGGTCTGCTCGTAGGCGCCGGGGTAGTCGTACAGCGGGTAGTCGCCGGCCTGGTGCGGCCGGGGCATGGCCGAGCGCACGTCGATGCGCGCGCTGGGGCGCTGGAAGTCGTAGTCGTTTAGCTCCAGGGAGCCGGGCTGGACTTCCTGAGCCAGGTGCCAGTCGTTGATGTGGTCGCGCTCGCGGTGCTGGCCGTCCGGCGGGTAGTAGGGCACGGTCTCGTAGCCGGGGGCTTTCTGGTGCGCGCCATAGGCGTCGGCGAGCACCAGCACGTGGCGTTCCTGCTCGTGGCGGAAGAAGTAGTAGATGCCTTCCTCCTCCATCAGCCGGCTGACGAAGTCGAAGCTGGTCTCGCGGTACTGCACGCAGTACTCGCGCTCGCGGTAGTTGCGGCTGAGCAGGTCCTCGAAATCCGAGAAACCCAGGTCGCGGAACACTTGCTTGATGATCTGCGGCGCGCTCAGGTGCTGGAAGATTCGGCAGTCGCTGGTGCGCGTCAGCAACCACAGCCAAGGGCGCAGGGTGACGCGGTAGCTGGCGAACTGGCCCTGATCCACCGACTGGCTGCAACGGGCGACGATGCCGTGGAAGTGCCGCGATGTGCCGAGGCTCTGCTGCACGCTCAGGCTCATGGGCTTGCCCAGCAGCTGGTTGAGGTCGATGGCTGGGTCGTCGCTGGTCAGCTGCAGCTCGTAGTCGAACAGGCGGCCAAGCTCCTCGCTGCCGCCCATCTCTGCAAGGATCAGCTTGTCCGGCCCCAGGGGGCTGTTGATTTGCGCCAGGCGCGTGAACTGCTTGAACAGCATGGTCGGTCCTGTCAGTCGGCGGCGCCGAAGTCATAGTGCAAGTCGCTGTCGCGACGGCTGATGCTGACGCTGGCCAGCGGCTTGCCCTCGAGCAGGCGGGTGAGGAACTCGCGGCTCATATCCGGCAGCAGGCCGTTGGTGAGGATGGCGTCGATCATGCGGCCACCGCTTTCGGTCTCGGTGCAGCGCGAGACAATCAGCTCGACCACCTCGTCGTCGTAGGCGAAGCCGACCTTGTGGGTACCTTCCACACGCTTGCGAATGCGCTCCAGCTGCAGGCGGGTGATGGCCTTGAGCATGGTGTCGCTGAGCGGGTAGTAGGGGATGGTCACCAGGCGACCGAGCAGCGCCGGCGGGAAGATCTCCAGCAGCGGCTTGCGCAGCGAAGTGGCCACGGCCTCGGGGTCGGGCAGGGCCTGCGGGTCCTTGCAGGTGTTGGCGATCAGCTCGGTGCCGGCGTTGGTGGTGAGCAGGATCAGGGTATTGCGGAAGTCGATCTGGCGGCCTTCGCCGTCTTCCATCACGCCCTTGTCGAACACCTGGAAGAAGATTTCATGCACGTCGGGGTGGGCTTTTTCCACCTCGTCCAGCAGCACCACGCTGTACGGGCGGCGGCGCACCGCTTCGGTCAGCACGCCGCCTTCGCCGTAGCCGACGTAGCCGGGTGGCGCGCCCTTGAGGGTCGAGACGGTATGGGCTTCCTGGAATTCGCTCATGTTGATGGTGATCAGGTTCTGTTCACCGCCATACATGGCCTCGGCCAAGGCCAGGGCGGTCTCGGTCTTGCCCACGCCGGAGGTGCCGGCGAGCATGAACACACCGATCGGCTTGTTCGGGTTGTCGAGGCCTGCGCGGGAGGTCTGGATGCGCTTGGCGATCATCTTCAGCGCGTGATCCTGGCCGATGATGCGCTTGGCCAAATGCGAGTCGAGGTTGAGCACGGTCTCGATCTCGTTGCGCGCCATGCGCCCCACCGGGATACCGGTCCAGTCGGCGACCACCGAGGCCACTGCCTGGTAATCCACGGTTGGCAGGATCAGCGGGCTCTCGCCTTGCAGCTGGCTCAGGCGCTGCTGCAGGTCGATGAGTTTTTCGCGCAGCTCATGACTGCCCTGCACGTCTACTTCCTGATCGACCACACCGACCTGTTCACGCAGTTGCGCGCGGGTGGCCAGCAGCTCGTCGACCAGGGCTTTCTCCTCGGCCCAACGGCTTTCCAGGGCGGCCAGGCGCTCGCGCTCTTCGGCCAGCAGGCTGTCGGCCTGGGGCTGACGTTGCCCGGTGTTCACACCGATGGCGGCCTCGCGGGCGATGATCTGCAGCTCGACTTCCAGCGCCTCGATGCGCCGACGGCTGTCGTCCACCTCGGCCGGCACCGCGTGCAGGCTGATGGCCACGCGGGCGCAGGCGGTGTCGAGCAGGCTCACCGACTTGTCGGGCAACTGGCGCGCCGGAATGTAGCGGTGCGACAGCTTCACGGCGGCTTCCAGCGCTTCGTCGAGGATCTGCACCTGGTGGTGCTTCTCCATGGTCGAGGCCACGCCGCGCATCATCAGCAGCGCCTTGGCCTCGCTCGGCTCGTCCACTTGGACCACTTGGAAGCGCCGGGTCAGCGCCGGGTCCTTCTCGATGTGCTTCTTGTACTCGGCCCAGGTAGTCGCCGCCACGGTGCGCAGGCTGCCACGGGCAAGGGCCGGTTTGAGCAGGTTGGCGGCATCGCCCGTGCCGGCCGCGCCACCGGCGCCGACCAGGGTGTGGGCTTCGTCGATGAACAGGATGATCGGCTTGGGCGAGGCCTGCACGTCTTCGATGACCTGGCGCAGGCGCTGCTCGAACTCGCCCTTCATGCTGGCGCCGGCCTGCAGCAGGCCGACGTCCAGGCTGCGCAGCTCGACGTCTTTCAGGGCCGGCGGCACGTCGCCGGCGACGATGCGCAGGGCGAAGCCTTCGACCACGGCGGTCTTGCCGACGCCGGCCTCGCCGGTGAGGATCGGGTTGTTCTGGCGGCGGCGCATGAGGATGTCCACCAGCTGGCGGATTTCCTCGTCACGGCCGACGATGGGGTCGAGCTTGCCGCTGCGCGCCTGCTCGGTGAGATCGACGGTGAAGCGCTTGAGCGCCTCCTGCTTGCCCATCGCCGCCGGGGCCAAGGCACCGCTGGCCTCGCCGGGGGCGGCGGCGCTGAAACCATCGCTGGCGGCCAGGTTGTTTTCCGGCGAATCGCCCACGTACTCGTCGAAGCGTTCGCTGAGAGCTTCGACCTTCAGCTTGGCGAACTCGCTGGACAGCCCCAGCAGGGCGTTGCGCAGGCTCGGGGTCTTGAGGATGCCAACCAGCAGGTAGCCGGTGCGCACTTGGTTTTCACCGAACATCAGGCTGCCGTACACCCAGCCGCGCTCGACGGCTTCCTCGACCTGGGAGGACAGGTCGGTGATCGACGTCGAGCCCCGCGGCAGGCGGTCCAGGGCGTCCGTCAGGTCGCGGGCCAGGCGCGCCGGCTCGATGTTGAACTGACGGATGATGCGATGCAGGTCGCTGTCCTGCAGTTGAAGCAACTGGTGCAGCCAGTGCGCCAGCTCGACATAGGGGTTGCCCCGCAGCTTGCAGAACACCGTGGCGGCCTCGATGGCCTTGTAGGCGACGCTGTTGAGTTTGCCGAACAGCGCGGCGCGGCTGATTTCACCCATGGTCCTGACTCCTTGTTGGCGGGGCGTTGACCGGCCGCTCGGCGTAGTACCGGGCGAGCTTCAGGTCGTTGGCATCGTGCGACGGCCGGCCGAGCCAGGTGTCGAACCCCAGGCGTTGGTCGGCATTGAGTTGCAGCGCGGGCACCTGGCCCTGCGCGAGGATGAGGTTGAGGTCCCAGTCCAGCTCCTGGCCCAGGTACTCGGCGACCCACGCAGCCAGCTCGACGAACGCCTGACCGCCGGGGAGCAGGGCGTGGTACTGGTCAAGGGTGAGCGGGCCCAGGCACAGGCGGAACTTGTGCTGGCGGTCCCAGACGTAGCGGCCCAGGCACAGGTCGACGCCCAGGCGGTTGGCGCGCACGCCGAGCTGGCTGCGTTCAGGCAGCTCCAGCCACTGGCCGACGTATTCCTCCAGCTTCACCGGCACGCCGAAGTAGCTGGCCAGGATGCTGCACAGGCCATCCGGGTAGCGGGTCTGCGCGGCCAGGTGACCGGACCAGTGCAGCTTGGCGGTATCGGCCAGCGGCCCCTGGCCTTGCAGCTCCGGTTGACCGCGGCCGCTGAGGGCGGCCAGGCGCGCGGCCCAGTAATCGTCGCCCGGGCGGTCATGGCTGACGGTTGGACGGGCCTCGGCCCAGGCGCGATAAAACAGGCTCAGCAAGCGGTGGTGGAAGACATCGAGAAAGCGCTTGCTGGTTGGGTCGGCGTGGTTGCGCTGGCGCTCGCGCATGTACTCGGTCAGGTGCAGCGGCAGGGGGCCGTTGGGGCCGCCGAGGCCGAAGAAAAACTGCTCCAGGCGCGCTGGCTGGTCGTCGTTGGCCGTGACCGAGGCCAGCGTTGCCGGGGCGAAGCCGCAGTCCAGGCGCTGGCCCAGGCGCACCGGTTCGTCAGCCAGGCGCAGCGAGTGGCCGAAGCGGGGCAGCTCGGGGTTCTCCGCCTCGAGACGGCGCAGCGCCTGGAAGAAGTCGTACTCCCAGGGCTCAGCCTGCATGGCCTGTAGCGTGTTCACAGGTTCGGCCTGCGCCCGGGCTTGGCTTTCCAGCGCATGATCTCGCCTCGTTCGCTGGTGCGCAGCACGGTTTCGGTGAAGCTGTTGATCGACACGTAACGGGTCAGGAAGCGCTCGAACACCGCGCCCAGCAGGAACACCCCGGTACCGCGGAAGGCGTTCTCGTCGAACGTCAGGGTGATCTCCAGGCCACGGCCGAAGACGATCGGCCCGGGCATCGGCAGGCGCCGCGTGCAGGGTTTGCAGCTGACTTCGCGCAGGCCGTCGATCTGCAGCTGCAGGGCGCTGTCCTGCTGGTCACCGTACAGGCGCAGCAGTTCGCGCAGGGCGGCGGCGCCCTGGCCCTGTTCGGCCAGCGACAGGTAGTTCAGCGACAGTTGGCTGATCAGGCGCCAGGCCCTGTTGTCGTGGGCATGGCTGGCCTTCGGTCGACTGGGGCCGGCCAGGCAGCGCACGGCGGATACCGGTGCGCTGTCGGCCAGGCTGAAGTCGCTGCGCCCGTCGCCGACATTCATGAACAGCGGCAGGTCGCGGTTGCTGCACAGCGCGCTGATGCCCAGTTGGCGCAGGTCATGGCGGTACGGCGCCTGGTTGCCATCGACCAGGCTGACGAAGGTCTCGCTGCCCATGTAGCTGGAGCGCGTACCGTTGCGCCGCTGCTCGCTGGAGAGCACGCGCGGTTCGCGGCGCACCAGGTAGTACGCCTGGTCACGGCCATAGCGCGACGGGTCGCGCACCGCGTAGAACGGCAGGAATTCCTGGTCCGGCCCGGTACCGTGGCCGGTGACCCGCTGCAACGAGTGGATCTCGAAATCAGTGGGCCGGGTACGGTCGGCGATCACATGGTGCTCGTGGACCCGGTCGGTCAGGTGGATGCGATCCACCCGGCGCGGAAACAGGTTGATCGCCGGGGTGCAGAACGGCACGAACTGGGCGGGGCCCACGCTGCTTTCCAGCGCGGCGTCGATGCGGTCGAACAGCACCAGCAGCTCCAACTCCTGGCCGTCGCAGCGCTTGACCGCGCGCTCGAGCCCGGCGAAGTCGATGAACAGGTAGCGCTGGGGCAGGGCGAAGTACTCCTGCAGCAGGCGGTAGCCCTGGAAGGCCTGCGGCACCACCGGCAACGCCGCTTCGCGGTCATCGAAGCCACAGGGCAGCAAGGCGTCCTCGACCGGGATGCGTTCGACCCAGTCGGCGCCCGGCTGGCGCGCGAACACCGCGCAGGCGCTGCCGAGCAGTTGTTCGTACAGGCGGAACGGGGTTTCGTCGGCACCGTTGAGGTACAGCGGCAAGTGCGTCAGCGGCAGGCTGGAGAACGGAATCTCGGCGCCGCTGCGCAGGGTCAGGCGCAGCCCGGCGCGGGCTTTCGGTTCGCTGGCGGCCAGGCGCCCGAGCACGGCGCCGGGGTTGCCGAAATACTCGGCCCGGGCCACCTGCAACGGCCACAGGGTGACGTCCTGGGTGCTGCGAAATTCGCAGGGCGTCTGCGAATTGCGCCCGAGATTGGCGCGCAGGACGCTGTCGCGGGGTAGCTGGAACCCGGCGGCCAGCGAGCCTTCGTCGGGATCGGTCTGCAGTTGCACCACGGTCATCGACGGGGTCGGCGCCAGGTAGTGCGGGTAGGCGATTTCCAGCAGGTTGTGGGTGAAGGTCGGGTATTCGGCGTCGAGCTTGAGCTGCACCCGCGCGGTGAGGTATGCGAAGCCTTCAAGCAGGCGCTCGACGTAAGGGTCGGCGCACTCGATCCCGGACAGCGTCAGGCGCCCGGCGATCTTCGGGTATTCCTTGGCGAACTCCGCGGCACCCTCGCGGATGTGCTGCAGTTCCTGGTTGTACAGCTCGAGCAGGCGCGGGTTCATGCGCGCCTCCGGCGGTCGGCGGGGGCCACGCGCACGTGCCCGGATTCCAGGTCGACGTCGGTCTGCAGCAGCAGCGGCAGGGCCGCCGGCTGGGCCCACAGGTCGCCTTCGATCTCGAAGCTCAGGGCGTTGGCGTTCATCTCGCCGGGCGCGGCCTGGGCCCGTACCTTCAGGGTATGGGCGAGGATGCGCGGCTCGTAGGTGGCGATGGCCTGGTGGATGATGCGTTCGAGCGCGTTGAGGTCGATGTTCGACGCGCTGTTGCCGGCCAATGCCGGCAGCCCATAGTTGATCACCGAGGCGCCGGCCGGGGAGTTCAGCGTGGCGCCGGTGTCGAGCAGCGACGTAGTGTTGAGCAGCCAGGCCAGGTCGCGCAGTACCGAGGCCTTGAGCTGCTGCAGGCTGAGCACGCGCTTGTCGGGGGCTTCCTGCGGGTTGCCCGGGTCATCGTCGGTCAGGCGATCCAGCAGCGAAGGCTGCAAGCGGTCGCGGGTGGCGATTTCGGCTACCACTGGAACATCCCTGTGAACATTTTCTGGTCTTCGAAGCCGGTGTCGCAGGAGGCGCTCGGCGCGGGCGTGGAGGCTTCCAGGCCGGCCTGGGTCAGGCGCACGGCGCGCGAGGTCTTCAGGCATTCACCCTTGAGCGTCGGGTGCGGCTGCACATGGGTCACCAGCACCACCGGCGTGCCATTGAACTGCTCGACCCGGGCCTTGCCGGCGCGGTCCGGGCTCAGGCCGCAGGGCCATTGCATGTCCAGCGCCAGGCGCTGTTCGCCGCGATCAAGCACACACTGGCCGGCATTCTCGCTCAGCTTCACGGCCTGCCCGCCCAGGTTCGCCTCGTTCAGCAGTTCGGCGTCGGCGCAAGCGCTCAGGGCCAGCAGCAGGGCACCGGCCAGGACAGCGCGGGTCATGTGAGCTCCCAGAACCAGACTTGCTTCGACTGGTAGTTGTGGTCGGAGAAACCTTTGGTCAGGCCGCGGTTCCACAGGTCGATATGGTCGCCCGTGCGGTTCTCCTGGCTTTGTCCGTTGCGGGCGAAGCAGTCCTTGTAGAAGATGATCCCGGTCTTGCCCTTGAGCGCGTCGCGGGCCTTGGCGGTACCGGCAATCTTCAGCGGGTAGAACAATCGTGTCTCCAGCCAGTTGGCCAGGGATTCGGCGCCACGGGCATGGTCGTGGGCGCACTTGGGTTCGGTATAGGTCGATTTGTTGACCTTGAGGCTCATCTCGCCGTTGAGCGCGATGCTCATGCGGATGGCGCACTGGTTGTCCCACCCGCCGTCGCAGGGCGATGACACGCTGGGGTAGGCATTCCACAGGTTGATGAAAGAAGGCTTGGCCATGATGTTCACCGTGAGCGGGTGACGCGTGGGGAGGTGCACCCGCGCCGCACGGTGGCGCGGCACGGGCGCGGTCGATCAGATCTTGACGTTCGAGCGGATGTTCCAGCCGTACTTGATCGGGCCGCCTTCCTTGGTGCCGTCGGCTTTCTGTGGCTGGTAGTCGACGGTGACCTTGGCGAAGTTCAGGGTCACGTTCTCGGTCAGGCGGTCGTCGCTGCCCGAACCGCCGGTGCTCAGCGAGCTGATGATCACCTCTTCGAGGTTGATGATCAGGTACTCGACCTGGCTTTCACCGCCGGCCTTGCGCACCGTCAGCTTGACCTTGTCGATGTGCTTGCCGCTGGAGCAGTGGGCCATCAGGTTGGGGCTGGACTTGTCGATGTACTTGGTGATGGACAGGTCCTGGATGTTGACCTTGCCCGAGCCGCCACCGCTGCCCAGGTGCATGTTGCCGGACTGGGACATGCCCCAGCTCCAGTTCAGCACGTCGATTTCGTCCTTGTGGGCCTTGTCGTGGGACTCGCCCTTGATGTCGCCGATCTTGATGAAAATATCTACAGCCATGATGTCCTCGGGATTTCGCGTCGGTTAGCGTTGAGTGGCTAATCGCGGGCAGCCCGCCCCCAGCGTGGGAGCGGGCTGGCCCGCGATGATCAGGCCCCTTTGGCCGAAGGCAGCTTCGACACCAGGCGCAGCGACACGGTCAGCCCTTCGAGCTGGTAGTGCGGGCGCAGGTAGAAGCGCGAGTTGTAGTAACCCGGGTTGCCTTCGACTTCCTCGACCACCACTTCGGCGGCCGCCAGCGGGTGCTGGGCCTTGGTGGTCTCGGTGGAGTGCGCCGGGTCGCCGTCGACGTAGTTGAGGATCCAGTCCTGCAGCCAGCGCTGCATCTCGTCCTTTTCCTTGAACGAGCCGATCTTGTCGCGAACGATGCACTTCAGGTAGTGGGCGAAGCGGCAGGTGGCGAACAGATACGGCAGACGCGCGGCCAGGTTGGCGTTGGCGGTGGCGTCCGGGTCGTCGTACTCGGCCGGTTTCTGCAGCGACT
Organism: Pseudomonas sp. B21-023; assembly: GCF_024749165.1. NCBI lineage: Bacteria > Pseudomonadati > Pseudomonadota > Gammaproteobacteria > Pseudomonadales > Pseudomonadaceae > Pseudomonas > Pseudomonas sp. B21-023. The sequence goes on along the minus strand of NZ_CP087190.1, from coordinate 5,569,935 downwards.
GGGCGCCGATGAAGGCGGCGAAGTCGGTGTTCTTCTTGTGCAGCAGCGGCATGAAGCCGTTCTTGGCCAGCTCCGCTTCGCGGCGGTCGGAAATGGCGATCTCGGTCGGGCACTTCATGTCCACGCCACCGTCGTCGGTGGGGAAGGTGTGCGCTGGCAGGCCTTCGACTTCGCCACCCGACTCCACGCCGCGGATGCGCGAGCACCAGCCGTAGTGCTTGAACGAGCGGTTGATGTTCACCGCCATGGCGTAGGCGGCGTTGGCCCAGGTGTACTTGCTGCTGTCGGCGCCGTCGGTGTCTTCCTCGAAGGCGAAGGCCTCCACCGGATCGGTCTTGGCGCCGTAGGGCAGGCGCGCCAGGAAGCGCGGCATGGTCAGGCCGATGTAGCGCGAGTCTTCCGATTCGCGCAGCGAGCGCCAGCCGGCGTATTCCGGAGTGGTGAAGATCTTGGTCAGGTCACGGGGGTTGCTCAGCTCCTGCCACGAGCCCATGCCCATCACCGTCGGCGAGGCGGCGGAGATGAACGGCGCGTGCATAGAGGCGCAAACCTTCGACACCTCGCCGAGCAGCTCGACGTCGGGCGGCGACTGGTCAAAGTAGTAGTCGCCCACCAGGCAGCCGTACGGCTCGCCGCCGAACTGGCCGTATTCCTCTTCGTAGAGCTTCTTGAACACCGGGCTCTGGTCCCAGGCCGTGCCCTTGAACTTCTTCAGGGTCTTGTGCAGGTCGTTCTTCGAGATGTTGAGCACGCGGATCTTCAGCTGCTCGTCGCTCTCGGTGTTGTTGACCAGGTAGTGCAGGCCACGCCAGGCGCTTTCCAGTTTCTGGAAGTCATCGTGGTGGATGATCTGGTTGACCTGGGCGGTGAGCTTGGCGTCGATGGCGGCGATGATCTGCTCGATCGAGCCGATGGCATCGTTGGACACCAGGCTAGTCTGCGCCAGGGCCTGCTCGGCGAGGGTGCGCACGGCGCTCTCGACGGCTTCCTTGGCCCGCTCGGTCTTGGGCTTGAATTCCTGCAGCAGGAGGCTGGCGAACTCGCTCGGGTCCTGGGTGGCCGCCTGCGGGGCCTGGCTGTCGCGCAACGGATCGTTCATGGTCGGTCTCCTCAGGCCTTCGGCTCGGTGTCGGCGGGTTTCGGCGCGCTGGCCAAGGCCTGCAGCAGGGCCGGGTCCTTGATAGCCTTGAGGATGATGTCCTCGGCACCGGTCTTGCCGTCCATGTAGGTCAGCAGGTTGGCCAGCTGGGTGCGGGCCTCGAGCAGCTGGTTCAGCGCATCGACCTTGCGTGCCACGGCGGCGGGGCTGAAGTCGTCCATGCTCTCGAAGGTGATGTCCAGGCTCAGGTTGCCTTCACCGGTCAGCTCGTTGGGCACGTTGAACGCCACGCGGGGCTTCATGGCCTTGAGGCGCGAGTCGAAATTGTCGACGTCGATCTCCAGGAACTTGCGGTCGGCCACCGTCGGCAGTGGTTCGGCGGGCTTGCCGGCGAGGTCCGAGAGCACGCCCATGACAAAGGGCAGCTGGACCTTCTTCTCGGCGCCGTACAGCTCGACGTCATATTCGATCTGCACCCGCGGCGCACGGTTGCGCGCGATGAACTTCTGGGAGCTGTCTTTCGCCACGTTGTTCCTCCTGGTCGCCGGTAAGGCGGCGTTGCTTGTTGCAGGCGTCGGTGTTGATGCGGTGTCGAGGCGTCAGTCGCCTTCGGGGCCGCGCAGGTTCTCGAATTGCGACAGACCCTCGGGGATCAGGTCGCGGACGATGGTCGCGAAATCGGCGTTGACCAGGTTCTTCGCCCGGCGCAGCAGCACCGGCAACGGGCTCGATGGCTCGTGGCGGGCGTAGTACTGCAGCAGGCGTTCGAGGCTCTGCAGCACGTCGTCGCGGCTGTTCACTTCGCCGGGCCGCGCCGTCGAGCGTGGCGCGGCAGCGCTGGCAACGGGTTGCCGGTCGTCATGGCTGCTGCTGGCGGGTTGGTCTTCGCTGCTGCTCGAAGGCGGCGCTGCGCCTTCCGGGCTGTAGTCGGCCAGCACCTGCTGGACCTGGCGCAGCGGCTGGCGCAACGCGGACAGATCGACGCCGCTGGACGAGCCGACCTGGTCATTGACCCGGCTCTCGATGACGTCAAGGGCGTCGCGGGCCAGTTGCAGCGCCTGGCGGCACTGTTCGAGCTGCTCGGGGTCGGCATCGCGCAGGGCGGCGGCCAGTTCCTCTGCGCTCAGCTGCTCGCTGGCGAAGTGCTGCACACCGGCTGCATGCAGGGCGGCGCGCAGGGTCACCGGGCCGAACGCCCGGGAGCGCACCAGCACGGCGTCGCGCAGCAGGCCGATGTTGGTGTCGCAGGTAAGGCCGGCCAGGGCGTTGATGCGTACGGTAGGGTCGTTGTCGTCGGCGGCATCCAGCTGCGGGTGCAGGTGCAGCCAGTATTCGCCGAGCAAGTCGCGGATCAGCTCGAGGCTGGCGGCCAGGCCCGGCAGGCCGTGCAGGGCCAGGTTGGCCTGGACCAGGAAGTGGGTGATGCGCAGGTCCTTGCTGCGTTGCAGCAGGTCGGTGCAGGACTGTTCGATGGCGCGCCACTGCGGCGGTTCGGCTGCTTGCACGGCATCGCCCATCACGCGCTCGGGGCGGCCCTGGGCATCGCGTTCCAGTTGCAGGAAATCGGCGTCGTATTCGAGGTCATCGCCGCACGGGAAGTCTGCGGAAACAGCGGCGAGCAGCTGCGGTGAGTTCACCAGAAATCGATCTCCATATCGGCCCTTGGCGAGGGCTTCGTATGCGCCAAGTTGCAAATGTGAATTGGCGCACAAACTTGTCAAAGAATGCGAAGTTGATATCACGGTGATATCACTTTGGCACTCTTAAGTTGCGCATTTATGGTTTATTTCCAAATTGCTGTCAAGGTAAGCTACGCGCCGCGCAAGGCGACTGTGAACCAGTTGGCAACCCTTGGCGTCCATTGGTCAGGTGCCATCAAAGTGCCTTGCCGATAGGGTTTAATACGGCCTTCCGGGAAGCGTGTTTTGGCATCCAGCCCTTGATTTCAAAGGGCTTGGTCGAAATGCCGGGTCGGGCTCGTTTATCCACTCAAATGGATGGATGAGTGTTTCATATATACGCAAGGAGGCATGATGGCACTTTGCCTGACCATTACCAGTTATCACAAGATCACCCCGGGGCAGTGCCCGGAGAAGTTGCTGGAAAACGGTGCCATCAGCGTCGGTCGGGCCGCGGATAATGATTGGGTGCTTCCCGATCCGGAACGCCTTGTTTCTTCGAAACATTGTGTGATCCAGTTCAAGGATGGTCGCTACTATTTGACCGATAACAGCACCAATGGCGTGGAATTGGTGCATGCCGGCATTCGCCTGCGTCGCGGTAACAGTGAGCCGTTGATGGACGGCGAAGTTATTCGAATTGGCGATTACGAGATCCAGGCACGTATTGATTCCGGCTTGTCGATCCCGATTGCCGGGCAGTCCGAGGCCCATAGTTTCGAGGCCTTGATGGCCAACCAGGTGGCCACTCCGAGCGCGCCCATCGCCGGTGCACCCGCCGCCTTCCTGCAGGGGGCGTCGAGCCACGACACCTTGCCGGATCTGTTCGATTTTCTCGGCCCTTCCAGCGTGCCGCCTGTCAGCCAGCCGGATCATGTTCCCGCGCAGCAGCATGATTTTCGACCGCCCACGCCGGTGGCGCCGCCGCCCGCGCCTTTACCGGTAGCCATGCCCGGCGCGCCGGGCGTGATCCCGGATGACTGGAACCTGTTCGATGAAACCCCGGCACCTGTTATCCAGCCCGCCCCTGTACTGGCGCCAGCACCGCCACCGCCGCTGCCGGAGCCACTGACCCCGAGCGAGCCTGTTGTTCGGCCGCAGCCCATCGTGACGGTTGCCGCGCCTGCTGACAGCGATGCGCTGCTCCAGGCTTTCCTGCGTGGCGCAGGCATCGAGCACCTGCGCATCGACGCCGTCGATGCCGCCGCGCAGATGGAGGCCATTGGCCGCAGCTACCGGCTCATGGTCGAGGGCCTGATCGATGTGTTGCGCGCGCGCAGCAGCCTCAAAGGCGAGTTCCGCATGCAGCAGACCACCATCGCCCCGGTACAGAACAACCCGCTGAAGTTCGCCCCCAATGCCGACGAAGCGCTGTTGTTGCTGCTGCGCGAGGGCAACCAGGCGTTCATGGCCCCCGACCAGGCGGTACGCGACAGCTTCGACGACCTGCGCGCCCACCAACTGGCGGTGATGGCGGGTATCGAGGCGGCGCTCAAGCACCTGCTCAAACGCTTCGAACCCGCCCGCCTGGAGGAACGCCTGGCGCCAGCGGCCGGGCTGGCCAAGCTGTTCGGCGGTTCACGCCAGGCTCATTGCTGGCAGCAGTTCACCGAGCTCTACAGCCAGATTTCCCGGGAAGCCGAAGACGACTTCCAGGACCTGTTCGGCCGCGAGTTCAGCCGCGCCTACGAGGCCCACAGCCAACGCATTCAACGTTCCTGAGGCCAATGCCCGGGACACAGGAAGAACACAAGACGTCATGAGGACGAGGATGAGTGCAACAAGACTGATCGCAGCCCTGGCCATGGTGCTGCTCAGTGCCTGCAGCAAGGACACGCCGAGCGAGCCAGCTCCCGAGGCGGCGCCCGCCACGGGGGTCACCCTGTACTTCAGCGCCGCCGCCGGGCTCAACCCCGGTGCCAGCGGCATGCCCGCGCCGGTACGGGTGCGCATCTACGAGCTGAAGAACAGCGCCGCCTTCGCCCGTGCCGACTATTTCGCCTTGGCCGAACGTGCCCAGGCCACCTTGGCCGCCGACCTGATCGACCAGGACGAAGTCCTGCTCCAGCCCGGCGAGCAGCTGCGCCTGGAGCGCCCGCTCGACCCGGCCACGCGCCAGGTCGGCCTGGTGGTCGGTTACCGCGAGGTCGATCGCGCCCAGTGGCGCAGCGTGCTGCCGGTACCGCCCCGTGATTATCAGATCAGCCTCGATGTGCGCGCCGTGCGCAGCGCCGTGGCCGCCCCACAACCTGAGCCTGCCCGCTAGGCAATCGGAGAAAGCATGTCCTGGAACAATCGCGTGGTCTGGTCGGAAGGGATGTTCATCACCACCCAGCACTTCCAGCAGCACGACCGCTACCTGGAAAACTTCGTCGATGCCCGCAGCCGGCCGCTCAGCGCCGCCGCCTGGGGGTTTTCCGAACTGCTGATCGATCAGGGCCTGCTGGCCCAAGGCAAGCTGGCGATCCTCAGCGCCCGTGGCCTGCTGCCGGATGGCACGCCGTTCGATATTCCCCGTGACGACCTGCCGCCCGCGCCGCTGGAGATTCCCGACGACCTGCGCAACGGTGTGATCCACCTCGGCCTGCCGCTCAAGCGTGCCGGCGCCCGCGATACCGTCGACGACGGCGAGGTGCCTGACGGCGCGCGCTACGTCAGCCGTGTCAGCGAAGTGCGCGACGACAACGCCCCGTTCGAGAACCGCGCGCCGCTTGCCCTGGGCAGCCGAGCACTGCGCCTGCTGCGCGCCGAGGATGGCTTGAGCGACTATGCCGCGCTGGGCGTGGTGCGTATCCGCGAGAAACGTGCCGACCGCGCACTGGTGCTGGATGACAGCTACATCCCGCCACTGCTTGACGTGGCCGCCAGCAACCCGCTCTCAGGCTTTCGTGGCGAGCTGCTGGGCTTGCTGCACCAGCGCGGCGAAGCCCTGGCCGGGCGCGTGGTCGCCTCGGCCAATGGCGGCGCCTCGGAGATCGCCGACTTCATGCTGCTGCAATTGGTCAACCGCGCCCAGCCACTGGTCGAGCACCTCAACCAGCTGACGCCGCTGCACCCCGAGCGGCTGTACAGCGAGCTGGTGGCCCTGGCCGGCGAGTTCGCCACCTTCACCCGCGATGGCCGCCGTCCGGACAGCTATCCGGTGTACCAGCACGACGACCTGGCGGCGACCTTTGCCCCGGTAATGGCCGCGCTGCGCGAGGCGCTGTCGATGCTGATCGACAGCAAGGCCGTGGCCATCCCACTGGTCGAGAAGGCCTACGGCATCCACGTCGGCATGCTCGCCGACCGCAGCCTGCTCGACAGCGCCAGCTTCATCCTGGTGGTGCGCGCCGACGTGCCCAGCGAAACCCTGCGCAGCCGCTTTGGCCAACAGAGCAAGATCGGCGCGGTGGAGCACATCCGCGACCTGGTCAACCTGCAACTGCCGGGCATCGGCCTGCTGCCGCTGCCGGTGGCGCCACGGCAGATTCCGTTCCATGCCGGTTCCACCTACTTCGAGCTCGACCGGGGCAGCGAACACTGGAAGCAGCTGCAGCATTCCGGTGGTTTTGCCTTCTACGTCGCCGGCGAGTTCCCCGGCCTGAACCTGGCCTTCTGGGCCATTCGAGGATAAGCCGCGATGCAATCGGACGATCCGCTCGCCAACGACCGCACCCAGTTCATGCCGCGCCCCGGTGGCCGTGGCCCGCAACCGGCCGCGCCGGGGCCTGCGCAAGCTGCGCCGCCGCCACCCCTGAACGTGCCGGCCGAACCGCTGGCGCCGGGCCAGGCGGCGGGCCTGAACCCGCTGGAGCAAGCGGCCGGTCCATTGCTGGCGCTGCTCACGCGCCTGCGCAACACCATCGCCCATCCGGCCCCGGCTAGTCTGCGTGCGCAACTGCTGGCCTACCTGCGCCAGTTCGAAGAGCGCGCCGAGGCCGCCGGGGTGCCGCGCAACGAGGTGCTGCTGGCGCGCTATGCCTTGTGCACCGCGCTCGACGAGGCGGTGCTGAGCACGCCCTGGGGCAGCGCCAGCGACTGGGGCAAGCAGAGCCTGCTGATCACCGTGCACAACGAGGCCTGGGGCGGCGAGAAGGTGTTCCAGCTGATGGAACATTGCCTGCAGAGCCCGCGTGAACGCCTGCATCTGCTGGAGTTGCTGTACCTGTGCACCAGCCTCGGCTTCGAAGGCCGCTACCGGGTGATGAACGGTGGCCGCGCCCAGCTCGAGGCCCTGCGCGAACGCACTGCGGCGACTATCCGCAGCGCCCGTGGCGAGTTCGAGCGCGAGCTGTCGCCGCACTGGCGCGGTGTCACCGTGGCCCGCGATCGCCTGGCGCAGTTCGTGCCGCCCTGGGTCGGCCTGGCGGTGGCCTTGGCGTTGTTGCTGCTGGTGCTGTTCGGCCTGCGCCTGAAGCTGGCGGCCGACGCCGAGCCTGTGTTCCGCGGCATTCATGCCCTGGGCGAGATCCCGGTGCAGGCCATGGATCGTCCGGTGGTGCAGCCCAAGCCCGTGGAGCGTCCGCGCCTGGCCGGTTTCCTTGCCGAAGACATCAAGGCCGGGCGGGTCGCCGTGCAGGACGCGGTGGACCGTTCGGTGGTGACCATTCGTGGCGACGAACTGTTCGCCTCGGCCAGCGCCAGCATCAAGGGCGACTTCGAGCCGTTGATGCTGCGCATCGCCGAAGCCGTGGCGAAAGTGAAAGGCAACGTGAAAGTCACCGGCCACAGCGACAACCAGCGCATCGCCACGCTGCGCTTCCCGTCCAACTGGGCGTTGTCCCAGGCCCGCGCCGAAGAGGTGAAGAACCTCCTCGCCGCCCGCACCGGCCAGCCCGAGCGCTTTACCGCGCAGGGCCTGAGCGACACCGAACCGCTGGCGTCGAACGACAGCGCGCAAGGCCGGGCGAAGAATCGCCGGGTTGAAATCACCGTTCTGGCGGAGGGCGTCGAGTGAAGGCGTTTTTCAGTTTTGTCATTCGCTGGGTGATTCCGCTGCTGGGCCTGCTGGCCCTGAGCCTGATCATCTGGTTCCTCGGCCCGCTGCTGGACATGCTGGTGCCGGCCGCCCCGCGCCTGGTGCTGATCGCCCTGTTGTTCGCAGTGTGGATCGCCTACCGCGTATGGCGCATCGTCCAGGCCCGGCGCCAGGCAGCCAAGGTCATGCAGAGCCTGGCCGCAGAGACCGCGCCGGACCCAGCCAGCGTGGCCACCGCCGAAGAGCTGGCGACCCTGCGCCAACGCATGGACGAAGCCCTGGTGCTGCTGAAGAAGGCACGCCTGGGCGGCGACGAGCGACGCAACCTGTATGAACTGCCGTGGTACGTGATCATCGGCCCGCCCGGATCGGGCAAGACCACTGCGTTGGTCAATTCCGGCCTGCACTTCCCGCTGGCGGCGCAGCTGGGCGAAGGCGCCATCCGTGGTGTTGGCGGGACGCGCAACTGCGACTGGTGGTTCACCGACCAGGCCGTGCTGCTGGACACCGCCGGCCGCTACACCACCCAGGACAGCCATGCCCAGGTGGACAAGGCGGCTTGGCTGGGCTTCCTTGACCTGCTCAAGAGCCAACGCTCACGCCGCCCCATCGACGGCGCGTTCATCGCCATCAGCCTGTCCGACCTGCTGCTGGGCAGTGACGCCGAGCGCGCCGCGCACGCGGCGGCGATCCGTACCCGCATCCAGGAACTGTACAGCCAGCTGGGGGTGCGCTTCCCGATCTACCTGATGCTGACCAAGCTCGACCTGGTGCCCGGGTTCATGGAGTTCTTCGACACTCTGAGCAAGGAGGAGCGCGCCCAGGTATGGGGCATGACCTTCCCGCTCGACGATGGCCAGCAGGGCGACGGGGCGCTGGCGCTGTTCGGCGGCGAGTTCGCCTTGCTGGAGCAGCGCCTGAACCAACGCCTGGTCGAGCGCCTGCAGCAGGAGCGCGATCCGGCGCGGCGCGACCTGGTCTACGGCTTCGTCCAGCAGTTCGCCGCCTTGCGCGGCAACCTGAAAACCTTCCTCGACGGTATCTTCAAACCCAACGCCTTCGAAGAGCGCGCCCTGCTGCGCGGTGTGTACTTCACCAGCGGTACCCAGGAAGGCAGCCCCATCGACCGCCTGATCGGCAGCATGGCCCAGAGCATGGGCCTGGACCGTGCCCACCTGGCGCGACAGAACGGCACCGGGCGCAGCTACTTCATCGAGAAACTGTTCAGCGCCGTGGCCTTCGCCGAGCGCGGCCTGGTCGGCAGCAACCCGAAGGTCGAGCAGCGGCGCAAGTGGATCGCCCGTGGCGCCCTGGTCCTGAGCGTGGCCCTGGTGCTGGTGGTCGGTACCCTGTGGACCCTGAGCTACCGCGCCAACCAGCAATACATCGCCGAGGTCGACAGCCGCCTCAAGCCGCTGGGCAAGAGCTTGCAGGAGCTGAGCCCGGCGCAGCGCAACGTGGTCGAGGTGCTGCCGCTGCTCAATGGCGTGCGCCGCCTGGCCGAAGATCCGCCCGGCTGGGCCGAGGGCCTGGGGTTGTACCAGGGCGACATGCTCGAAGGCGAGTCGGACAGCGTCTACCGCAAGCTGCTGATCGCCATCTTCGCCCCGCGCCTGGTCACCCGCATCGAGGAGCAGCTGTACGGCGGTGGTCCGTCCGACTACCTCTACGAGGGGCTCAAGGCCTACCTCATGCTGGCCGACGGCGAACACTACGACGCCGAGTTCATCAAGGCCTGGGTCACCCTGGACTGGGAGCGCAGCCTGCCGCGCGACCTGGCGCCGGACCTGCGCCAGGCCCTGGAGCAGCACCTGGCGGCGCTGTTCGACAAGCGTCCGCCGAACGCCCGCCTGGACCAGCGCCTGATCGACGACACCCGTCGCCAGCTGCAGCAACTGCCGGTGGCCCAACGGGTCTACGACCGGGTCAAGCGCCAGAAGCTGCCCGCCGGGGTCAGCGATTTCCGGGTCAGCGATGCCGCCGGGCGTGACGCCGCGCTGGTGTTCCGCTTCAAGGACGGCAAGCCATTGAGCGAGCCGCTGCCGGGTATCTTCACCGTCGAGGGTTACCGCAAGGCCTTCCTCGCCGCCAGCCTGGCCCACAGCGAGACCCTGGCCGAGGAGCGCTGGGTGCTGGGCCGCGAGGCCAGCGAGTCGGCCGATGCCAAGCGCCTGGCCGACGATGTGCTGCAGCTGTACTACCAGGACTACATCCGCCATTGGGATGCCTTGCTGGCCGACCTGGACTTCGTGCCGATCACCAGTGTCGGCCAGGCCGCCGATGTGCTGCGGGTGCTGTCCGGGCCGACATCGCCGATGAAGAAGCTGCTGCAGGCGGTCGCCAAGGAGACCAACCTGGCTCAGCCGACCACCCTCGACAAGGTCCAGGCCAAAGCCGAGCAGGCCGGTGTCGATCAACTGCGCCAACGCTTGGGCGGCCTGCTCGGCGATGCGCCGCTGCCCAGCGACAACCCGGCCGCCCGTGAGGTGGACCCGGTCACCGCGCACTTCGCCGAGCTGGCCGGCCTGGTGGAAACCGGCGAAGGCCAGCCTGCGGCCATCGATGGCCTGCTTACCGACCTCAACGCCCTGTACGTGCAGGTCAGCGCCATGGTCGGCGCCAGCGGCGACGCGCTGCTGGGCGAGGCCAAGAACCAGGCCCAGGCCGCGGCGCAGCGTGTTGCCCTGGGGGCCGCGCGTCAGCCGAAGGTGGTGCAGAACCTGGTGAGCTCGGTGCTTGGCTCGACCCACAACCTGGTCATGGGTGGGGTGCGCAACCAGCTCAACGCCGCCTGGACCAGCGAAGTGGTCAATGTCTACCGTCAGTCCCTCAGCGGCCGCTACCCGTTGGTGGCCGGCAGTTCGCGGGATGCGACCCTGGAAGACTTCGGCCTGTTCTTCGGCGTCGGCGGGGTCATGGACAACTACTTCCGCAAGTACCTGCAACCCTACGTCAACACGTCGAGCACGCCCTGGAGCTGGCAGCCCGGCGCGGCGCAGAAGCTGGGGATCAACAGCAACGTGCTGTACACCTTCCAGCGCGCGGCGAGCATCCGCGACGCGTTCTTCCGCAACAGCAACGGCGTGCAGCCGGGGGTGCGCTTCGAGCTCAAGCCGGTGGCGATGGACGCGACCATCACCCAGTTCCTGCTAGACCTCGACGGCCAGCAGGTGAGCTACGACCACGGCCCGAGCCGGCCGGTGGCGTTGCAGTGGCCGAACCCCAACAGCATCGGTGTGGTGCGCCTGTCGATCTCGCCACCGTCGGCCTCTGGCCGTTCGGGGCTGACCGTGGAAGGGCCGTGGGCCTGGTTCCGCCTGCTTGACCAGTCCGACCTGGTGGCCGGCGGCTCGCCGGAGCGCTTCAACCTGCGCCTGCGCGTCGACGGCGCCAGCGTGTCCTACGAGCTGCGTGCCAGCAGCGCCTTCAACCCGTTCCGCAGCCGAGTGCTCAGCGGTTTCAGCCTGCCGGAGCATCTGTGAACGACGTGGGTTTCTACGGAAAGCTGGCCTGCCGCGGCGACTTTGTCAGCCGCGGCCTGCCGCACGGTTTCATCCAGCCCTGGGACCAGTGGCTGGCGGCGGGGATCCAGGCGAGCCAGCAGGCCCTGGGCGAGCGCTGGCTCGAGGCCTATCTGGTGAGCCCCTTGTGGCGTTTCGCCCTGGCGCCGGGGCTTTGCGGGCCCGAGGGGGTGGTCGGGGTGCTGATGCCGAGCATCGACCGGGTGGGGCGGTACTTCCCGCTGACCGTGGCCCAGGTGCTGGAGCCGGGGGAGCCGCTGGCGCCTGTGGTGGCCGGGGCCGAGGAATGGTTCGAGGCGGTCGAGGAAACCTTGCTGGCGACGCTTGAGCCGGGTGCCGTCTTCGAGGCGTTCGAGGCCGCTTTGCAGCCGTTTCGCTTCGCGAGGCCGCTTGTGCAAGAACCGCGTGTGACGGTGGGCGGGTTGCAGCGGTTGGATGCGACCACGCCGCAGGGGCGCGCACTGGCCTTGGCCGAATGCGCCTGCGAAGGCATGAGCCTTTGGTGGGGCAAGGGTTCCGAACGGATCGCCCCGGGGTTGATGCGCTGCGCGGGCTTGCCGCGCAGCGAGGATTTCGCCGGTTTTCTATTGAGTAGCGAGGCGCGGATCGGATGACCGGCATGCAGTTCACAGCGGCCAGCTACAGCCATGTCGGCATGGTGCGCAAGATCAACGAGGACGCCTGCCTGGAGTTGACCTGGGCAGGCCTGTGGGCGGTGGCCGACGGCATGGGCGGCCATGCGGCGGGCGATTATGTCAGCAGCCTGGCCATGGACAGCCTGCGCAGCTTGCCGATGCTCGACTCGCTCGACGACTTCAGCGGCGAGGTGCGCGACGGCCTGGCCTGGGTCAACGGCATCGTGCGCGAGGAAACCGCGCGCCGTGGCGTGGCGATGATGGGCAGCACGGTGGTGGTGCTGGCGGCGCGTGGCGACCAGGCGATTGGCCTGTGGGCCGGCGACAGCCGCCTGTACCGCCTGCGCGACGGCCGCATCGAGCGCCTGAGCCACGACCATAGCTATGTCCAGGAGCTGCAGGACAGCGGCCTGCTCAACGAAGCCGAAGCCCGTGTGCACCCTCGCGGCAATATCGTCACCCGCGCCATCGGCGTCGAGGACCACCTCGAGCTGCAGGCCGTTGCCTTGCAGGTGCAGCCCGGCGACACCTACCTGCTGTG